>NZ_DAMDAK010000021.1:16052-17778 GCF_032094055.1 Carnobacterium sp.
TTGGCAATTCATTTTTCATAGCTTGTTCATATTGAGCAGCTAACTCAGGGTAGGCTTTACGGTATTCTTCAAAAGCCGTATGCCATTCTTCTTCAGCATCCGCCCCTTTATCGACCATCGTTTCTTTAAAACGATCAGCCACTTCTGAAGGAACAAAGAAATCTTCACCTTCCCAACCATAAGCTTTTTTCGCAGCTTCAATTCCTTCTGGTCCTAAAGGAGCCCCATGAACTTTATGCGATCCAGCATTTGGTGCACCAAAACCAATGACTGTTTTAACTTCGATTAAGGTTGGTTTAGTTGTTTCTGCTTTGGCGGTTTCAATTGCTGCATTGATTTCATCAAGATCGTTTCCGTCTTTTACCAAAATATACTGCCAGTCATAAGCTTCAAACCGTTGGCCTACATTCTCAGTAAAAGCTTTTGACGTGGGTCCGTCTAAAGAAATATCATTTGAATCATACAACATAATCAATTTGCCTAAACCTAAATGACCAGCTAAACTAGCAGCTTCAGCCGAAACCCCTTCCATTAAATCGCCGTCGCCACACAAAGCATACGTATAGTGATCTACGATAGTATGATTTTCTTTATTATAAGTCGCCGCCAAATGGGCTTCAGCCATAGCCATTCCTACCGCATTCGCAATCCCTTGTCCTAAAGGGCCGGTTGTCGCTTCGACACCATCCGTATAATGAACTTCAGGGTGTCCAGGAGTTTTACTGTTCCATTGACGGAAGCTTTTTAGATCTTCAATCGAAACTTGATAGCCTGCTAGATGCAATAAGCTGTATAACATCATTGATCCATGCCCAGCTGAAAGAACAAATCGATCACGATCGACCCAATTTGAATGTTTAGGGTTCACTTTTAAGTGTTGAGTCCAAAGGGTATAAGCCATTGGCGCTGCTCCCATTGGCAATCCTGGGTGTCCCGAATTGGCTTTTTGTACTCCATCTATACTGAGTGTTCTAATCGTGTTTACCGCTAGTTGGTCCGTATTGTCAAACAATTAAATCATCCTTTCAATTGTGTTACCTCTAGTTTACTGTTTTATCGCTATCGAAGCAACGACTGAATACAATAATTTAAAAATATTTTTCGATTGTATCCAGCAGCTTAAATTGCTTTTAGCGATTATGAAAGCCTTTTTCTTTTTGGATCTTTTTCAACTTATCAGGTGTTACATCATTACCAGTCTCATCAACGACTTTTAAACCTTCGATATGGTTGCGCATGCCACCACGAAAAGCTGCTAAATAGGCTTCACGTAGTTTTTTTTGTTCCGTTTGTTCAGAAAGACTCAAACCTTCATTTTTAGATTTTCTTGCTAATTCATTAATTCTTTCTAGTTGATCTTTAGGCAACATTTTACTCACTCCATTTTTTTATTCTTTCACTACTATACCAAAAAAAATAAGGAAATACATTAAATTAGTTTACAAAATAGCGAACATTTGTTTGATTGTCCTATAATTTTATGGTATTCTGTCAATGAATATACAATCTAAGAAATGAGGTGCGATTATTTATGCGTAAGACTCCTGAATCTAGACAGATGGAAGTATTACATTATATTCATGAACAAGTACAGTTAAAGGGTTACCCGCCAACTGTGCGTGAAATTGGAACAGCCGTTTCTTTGTCTTCTACATCAACTGTCCATGGTCATTTAGCAAGATTAGAAAAAAATGGGTATATTCAACGGGACCCAAGCAAACCGCGT
>NZ_DAMDAK010000021.1:17788-21495 GCF_032094055.1 Carnobacterium sp.
GTTTATCAAAACTAGGCATTCAATTGGAACACATTCCTTTACTGGGTACTGTTACAGCTGGAGAACCTATCTTAGCAGTAGAAGAAGCAACTGATTATTTTCCGCTTCCTCCTAACTTAAAACAAGAAAGCGAAGCTCTTTTTATGCTGACTATTCGCGGTGAAAGTATGATCAACGCCGGGATATTCGACGGTGACGAAGTGATTGTCCGCAAACAATCAAGTGCAAATAACGGTGACATTATTATTGCTTTAACCAATGAAGATGAAGCGACTTGCAAAAGATTTTATCGAGAAAGTAATTACTATCGCTTACAACCAGAAAATGATACAATGGATGCTATTATTTTAGATGAAGTAACCGTTCTAGGAAAAGTTGTCGGCCTTTATCGAAGCCATATTTTTTAATCATAAACAGTGTAGAGTGACTAACGTAGCTAAGCTACTATAGGCATGACAAAGTGGATATCGCGTCTGCCTTTTGGAACACGTTAATAAAAATTGTTAAGTAATGGAAAAGAGGTTGGCCCTTTAGGGTCAACCTCTTTTCCATTTATTTGTTAAAGAAAAAAATCAATATTCCATTAAAGCTAAAATATCGTAGTCTTTAATTTTATCGCGGCCTTTTAACTCACTTAATTCAACTAGGAAAGCTGTCCCTACAACTTCTCCGCCTAATTGTTCGATTAATTTGATGGTTGCTGCAATGGTACCACCTGTGGCTAAAAGATCATCACAAACTAAAACTTTTTGGCCAGGTTTAATGGCATCTTTATGAATTTGCAGGATATCATTGCCGTATTCTAGACCATAGTTAACTTCAACTGTTTCACGCGGAAGTTTTCCTTTCTTTCTTGCAGGAGCAAAGCCGATGCCTAATTCATAAGCTACAGGACAACCAACGATAAAACCGCGAGCTTCCGGTCCAACAATCATGTCTACCCCTTTATTTTTTGCATACTGAACAATTTCATTTGTTGCATAACGATAAGCTTCCCCATCTGCCATCAAGGGTGAAATGTCACGAAAAATAATACCTTCTTCTGGGAAATCCGGTACGTCTGCAATATATTCTTTTAAATCCATTGAATCTTTTCCTCCATTCAATTTTACAGTTCTTTTTTCAGCTGAGCCTTTAGCCAGCTTTCCAGTTCTGTAAAGTGACTGTAAATAAGTGCTTCTTCAGCTTCTATTTTTCTCAGTCGTTTTTGATATTTATCTGTTTTTGTTAATTCTCTTTTTTCGGTATTTTGAACTATGTTCATAACACCGTCTTTTATTGTAACAAATCCTACTTCAAAAAACACTGAAATCATGAAAATTAACAAGTTTTCTTTTATTTTTAAAAAGTCGGCTAATACATTTAATTGTTGTCGTACATTGATATTCACGTGTGTCGTTATAAATTTATATACTTTAGTGAATTGATCACGAGTCGGCATTCCCTCTAAATAAGCATTCTCTTGACTATAAAAACAAACAGTGATTTTTTCTGGATGACAGTTCTGTAGTAAACGGCTTAACCAAGCTAAATCTGGAGGACAATCTACTAAAATAAGATGCGCTGTCTGCATCTTAAATCCTTCAGTTGCAGAAAAATCGGTAATTAACTGGGCAGAGCTAGCTTCAGCTATTTTTTCTACATTTGCTTCGTAATTTTTTTTGTCAAAAAAAACATAATCAGCCGAAGCTAGTTTCCAAATAGTTGGAGAGATTTGGGTACTTCTTAAATCGAAGACTTGCGTCCCTTCGATAGCTAAGTCTTCGATCATTAACTGAGGTTTACGTAAACCATTCCATTCGTTGATGCTTAACTTTCCTACCAAAGTCAGTTCTGCATCTATTCCTATTTCCTCAGCAACTGATCCAAACTGAAAACCAATTACATCTAAGGAAGTTTCATCATTGACTAACTTTAATTTTAAATGAGCTTGGTCGCTGCCAATTCTTCTAACATCCTGAGCTTTAGCTTTTTCTAAAATAAAAGTCGGCTTTAAATTATCTGTTCCAAATGGCGCAAGTTGTTGAATCTCTTCAATAGCTTCAAGAGTAATATCGGTTAGCTTTAACTGCTCATCAATAACTATTTCCTCAGCTAATTGATCTTCCAAGCCGCTTTGCACTAAAAAGGCATTAAGTTCGGTTTGAATCGTCGGAATATTTTCGATAGGCACAGTTAATCCAGCTGCCATATGGTGACCGCCGAATGTCGTAGTCAAATGTGCGACATCTTCCAAAGCATGGTAAAGATGGTAAGCAGCGACACTACGGCCTGAACCCTTTGCTGACCCTTTTTCTTTATCTATATTAAGAACAATAGCAGGTTTGCCAGTTTTCCCTACAACTTTACTCGCAACGATACCTAAAACACCTTCATGCCATCCTTCTTTCGCTAAAACATATACATGAGGATCGCTATTGTTTTTTTCAATCATATTAAAAGCCTCTGCTGTAATGGAAGCAACAATAGTTTGCCGTTCAATATTTTTTTCATTAATCTGTTTAGCTAATTTAACAGCTTCCTCTTCATCAAATGTTGTCAGTAGTTCTACTGCAGGAGTAGCATCACCTAAACGTCCTATCGCATTTAAACGGGGAGCCAATATAAACCCAATTGTTTCTTCATCTATTTCTGATTGTTTCACGCCAGCAACCTTACAAAGAGCCGCTATTCCAATTCTTTGAGAATCTTTCAAAACAGCTAATCCTTGTAGAACCAATGCTCGGTTTTCTCCTGTTAGCGATACTAAATCTGCTATGGTCCCTATAGCTACCAAATCTAGTAACTCAAAAGGCATTTCGCCTAATAACGCAGTAGCTAACTTAAAAGCTACTCCGACTCCTGCTAATTCACCAAAGGGGTAATTTCCATCTGGGTGACGTGGATGAATTATAGCATAAGCAGCTGGCAATTCTGCTGGTACTTCGTGATGATCGGTTACAATAACGTCAACTCCTAATTCATTTGCTCGAGCAATAGCTTCATGACCTGAAATACCATTGTCACAAGTGAGAATTAGTGCTGTGCCTGATGAAATTAAGCTTTCAAACGCTTGGACATTTGGACCATAACCATCATTAAACCGATTGGGAATGTAAAAATTTACTTCTCCTCCAATCATTTCTATGGTTTCTTTTAGTACAGCGGTACTGGTAACACCATCCGAATCGTAATCGCCATACACAGTGATTCGTTCGCCATTTTCAATAGCTTCCATAATCCGTGAAACAGCTTTATCCATATCCTTCAGCATAAAAGGATCGTGAATCCATGTTTCATCAGGTTGTAAAAATTGTTGAATTTCTTCTGCGGTTTCCAGCCCTCTTTGCAGACATAGAGAAAGAAACAACGATGTATAAGTAGATTCTGGATCTAGTTCTTGTCTTTTTACTTCGCTTAACGGCAATTCTTCTTTTACTTTCCATTTTGTATGTGTTTTTAACAAACGGCTTCACTCCTAACTTTTACATTATAACAAATAAACACTAAAAAAGGTTGATTCATAAATTAAAGGTTGGAATAAAGTGGTCACCTCACTTTATTCCAACCTTAGTTAGCTACTGTTTAAGTATTTATTGTTTGAGTAGATCTAAAAGGACTTTCTCCTTATTAAGGCTCTAAGATGCTTATACCAATTCCAATCAAGCCAGGACCAGTATGGACACCCAATGCCGGGCTCACTTCCCCTTCAAATGTGTGTTCAAAAT
>NZ_DAMDAK010000021.1:21505-32382 GCF_032094055.1 Carnobacterium sp.
TGCGGGAGTTGTTTCTGAAGTTCTGCACGGATCTCTTGCACTTGAGCTTTGGCCGTCTTTCCTCCATAAGCAATAGCTAAATTATACTTTTTAGCATTCCCTGCAAATTCCTTGGCTAAATCAATGGCTTTTTGCACACTTTTTTTACTCCCGCGAATTTTTGCAACTGTATCATAAACCCCATCATCATTACAGGTAATAATGGGTTTTAAATTCAATATATTTCCTAAAATGGAAGCCACTAAACCAATACGTCCACCTTTTTGCAAGTATTCCAATGTGGGTACATGAAAAAACACTTTAGATTTTTTCACATCTTCAAGTAATTTACCCTTGATTGTTTCCCACTTTAGGCCATTTTTGACATAGTTATAAGCTTGAACAGCAATTAAGCCACTGCCTATTCCAATATTTTTCGAATCAACTGTAAAAATATCCATATCTTTAAAATTTTCTGCTACAAGGCGAACCATATTATTTGTACCACTTAATCCGCTTGAAATAGTCACACAAATAACTTTTTTAAATCCTTCTGCTTGAATTTGTGCTAAAATTTCGCTAATAACTTCTCCACTCGGAAGAGAAGTCTTAGGAATTTCTTCGTTAAGGCGATCATAAACATCTTGTGCAGTAATATCTACGTTGTCCGTATATTCTTCATCTTTATAAATAACCTTTAATGGAATAACTTTCATGTTTCCTAATGCAATATACTCTTCAGGAACATTTGAACCAGAGTCCACAAGAAACGCAACTTTTTCTTCAGTCATATTCTTTACCTCGCAATTTTATTTTTTCGATTTACCATCTTTTTTATTTCTTACCTTTTCTTCTCCAATCAGTGCTAACGTTTTTTCTGTAACAATTTTAGTTGCTACTGCAATCGTTGCAGTTCGCACAACTAAATTGTTCATATCAGTGTCATCTGGCAACAATGGCAACGGAGAAGGTTCTTTCTTTACAAGATGAGACCCAATGGCTACCAATGCGGCTTCTTGTTCTGTACAAAATAAATCATATGCCCCACGAATTCCACTAATAGAAGCTTGATAAACGAGCCCTTCTTTAACTTCTGGTATGGTTAACACTTGTTTTAAAACGGATATAGCAATCAAATAAGCTAAATGCTTTTTTTTATAACGCTTTTTTACAGGTGGAGGAATTAAATCCAGTTTCACATAGTTATTTATCATTGAAGCTGTAATAATCTTTTTCTGTTTACTTGGATTAAAAACAAAGAGGTATTTATCAATTAAAGTCAAAACTTGATCCATGTAAAGATCAAAGTCAGGCAATTCTTCCCAGCGCGGAAAATGAAACTCAGTAATCTCTTGTGTCCACTCAATAAGCTCTTCTTCTATTTTATTCACTATCTCACCTGTTTCATTTTTTATGATTGATTGTATTTTACCATTAATTCCAAAACTAGACAAACTAGTTTTGGAAACTAGTTAACATCCATAAATATCTCTTTTCCTTAAAGTAACCGTATACATAGTAACACGATAAATTAGTCGCTTGCAAGAAAAGAAAATGAACGTTACGTTTTCGCTAAAAAATGTGGTTCTTTGTTAAATCGTGTTGGTAATTCTCAGATAGTGAAATTCCCTCCGGAATTTACGTGTCTGCTCGCAAGAAGCCATGGGATCGACTGGAGACTTAGTGTCTCCAGTCTTTCAAGCCTTGTCATGGCTGTTGCTGTTTCAGCAGTTTTACAGACATGATACACTTGGGCACATGCCCACAGTGCTTCGTTTTTTCAGAATCCTTTACATGGCTGCAAGCAGCCACTATTCCTCCGAAAATTTCAAGACTATAGAATAGATTCATTTTTCTTACCAACACCAAAAATAATAGAACCAAAAATGTATATAAAAAAATGTAAGAAACTTCCGATAACGGATTTTCCTTACATTCTTACTCATTAGAAGCAATCAGCAACTGATTTTATATTATGAAGTCGGCGGTGTAGGTGTTGTAGCCGTCATTCGTTCGACCAACTCTTTTTCTAAACTATCAATTTTATTTGCTTGTTCAATTATTTTTTCATCTTTTTCAGTTATCTTATGTTCGTATTCTTCTCTTACTTGTTTCAACTCTTGCTGTTTTGTTTCTTCTGCATTTGACAAATCAGATTCATAATTTTTGATTTTTTTCTTTGTTCTAAATGCTGTACTCGTTGCAATCAAAACCGTAATCAACGCTCCGATAAACAAAGAACCTAAAATAACCATAATTAATGGCCATGTAACTAGAGCAAAACCGAAATTAACTGGCACGTCTGCTACATTTAAAACGGCAAATAATGCAATTAACAACACCAATATGATGGCTAAAACTGTTCCCCATTGTTTTTTCATCTTTTCTTCCCCTTCCTAAGTAAGAAAAACGGACAAGCTCGCCTTGACCTCCGTAAAAATAGAGAATACGACTTGGGGAGCAACGCTCCTTTCGTCGCCTTGTACTGGTACTCTACGAGATGAATCTCTTAAAGTACCAGCAAATAAGCATACTGCGCAATTGCTAGGAGACTTCCAGCTTTAGCTGGTTACGTCGACTAGTATAAAGCACGCTTAGCGTGACTTTAGGCCTTATAGTCATCTTTTTCACGAGAGGTCAGAGCTTGAACGCTAGACATTAAATGCAAAAAAACTTATCATACTCCTACTTTATAAAAAAAACTAGCTTCTCTACTTGTATTTTAGCATAGTGCAGGTTATTCCCCCTAAGAAAAAGCTTTATTTATTATTGAAAAAAGTTAAAGCTAAAAAATCACCAGTTCTTGGGAATAAAGAATACAATTTACCCGCAACTTCCATTAAATAAGGCAAATTCAGCTCTCTTTTAGATGTTCCGATCAACTCTACAATACGGTTAGCAACCATAACAGGATTTAAGACCATGCGGCCTACTTTTTCTAAATAATTGCCGCTCTCATCCGCGATATCAAAAAAGTTCGTTTCAATTGGACCGGGATTAACAGTTGTCACATAAATGTTTAAAGGCTTCAATTCTAAGCGCAGCGCATTTGAGTAACCCATTACTGCAAATTTTGTAGCAGAATAGATAGTTGATTTTGGTGTTGCTATTTTTCCAGCTTGTGAAGCAATATTAATAATGTGTCCTTGTTTTCTCTCTGCCATTTCGATAGCAACCAATTGCGTAACGTACATCATACCCAACACATTGACTCTAAACATTTTTTCAGCAAGCGCCATATCAAAAGTTAACGCTTCTTCAAAATGACCAAATCCTGCATTATTAATTAAAACATCGATCTTTCCTACTTGCTGGTATACATCTTGAATCACTTTTTGAATGACTTCAGGATCAGCTACATCCATTGCATAGGCATAAGCTTCTTTCCCAGACAAAGCAGCACACTTTTTTTTAACTTCTAAAAGCAGATCCATTCTGCGGGCACTAACTACTACAACTGCACCTTGTTTAGCAGCTGCATATGCAATTTGTTCGCCTAATCCAGTTGAACCACCTGTAATAAAAATAATCTGATCCGTTAATCTTTCTTGTTTATTTTTCATCTGTATTTTTCCCTTCTTTAATGGGTTTCTTTTTGTAGCGGAATGTTAATCTCTTCAAAATCTTTTACGATATGTGTATGTTTAAAGATTTTTTGTGCTTCTTGTTCTAATGCATAAGCATCTTTTCCTAAATAACGGGCACTGATATGCGTTAATAATAACCGCTTAGCTCCTGATTCTAAAGCGACTTCTGCTGCATCGCGATTCGTAGAATGGTTATAGTCACGAGCCATTTTTTGTTCTGATCCTTCAAAAGTACTTTCATGAACAAGCACATCAGCCTCTTTAGCTAAGATTACGCTGTTTGCAGTCTTTTTGGTATCGCCAAGAATTGTGACAACCCGGCCTTTTTGGGTCGCACCAATAAAATCTTTCCCATTAAAAGTGCGGCCGTCCGGCAGAGTAATGGTTTCTCCTTGTTTTAATTTCCCATATAGTGGACCAAATGGTACACCTGCTTCTTTTAGCTTTTCAACTTGCAAACTTCCTTGATGATCCGCTTCTTGAATCCGGTAGCCAAAAGATTGAATACCATGTTCAAGAGGAAGACAAGAAACTTTAAATTGTGTATCTTCAAAAAGAATACCAGGTTCATTAATTTCATGGAACTTCAAAGAATATTTTAAATACGTACCAGAAACTTTTAAACAGGTTAAAACAAACTGTTTGATTCCTTTTGGTCCATATATCGTTAAGGGTCCTTCTCCTCCTTGAAATGAACGGCTGCTGATTAATCCTGGCAAGCCAAAAATATGATCGCCATGAAGATGGGTAATAAAAATTTTATCGATTTTCCGCGGTTTTAAAGTGGTATGGAGGATTTGCTGTTGTGTCGCTTCACCACAATCAAATAGCCAAACGCTGTTTCTTTCATCCAATAATTTTAATGCAATGCTTGTGACGTTGCGGTGTTTTGCCGGAACTCCTGCACCTGTTCCTAAAAATAATAATTCCATTTTATCCGATCCTAACTCTATAGATTTTTATTACTCGTTGACAGCAAGTAGAAACTCCTCTTTAGTTTAACAAAATTGCGCTAATATAGCGATAAACACTTCCCGAAAAAAAGAAACCACATGAGCAAATGTCAAGTGGCTTCTTTTCAATTCCAACAGTTCTTATTCAACAAATTCAAATTCGTATTTCATAATTCGAACTGTATCTCCGTCTACTGCTCCGCGTTCACGTAGTTCTTCATCAATCCCCATTGCTCTTAATTGACGAGCAAAACGACGAATGGACTCATCGTGATCAAAATTAGTCATTTTAAATAATTTTTCTAGTTTGTCGCCTGATATGACCCAAGTTGCATCAGGATCTCTTGTAATTTTATAGCCTTTATCTTCAGCAGTGTGTTTGTATAATACAACTTCTTCTTGTTCTTGTTCCAACTCTTCCAAGTGGAATTCAGAAGTAGTCTCTAGTACATCTGCCGTTGCATTTAATAAATTATTGATGCCTTTATGTGAAATCGCTGAAATAGGAAAAATTTGGATATCATCCTCATATTCATCTTCTTTCAAAGACTGAAGTTTCTTTTTAAAAGCTTTCAGATTTTCTTCCGCTTCAGGCATGTCCATTTTATTAGCAACAATCAGCTGAGGCCGTTCTAACAAACGCAGATCATAGCTTTCAAGTTCTTTATTGATTGTTACATAATCTTCGTATGGATCTCTGCCTTCACTGCCGCTCATATCAATCACATGCAAAATGACACGCGTGCGCTCAATATGTCTCAAAAATTGAATACCAAGACCCACTCCTTGCGATGCACCTTCAATCAGTCCAGGCAAGTCAGCCATCACAAAACTTTTTCCTTGAGTTGTTTGGACCATTCCTAAATTAGGAACCAACGTAGTAAAATGATAAGCACCGATTTTAGGACGTGCTGCAGAAACAATTGAAAGCAAAGTAGATTTTCCAACTGAAGGAAAACCAACTAATCCGACATCTGCTAGAACTTTCAATTCTAGTTCTAGATTCCGTTCTTCACCAGGCTCACCGTTTTCTGCCACTTCAGGAGCTGGATTTCTTGGAGTAGCGAAACGAATATTGCCTCGTCCGCCTCGTCCGCCTTTTGCCACTGTCAAACGTTGCCCTTCATGAATTAAGTCTCCTAAAACAATTCCTGTATCCACATCTCTTACAACAGTTCCAGGCGGAACTTTGATAAATGTATCTCCAGCTCCTCTGCCGTGCATACTTTTACTCATTCCATGTTCTCCATCTTCGCCTTTATAATGACGATTAAAACGAAAATCCATTAAAGTTCGTAATCCTTCATCAACAATAAAAATTAAACTTCCGCCTTTTCCGCCATCTCCACCAGCCGGTCCGCCATCTGGAACATATTTTTCGCGCCTGAAAGCTACCATACCGTTACCACCGTTGCCAGCTTTTACGCTAATTGTTACTTGGTCTAAAAACATTGACATTATTAATTTCCTCCTCATTTTTTACAGTTATGAGAGTTTTATTTTGATTTTTTTGGGTTACTCTTTAGATGATGCAGCGAGAATCCTTATTGTTACATTTGTTCCAAGATGTAAACAAGTATATTTTCCGTCACGTATTACCTAAAAAATGAGGTTATGTTCAGTATACCCCATTCTAATCCATTACCTATTGTACGGATATTTTCTTGATTTGTCCATTTAAACCTGAATAAGGATGAAGGGTTTTTTCTTAAGCTTCTTAAGTGAACAAGAGTTTATTTAGAAATCCATGTTAGAATGACAATCAATAAGAAAATTCCTCCGATAGTTGCCCAACTTTGCCATCGAGCAAAATTGATTGTTATTCCAATTCCAAACTTTTTTTCTATCCAAATTGAAGGATCGTCAGGATTATAATAAAAAACCCCTAACTTCCAATACCGATCTTCATTATAGCGATGTGCTGCCTTAGTTTTTTCTTCTGGAATACCATGCATTTTTAACCGTTCTCCGCCTTGCCCGTATTTCAAAGATAGAGCAACAGTATAGCCTAAAACAAAGAGCGTATAGCAAATAGTTAGGTAGATAAACCACTGGATAGGTACTTTGCTGAACAGCACAGTAGAAAATTGAAGTGCGCTTAGCAATAACTGGGTTAAAATAGAAACGAGTAAAGAAAAACGAGACCAAGCTTGGCGAAAGAGACGATTTTTTAAACTAGAAATAGAGGGATGTTTAGGATCTAAAGCTTGTTTTGCACTTTTAACTGAATAATTGACTATTACAAAAATAAGAGTCATTACCAACTGAACTCCCAATAAACCAAAAACAGTTTTAACGGATTTAGTTGCAAACCGGTCTGGCTCGAAATTGATTCCCCAATGAATGGGAAAAGCATCAGGGATCCGTTGGTAATTTAACCAAGTAATGAGTGCTGTTCCGCCAATAATCACCAAGTTACTAAAGATAATAATCGCATTTGGGATCAATAGTCCTTTTTTTCGAGAATTTAAATCTACTACAATCTCTTGCGAACTCCCACTTTCTCTTGGTAATTGCCTTTTCCAGGCCTGCACTTTTTTATGGATCACTAAATAAGTTGAACTAGCAATCACTAAGATCAATAGTATCCCTATAGTACTATAAATACCCAGTTGCATCTCTGCTTGTGCTGTATTTTTAGTATGAGAAAAAATAAAGAAAGGAATTGTAAAAAGGATACTGCTCATAACAGTAACTAAGAAATACTGTTTCATCCATTTTTTTAATTGCTCGTCTTCTTCGTAGGTTTCAGGTATGCTGACACCAAATTGACTGCTTTTTCGTCCCATAAACGGAGTTAATCCCATTATGATTCCAACTACCAAAAATAGAATAACCATAAATCCTACAAATAAGTTCATTTTTCTTCTCTCCTTTGTATCTCCGTATTGATTGATTCGCGTATGACGTTTACTTCTTTTTCGGATAATTGATAAATAGCAGCATCGATCATCAATTCTGTTAATTTGAGTTTAAATTCCTCTTGGTACGTGTCACTCATATCCATCTGTTCACGCTCTCTTACTTGAAAGCCTTTTTTATGGTTTGTTAAAATTTTTTCATCAACTAATTGCAAATAGGCTTTATTGACTGTATGCATATTTACGCCAATATCGCCAGCTAAACTACGGACACTTGGCAACATTTCACCAGGAATCAGTTCCTTTTTTAAGATCCCGATTTTTATTTGATAAACTAATTGCACATATATCGGTGTATCACTTTCTGGCTTAATATGAATTATCACATTAAAAACTCCTTTATCAAAAATGAATGGTTGTTCTATAACAATTATAACAAACGAGTTCTTAAAGCACAAGAACGGAAACCGCTTAATAATATTGATTGTTTTTGAGCGTTTTTGATGGTATTATAAGAGTTCGAGGAGGGTCGATATGTTAACTGAAGAACGTCATAATTATATAATTACTCAATTGAAACAACGCGGGCTAGTAAAATCTCAAGACTTGATAAATAATTTAAACTGCTCTGAATCCACTATCCGCAGAGATTTAGCTTTATTAGAAGCGGCTGGAGAATTAACCCGGATACATGGCGGAGCTAAAAGAACTTATCACTTAGATGAAGAATTGACAGCTCATGAAAAAACCTCCAAAAACATCCAAGAAAAAAAAGCCATTGCAGAATTAGCAGCTTCTTTTATTGAAGAAAATGATACTATTTTTTTAGATGCAGGAACCACTACCCTTTATTTAGTTCCTTTTTTAAAAAATAAAAACATTCGAGTTGTGACAAACGGTATTCAGCAGGCAACTTTATTATCAGAGCTACAAATAAAAACAATTCTGCTTGGCGGAGAAATCAAGACAACAACAAAAGCAATCATTGGAACGGTCAGTAACAATCAATTAAATGATTATCGATTTAATAAAAGCTTTTTGGGAATAAATGGCATTGATTCGGAATTTGGTTTTACTACTCCAGATATTGAAGAAGCAGCGGTTAAAAAACAGGCTCACTTACACAGTTCAAAAACCTACTTCCTAGCCGATCAAACAAAATTCGATAAAGTTAGCTTTGCAAAAGTTTGTGAGCTTGAGGATGCTATTATTGTGACAGATACTATCGACCATACTGTTTATCAAAGTTACTTTGATCAAACAACTATTAAGGAGGCAAAAAAATGATTTATACTGTTACCCTTAATCCATCGATTGACTACATTGTTGAAGTTCCTAATTTCAAAATGGGAGAGTTAAATCGAATGACAAGGGATATTAAACTGCCCGGAGGAAAAGGAATCAATGTTTCCCGCGTGCTTCACCAACTCGAACAGCCTACGACTGCTTTAGGCTTTCTAGGAGGTTTTACCGGCGATTTCATTACCAACTGGTTGAGTCAAGAAGAAGTGATAACTCAATTTACACCGGTTCAAGACGATACAAGAATCAATGTTAAATTGAAATCTGATCAAGAAACAGAGATTAATGCAAATGGTCCGGTTATTACCGAAAAAGAAGCGCACGAACTCTTATCTCAATTCGATCAGTTAACTTCAAATGACTTAGTCGTTATTTCCGGTAATCAGCCTGCCTCTTTGCCTAAGGATTTTTATCAGCAGATTATTTCTCGAATTGTTGCTACAGGAGCTCGTTTTGTGATGGATACAACAGGACAAGCCTTATTGGATGCTCTTTCTTTTCATCCTTTATTGGTCAAACCCAATCACCATGAATTAGCAGATTTATTCCAAGTCACTTTTAATTCTGTTGACGACATGATCCCTTATGGAAAAGAATTAATTAAAATGGGCGCTTCATATGCTTTGATTTCTATGGCAGGAGATGGAGCATTATTTTTCACAGAAGATAAAGTATACCAATCAACTGTTCCTAAAGGGAAAGTGAAAAATTCAGTAGGAGCTGGCGATTCAATGGTTGCAGGTTTTATCGGAACGCTTATGCAGACAAAGGATCCTTTAGCAGCTTTTCAAACTAGTGTTGCTACAGGCAGTGCTACAGCTTTTTCAGATGATTTAGCCAAGAAAAAAGAGATTGACCGTCTTCTTTCTCAAGTTCATGTAACTTTGTTAAGTTAACTATTAGGAGGAAAAAATATGAATATCAACGATTTATTGCTTAAAAGCGTCATGATAATGGATTTAAAAGCAACCACTAAAGAAGCTGCAATTGATGAAATGATTGCTAGCTTAGCTGCTCAAAACCGCCTCAATGATCCGGCTCTTTTTAAAGAAGGTATCATGGCCAGAGAAGCTCAGACTTCAACAGGACTTGGAGATGGCATTGCTATGCCGCATGCAAAAACAGCTGCAGTCAATGAAGCTACTGTATTATTTGCTAAAAGTACAAAAGGCGTGGAATATGAGGCTTTAGATGGTCAACCAACCTATTTATTCTTTATGATTGCTGCTCCAGAGGGTGCTAATGACACTCATTTGCAAGCTTTGGCTAGCTTATCTCGGTTATTAATAAACCCTGAATTTGTTGCTTCTCTAAAAGAAACAACAACACCTGATGAAGTTCAAAATTTATTTACAAAAGCAGAGCAAAAACGGTTAGCTGATGAAAAAGCCGAACAACAAGCTGAAGCAACTAAAACTCCCGATGTTGATCGTCCTTTTGTTATTGCAGTAACTGCTTGTCCTACTGGAATTGCTCATACCTATATGGCTGAAGATGCTCTGAAGAAAAAAGCTGCTGAAATGGGCGTAGATATCAAAGTAGAAACCAACGGAACTGAAGGTGTTAAAAATCGATTGACCGCAGCTGATATTAAGCGTGCTGCAGGTGTTATCGTTGCTGCTGATAAAAATGTCGAAATGAATCGTTTTGATGGCAAACATGTTCTTCAACGTCCAGTAAGTGACGGAATACGTAAATCTGAAGAACTGATCGATAAAGCAGTTAAACAGCAAGCTCCTACTTTCCATGCAAGTGGTGAAAGAGATATGGAGGATTCAGAAGAAGAAAAAGGTTCTATTATAAGTAAAGTTTATAAAGATTTGATGAATGGGATTTCGCATATGCTGCCTTTCGTAGTCGGCGGCGGTATCATTATGGCTCTTTCTTTCCTAGTTGAACCTTACTTTGGAGATAAAAGCGAGATTTTTACTTTCTTAAATTCATTAGGCAGTAATGCTTTTAACTTCTTGATCCCTATTTTAGCTGGTTATATCGCCATGAGTATCGGTGATCGTCCCGGATTAATGCCAGGTATGGTCGGTGGATTTATGGCTGTTCAAAGTAATGCTGGTTTCTTAGGTGGATTAGCTGCTGGTTTCTTAGCAGGTTATGTCATTCTTTTCTTAAGAAAGCTTCTAAAAGGTATGCCTAAGTCATTGGAAGGGCTGAAATCAATTCTACTCTACCCTGTACTT
>NZ_DAMDAK010000022.1:0-6105 GCF_032094055.1 Carnobacterium sp.
GCGTGTTCTTATATGTTGGCGCAAGTCCTGAGGGTGAAAAAGCTTACCCTCATCATCATCCAAAATTTAAAATCAATGAAAAAAGCATGACGGTTGCTGCAGAAACAATGGGAACTTTAGTAATCGATTATTTGAAAAGAGGGAATGAAGAGTAGTGGAAACAGAATATAAAGGAAATAATAAACTGATATTGGGGATTGTATTAGGAGTAGTGACGTTCTGGTTATTTGCTCAATCAATGGTAAATATTGTGCCAGCTGTTCAATCAGATTTAGGCATTTCATCAGGAATTTTAAGCATCTCTATTAGTTTGACCGCTTTATTCTCAGGTATGTTTATGGTAGCCGCAGGAGGATTAGCTGACAAATATGGACGTGTTAAATTAACAAATATTGGATTGATTCTAAGTATCATCGGTTCTTTATGTTTGGTTGTAGCACAAGGTTCGGTTTTATTGATTGCTGGTCGTATTATCCAAGGGATTTCAGCTGCCTGTATTATGCCTTCTACATTAGCCTTGATGAAAACCTATTTTCAAGGAGCCGAAAGACAACGTGCATTGAGCTATTGGTCAATCGGTTCTTGGGGTGGATCAGGTATTTGTTCATTTTTTGGAGGATTTGTTGCAACGTATTTCGGATGGCGTTCAATTTTCATCATTTCAATCATTATTGCAGTGACGAGCCTGCTTTTACTTAAAGGCACTCCAGAAAGCAAAGTCACAGCTGTTGGCGAAAAGAAACCTTTTGACATTGGCGGACTGATCACTTTTGTCGTTGCTATGTTAACCATTAATATTGTAATCACTTCAGGAGCTTCTATGGGCTGGACAAATCCTGTTATTGTAGGCTTGCTTGTGGTATTTCTTATTTCAGCTCTCTTATTTGCGAGAATCGAAATGAAGCATACAAACAGTTTTATTGATTTTTCATTATTCAAAAATAAAGCGTATAGTGGAGCTACTTTATCTAATTTCTTGCTAAATGCTTCTGCAGGAACAATGATCGTTGCGAATACGTACGTTCAAATTGCCCGTGGTTTTTCTTCTTTCCAATCCGGCTTATTAACTATTGGTTATTTGGTATGTGTCTTAAGCTCTATTCGAATAGGCGAAAAAGTTTTACAAAAACTTGGTTCTCGGAAACCAATGATGGTTGGAACATTTACTGCAATTATCGGGATTGCTCTTATGACATTCACGTTCATACCTGGAATCGCCTATAATGTATTAGTTTTTGTTGGATTTGCCTTATATGGTTTTGGTTTAGGAATCTATGCAACACCTTCAACAGATGCTGCTATTTCAAATGCACCATCAGATAAAATAGGTAGTGCTTCTGGTATCTATAAGATGGCTAGTTCTTTAGGCGGTGCTATGGGAGTTGCATTATCTTCAAGTTTATTTAATGCCATTGGAACAAACGGAAATATGGAAATAGCTGGTTCAGCAGGATTATTGCTAAACGTTGCTTTCGGTATTGTTGCTTTGATCTCAATTATGATGACGGTACCTAAAGAAAAGACGGAATTAGTTAGGCAGTAAATGAAGTAAGTAAATAGCTTTACTGAACCAGTAATTTATTTTAGTATTTTTATAATAGGAAGGAGAAGGTATAATGTGATTACATGATGCCTTCTTTTTTTAATTAATATGGATTTGTGATCTCACAATTATCGTTAATCCTGAATAATTTAAAAGTTACTACTTATTCGAAAATAGCAGGCACAAAAATCAATTATGGAATCAGGAGTTTTGCAATGGATAAGAGGAAAAAATTTTTTCGAGAAATAACGACTATTAAAAAAACAGAAGATTCGTTGTTGCGTGTTTTTGGCGCGGGAGCTACGACTGGAATTATGCTCATGGCAGGTTACCTGCTGAACAATATGCAAATTGGAACTTTCGGAGCACTTGGAGCATTCGCGTTTTTGTATTATCAACCGATCCCGACAAGAGCACTAATACCACGTATTTTTAGAGTGGGAATCTGTCTGGTATTAAGCTTTCTTGCAGGAGCTTTGTCAACATTTATACCTTGGATGATTCCTATTACGATTGGGATAGTCAGTTTAATCAGTCTTCTAGCTTTCAGAATACTTAATTTGCCAAAACCTGGAGCTTTCTTCATCATCATGGTAAATTCTATGGGAACAGGATTAGCATTAGGTTTTTCAGAAATAATCTGGGCTGCAAGTTATGTGGCTTGTGGCGTCTTGACTGCAGTTTTGATGGCTTATTTAGTGGGTATAGCACATCGAGCTTTGATTAAAGAAAAAGAAGAATATACAACTGTAGCTTTTAAAACAAAATTTACCTATGCTCTAAAGCATGATCCGGAATTGTTGTTGTCTTCTATTCACCATGCAGGGATTATCTTCTTTGCTGCCTATTTGGGATCAGCTTTAGAATTGGGCAATCCATATTGGATAACGATTTCTTGTGCTGCTGTTCTCCAAGGCAGAGAGTTGATCGTCATTATGTATCGGAATATTCAACGGGTAGTTGGAGGTGTTTTCGGGCTGCTATTAGGGATGTTGCTATTTTCATTAGACCTTAACGTGATTCAGACGATTATTGTCATTACGATTTTGAATTTTTTTGTGGAGTATGCCATGGTACGCAACTATGGACTGGCTAATTTCTTTACAAATCCTCTAGCTTTACTGCTGGCAAATTTATCAAGTGGCGCTTTCGTGAATGAATTAGTAGGAAACCGTTTCATTGGATTGGTTTTAGGAAGTGTTATTGGATTGATCGGAGCTGCACTGATAGCAGGAGCTATTATGTTGTTTAAAGGGGAAAAAATTATTCCTGAAAAGCATCTCAAAGCTCCGAAAGAGGAAGATTAAAAATGGATTCTGACAAGTTATGTTTCGATTTAGTACTGGAAATAAAGATTATGTAATTTTCGTAAATAGGTAGTAACATGTAATCAAAGAATCCGTCCTAGCACAAATGATCATTCTTTTGTGCTGGGGCGGATTTTTAATAAGTAAACAGCAGGAAAGATAGAACGGTTGTACTATTAGGAGAGATTCAATAGAATATTTCTTGCATCATGTCTGTTCTAATCGATTGATTTTTCTGGTTAAGTTAAAGAAAAGCTTCCCGTAGAGAACTAAAATGACTAGGAAACAAATAGTTATTGGAATACCGCTGATAAGAGATTTAATAGTGAACATATTTGATAATAGAAGAAAAAGCAAGATAAACGACATAGACATTCCGAACCAGGTCCACTGCGCTCTCACTTTTTTTAATAAACCAATCATCGAATCTTTATCCGTAAAAATTTCAAGGTTTTGAGTTTCGTCTGTACTAAGCTTTCTGAAGTAAATCCAACTGCCTTGGAATATAGGATAGGAGTAAACGGCTTCCCAGCCTGCATCTTCAAAAATAGCTAAATACTCATCTAAATCTTCTAAAGATTCTTTATAATCAATTCGATAAATATAATTTTCCGGTTTACCTTGTTCAAAGTGGTACCGCAAGTTTTTATACTTCGTAAAATGCCAACCTTCTAAAGCCATATGATGCAAAAAGTCTTGTTCTTTTTCCAATTGATCCACTGTAATGAATTTAAAAACTTTTTTCTCCATGCTTATAGCCCTCCTTTAGAGTTGAAATAGAGTTCTTTAATACGTGCTTTTTCACTATCTAAAATTTCTTTTCCCGTGGGCGTGATTTGATAAATTTTTCGGTTGCTTTCTTCTTTTACGGGTTCGATCAAACCATCCTTTTTCATCTTTGATAACGTTCCATAAATGGTTCCTGGGCCTAATGAAATACGTTTTTTAGTCAGCTTTTCAACATGATCAATAATGGCGTATCCATGTTTTGGCGCAACTAAAGATAGGAGAATATAGAATGCTGTTTCAGTCATGGGAATATAAGAATTTTTCAATTTTTCATTGATCAATGTATCACACCTCGATATATTTGATGTGCATATTATATCATGATGCGATATAATTCGCAAGAATATAGTATCGTATCGCGATGCTATTTTTATCTTTAGTAGTATAAAATTTTTTTATACTATTTTCTAAAGGGTTTCTTATCCCTTGAATGGATGGTTACTATACATCAATATAAAAAATGGCAACTTACTAAAAATAAGTATTGCAATGTAATTTATTCTGTGGCATACTAAATAAGTACTTACGAAATGTAAGTAAGTAATTGATGGGTTACCTTCAATTAAACTAACATAATGGAGGAAACACATTGAACAGTAAGTCAATATTCACTCGAATGAGCGAAGCAATATTTGGGAAAAAATTACAAACAGAAGAAAAGGGGAAAAACAATATGAAAATCGGTATTATCTCAGGAAGCGTACGTGAAGGAAGAAACTCAGAAGCAGTAACGCAATGGATCCATAATTTTGCAGTAAACAGGAACGACGAGGGAGTAGAATACGAAATCGTTGAATTAGCAGATTATGATTTACCGTTATTAGGAGCTAAACTTTCTGAAGATCGTCAAGCCGCAGCAGGGGCAGCAATTCAAGCTTGGTCTGAAAAAATGGCTTCATTTGATGGATATGTATTTATCACTCCAGAATATAACCATGCATTAGGTGGAGCATTAAAAAATGCTTTAGATTACTTAAAACCAGAAGTAGCGAATAAAGCAGCAGCCATGGTCGGATACGGCAGTTTAGGCGGCGCACGTGCTCATGAAGATATGCGTTCTATCTTAGGTGAATTGAGCGTTGCTTCTGTTCATACAACAACAAACTTTTCTTTAATGACGGACTTTGAAAACATGAGTGTTTTCAAACCAAATGATTACAACAAAGTAAATGCACAAGGTATGTTTGATGATTTATTATTATGGTCAAAAGCTTTCAGCACGATTCGCTAAATTTAAAATTAGAATACCTATTAAACGCTCTTCAAAGCAGGCACGGTAAAACGTGCTCATTTTGAAGAGTGTTTTTTTGAAAAGAAAATAATCGATACTATCAAGGTGGTCGATGCTATTGATTGAAAGAAAGTGACACTAGTGTTACAATGAGTTTTAAAGAAAAGATTTATTATTAAAGGAGGATAAACAGATGTGGTTGCACATTCATTTAACAGCTTTTATATTGATATTTGTTGCTATTTTAGTAAAACTATTTAATCAAGACAAAGAAATGAAGACTCTTTTTATGGTCATTCGAGTCGTTTATTTAGTCTTGATTGCAACAGGGATTCGTTTAGCACTTTATACGTTTGATTCTCAAGCCGTATTAACAACAGTAAAAATCTTACTTGGATTAAGTACGATCGCTGTCTGTGAAATGGCTTTTGGTAAAAAGGGAACAAAGATGATGAAAAACCTGCTCGTTGGTTTATTAGTAGTAACTGCTATTGTCGGACTTGTTTTAGCAGGCGGACGTCCATTTATTTCTTAACGAAAATGAAAGAAAAAGAAGAATAAAAAGAACACCTAAAAAATTATTTTTTTTAGGTGTTCTTCTTTGTAAAATTATTTATTATGTATAGTATATTTTTGTATCACTGTAATACTTCGTTAATAAATTAAGTGAATTTTACTAAAACATGCTTGTAAAAAGGTAAAATGAATAGTATGGTTAAGAAAACGATTACAGGAGTGTGCATATGTCAAAAATATTTGAAATAAAAGATGAATTTTATTTAGACGGAGAAGAAGTAAAAATAGTTTCAGGAGCAGTTCATTATTTTCGAGTTGTTCCAGAATATTGGGAAGATAGATTGAAAAAGCTAAAAGCGATGGGCTGTAATACCGTGGAAACATACGTACCATGGAATCTACATGAACCTCACGAAGAAACATTTAATTTCGAAGGGATGTTAAACATAAGAGGCTTTATTGAAATTGCGCAAGAAGTAGGATTATGGGTAATTGTACGTCCTTCACCCTATATCTGTGCTGAGTGGGAATATGGTGGCCTACCAGGATGGTTGTTGAAATATGATGATATGAAAATTCGTTGTAATTATCAGCCTTTTTTAGATAAAGTAGATCGTTATTTCAATCGACTATTTAAAGAGATTATTCCGCTACAAATAAACGAAGGCGGACCAATTATCATGATGCAAGTTGAAAATGAATATGGTGGATATGGTAAC
>NZ_DAMDAK010000022.1:6115-15227 GCF_032094055.1 Carnobacterium sp.
AATACGGAGCAACTGTTCCTTTTGTTACAAGCGATGGTCCATGGGGAGATATGTTAGAAAATGGTTCAATCCCAGAATATGCACATCCAACTGTAAACTGCGGCTCAGATTTGAAGAATCAATTGCAAATACTACAGAAATTTAATAAGAAAAAAGGCCCATTAATGGTGATGGAATATTGGGTTGGCTGGTTTGATGCATGGGGAGATCCAGAACATCATACACGTGATACTCAAAGTGCTGCAAAAGAGTTAGATGATGCACTATCTATCGGACATATCAATTTTTACATGTTTCATGGAGGAACAAATTTTGGCTTTACTAATGGTGCAAATTACTATGATCATTTGACTCCTGATACCACTTCATATGATTATGATGCTCCATTATCGGAGTGGGGAGATGTTACTGAAAAGTACAAAGCTTTTCAGTCCGTTATAAAAAAACATTTACCTGAAGCTGAGACGTTTATGCCTAGAAATGCTAAAAAGATACATTATGGAAAATTGACTGTTCAACAAAAAACTTCTTTATTTAGTACACTGGAAAGTTTGGTTGAACCGGTAAGAACGGATTACACCATCCCTATGGAAAAATTAGATCAAAACTTCGGATATATACTTTATCGAAGCAACATTGGGAAAAAGAGAACTATTGAAGATTTTCGATTAGTCGGCGCTAATGATCGTGCACAAGTTTATGTAAATCAGGATCATTTATTCACGAAGTATGATTTAGAATTAGGAGATAAAGAATCTTTTGAATTGAATGATAATGAAAATACATTGGATATATTAGTAGAAAATTTAGGCCGTGTAAATTATTCTATAAAAATGGGCCATCAACAAAAAGGAATCAAAGATGGTGTCATTGTTAATGGGGCTTTTCAAAGTGTATGGGATGAATATACATTACCATTGGATAATATTGATGCTATCGATTTTGACACTCAATATAAAGAAAATACACCTAGCTTTTACCAATTTAAAGTTGAAGTAGCTGAACTGGGAGATACTTTTATTGATATGACTGGTTGGGGTAAGGGAGTAGTATTTGTCAATGGGTTTAATTTAGGTCGATTCTGGGAAATTGGTCCTCAAACTAAACTATATCTTCCTGCTCCTCTATTGAAAGCTGGCTCAAATGAAATTGTTGTTTTTGAAACAGAAGGTAAAGTGCAGGATCATATCATTTTAACTGATGAACCGCCTTTTATAGCTTAGAGGATTAAGTGAAGATACAAAAAAGGCGCCGGTGATTTTTTGATCACTGGCGTCTTTTCATGCAAAAAAATCAGAAAAATAATTAGACTTCTAAAAGGTGGTAAACTTTAGACTGAAAATCTCCTTTTAGAGAAGGATCTATATAGAAACCAACATTCATTAATTCATCTCCGCCATATATTTCCGAATTATTGCATTTATAATTTTTTTCTTCCGCAAGTCCATCTAACTGTAAAATTTTTAAAGAGGGAGAGGCTTCAGATAAGACGCTAAAGAAAAATACGAGTGCTTCTGATTTATCGTCAGATACGAACATCCAAGCCGTTTCGTTTCCTTCAAAAGGACTTAATAGACGGTAAAAATCTCCATACTGAATTAATTTACGATGTATTTTATAAAACGTTGTCTGATTTAACACTTTTTCTTTTTCATTCTCTGTAAGCTTTTCTAAATCTAGTTCATAGCCAAAAACCCCCGACATTGCTACATCTCCACGCATATCTAAATCGGTCATTCTTTGTGTTTGGTGGTTAGGTACTGCTGATACATGAGAACCCATCGTAGAAATAGGGTAAACGATACTTGTTCCATATTGAATTTTAAGTCGGGCTACTGCATCGGTATTATCACTGGTCCAAGTTTGAGGCATATAGAAAAGAAATCCTGGATCAAATCTGCCCCCGCCTCCAGAACAACTTTCAAAAAGAATATTAGGGTATTGATTAATAAGCTTTTCTAAAAAATCGTACAGTCCTAAAATATAACGATGAGCTACTTCGCCTTGTTGATTCGGCCCAAGAAGAGTTGAGTGAACTTCGGTCATATGCCTATTCATGTCCCATTTGATATAATCAATAGGTATGTTATCTAAAATAGTAACGAGTTGTTGACTAATATTTTCTCTTACATCTTTTCTGCTAAAATCTAATACATATTGGTCCCTGCCTTTTGAAATTTCTCGTCCTGGAATTTGAAGAGCCCAATCTGGATGCTCTTTAAAAAGTTCGCTTTCTTTGGAAATCATTTCAGGTTCAAACCAAAGTCCGAATTGCATTCCTTTTTTGTGTACTTGATCAGCTACTTCTTTCAAACCATTTTTTAACTTACTAGCATGTTCAAACCAGTCTCCTAAAGAACTTGAATCACTATCTCTTTCTCCAAACCAGCCGTCATCTAAAACAAATAATTCTATGCCCAACTTTTTGCCTTCTTCAGCGATACTTAGTATCGTTTTTTCATTAAAGTCAAAATAAGTGGCTTCCCAGTTATTAATAAGGATAGGTCTTTCTTTATATTGATGTACACCCCTTGTTAAACGTTCTCTGAAAAGCTTATGATAAGCATTGGACATTCCATTTAGGCCTTTGTCACTATAGACCATTACTACTTCTGGAGTCTGAAACTGTTCTTGAGAATTTAAATTCCAAGAAAAGTTAAAGGGATTAATTCCTAATTGTACTCTAGTTTGGTCATAAGGATCTTTTTCGATTAAAATCTGATGATTGCCACTATAAACTAGGCTGAACCCATAAACTTCCCCGCTTTTTTCGGTAGTAGTCGGGGTCAGTAAAGCAAGAAAAGGATTTTGTTGATGGCTACTTGCGCCTCTTTTACTATCGAATACTCGAATTCCTTTATTTATAGCTTCTCGGCTTACCATTCTTTCGCGAGCCCATGTTCCATTTAAATTAAGTGCTTCAAGTTCTTTGGCCGGAAAGTCTAAACTCATACTGGCTATCTTTTCTATCTGAACGGCTTTAGAACTTTCATTGCGAACTTTAACAGAACGGGTAATAACTGGTCTATCACTAAAAATTGTATATTGTAGATCAATAAATAACTCGCTTAACTGATCTTTCAATGTAATAATTAAAGTTTCAGCTTCTTCAAGGTCATTTACATATACTGCTGGCAAGCCTTGTAATGGTTTTTTTCCTTTAAATAGTTCAAATGAATTATATCTAAAATCTGTAACAGTGGATCCATTTTCATGTGTGATAGTTTGTGCAGGTGTTCTGAAATCGCCATTTCCATAACCAGGATATTCTTGTAGTACTGTATCAAGTGAGAATAACCGATCATTTGAATCAGGTAGATTAGGCGAAAAAGAACGATCTAGCCGTGGATAATTTCTTCCTCCATGGTATTCTTGGATACGCTTACCAAAATATTGTTGACTTAGTATTCCTTTTTCTTCAACACCCAATACATAACTGATCAAATTATTTCTCAAATGAAATTCTTGTTTCTTTTTATTTACTACTATTAACATCAATTATTCTCTCCTTTTTCTGAAAAAATTAGTTGTCCTTCAATAGTTATTAAAAAATTATTCCTTAACCAACTTGTCATCATAGTTTTTTAGAAGTTTGAATTTGTTGGAGTCTTTGTTTGGCATAAAAGGCTGCGCCTCTCATTCCAGCAGAGTCTCCTAATTCAGCCAAAGTAATCGAACAAGCTGCTTGTGATATTTTTAAAGCATGAGCCTTTACAATTTTTCTTGTTGAGCTGAGTAATCGTTCGCCAGCTGCGGCCATTCCTCCACCAATTATGATGATTTCGGGATTATATAAATTAATGGCATTTACTAAACCATATCCTAACAATTCACCAGTTTCTTGTAAGGTTTCTATGGCTATTAAATCTCCTAAATCAAAAGCTTCTGATACCATCTTAGCGGTAATTTTTTCAACGTCATTTTGAACCCATTCAAGAAGAATACTGTTTCTTTGATCCGCTAATTTCTCTTTCACGGTATGGAGCATACCTAATGCAGAAACGTATCTGCCCAAACAGCCAGAGCTGCCGCATCTGCAAGGTCGTCCTTCACGGTACATATTCATATGTCCAATTTCTCCGGCACTGGCTGTCGCTCCATACAGTACATGACCATCCATTACAATACCTGAACCTAAACCTGTGCCTAAAGTAAGCAAGGCAATATTATTTTTATTCTTTCCAGCTCCATAATGCCACTCACCATATAAATTCATTCTTACATCATTATCGATAAAGGTGGGAATATGTAAAGTTTCCTCCATATATTGGACAACGTTAACGTCTTTCCATTTTGGGAAATTAGGAGAAAATATTGAAATGCCCTTCTCTAAATCCAACAATCCAGGAACACCAACACCCATACAACAAATATGTTTAGTAGCGATTTGTTGGTCCTTGATCAGCTGTTTGACGATAGAAGCAGTACGTTGCAGTACATGCTGGGAACCCAGAAATCTTTCTGTTGATGCTCTTGTTTCAGCTACTTTTAATAAGGTTTCATTAAAGATAGAAACTTTTAAATTTGTACCTCCTAAATCTACCCCTATATAATAGGCTGCCATATAAAAATCAACTCCTTTATTTATTTTATTTATCTATTAATCAGAATTTGATGATGAGCTTTGGTTACTGATTGGCAACTCTATTCGAATAGTTGTTCCGTTACCTTTAGAACTAATAATAGTCACACCGTAACTCTTGCCAAAAAGTAATTTGATGCGGTCATCAATATTCTTCAAACCAATACCTGATAGATGGTTCTTTTTCTTTTCTTCAAGATAATTTAAATCAATGTTATTTGTATCCATACCAATTCCATTATCCATTATTTCAATAATTAATTGAGTATTCTTTTCTTGGATAAAAATATTGATGTATCCTTCTGTTTGTTCAGGGAAAGCATGTAAAAAGGCATTCTCAATAATAGGTTGGAGAATCATTCGTGGAACAAAACGTGTACTCAAAGCTTCGCCATAATAATAGTCGATATGAATATTATCTCCGAAACGCAATTGCAAGATCGTGGTATAATTTTTAACACTTGTTAATTCATCTTCCAATGTAACAAATTCGTCCTTCATCCCAATTGTACTCTGTAATAGTTTAATAAAAGCGTCAATTGAGTGGGCTGCTTTTTCTTTGCCTCCTTGCCATATTAAAAATTTGATGGAGGCTAGGGTATTATAGATAAAATGTGGTTGGATTTGCATCTGTAAAGCATGAATCTCAGCCATACGTTTTTCGTCTTGAGCTTTTAATAATTGTTCAACAGAATTTTCTAAATCTTCCAGCATGGAATTATAAACTTGGGCAAGTTCTTTTACTTCGTTTGTTCCTGTTACTTCAACTTTTTTATCAAAATCTCTTAATGATACAGCAGGAATTTTTTCAATCAATTGATATATAGGATTTGTTGTTTTCTTGACAATTATATAAGCAAGTAGAGAAATTAGTAAGATAGAACCAATGACGATTAAAAGTGTAGGAGTAAGTAAGTTCATATTCTTAATTAAAGCAGACTCATTGACAACGCTTGCTAGAGTATATCCATAAGAATAAAGCCTTTTTGGAACGACGGTTGCATTTTTACTCGTCGTATTTGTTGAAGTTGCGGCAAGGATTTGTTGACTTATATCGAATAACGTATTATTTTTTTCTCCAATAGTATTTTTGTGATTAGAAGAAATAACTGTTCCTTTTGAATCAAAGACATAAATTGCATTGACTGATTGATCGACAAGAGAATCATAAAATTGAGCAAAGTCTTTTTCACGGATAAAGAGAAGTGCATGGCCATATACTTCATGATGCGAATTTTTTAATACTTGAACAATGACTAAACCGGGAGAATTCTTTGTATAATTTGTATAGCCATGTTCGATAAACTGATAAGAGATCAAATTTGGGTTTTTATTTGCATCCGTAAAAATTTTTTCTAACAGAAATGTATCATAGTCCATGGTGCCAACGGCTTCATTTTGATAAAAGGTTTTTCCATTAACACCGAATAGTATTAAATTTGAAGGAATATCTTGATAAAGTAAAGCCGTGTCTGATAGTTGCTCGATCATCAATCGGATAGTCTGAGAGTCTTCACCTGGTGTCATTTCCCTAGGGCTTAAGTAGTTCTCAACGGTAGCAGTTTGATTAATTTGGTTTAAAATGTTGAAAACACTGTTGTTTAATTCCTCATAATCAGCTTGAGCTTTCTTGAGAATAATCGAATTAGATTCTCTATAAGAACGAACGTAAGCCTTTTCAGAAATGTTTAATACCACTGTTGTAACAACAACAGTTACGAGTGTAACACTTAAAATAACAATGAGAAAAATATTGAAAAGCAATTCGTTTTTTAAGTATTTATCTTTTAGCTTTTTCACGTATTAAGCCTCTCTTCGGAATTGAGTAGGTGTTTTTCCAATTATTTTTTTAAAAACTTTTGAAAAGTAACTGATATCTGAATATCCGCAACTTTCTGCAACTTCTGATATACTCATGGTAGAATTTTTCAGCAATTTAACGCTTTGTTCAATCCGAATACGATTTAGATAGTCTGGAAAAGTTTCATTAAAATGACTGGAAAAGTAACTGGATAAATAATGATAGTTAAAGTGAAACTTTAGAGCAATATCATTTAAGGTAATTTTTTCGGCAGCATGCTCTTTAATGTACTGTAAGATAATAGAAATCAAATCCCCATTTGATTGGGCGTAATAAGCAGTTAATTTTTCTTTAAGCTCATCAATAAATGCATGAGTAAGTGTAGAAAAATCCTCTAAATAGATACAGCTATTCATGTTTGTCAAAAGAATCATTCTTTTCTGTTGAAGATTTTCAAATGGAAAATTAGATTCTTCAATAGCAGAAAATAAATCGTAAAAAACACTGTTTGCAAATCTTTTTAATTCATTTTCATTGACTTTTTGGGCAATCATTTTTTGAAGACGGTGTTTTATATTTTCTAATACCTCAATAAAATTTTGGTTTACCAAGTGAATAAAGTATTTTTTTGTATCAAAGGACTGAACGGCTTTAGGAATAAAGAGTTGTTCTTGTGTAATTAATGCAGCTTCTTTAAAGAAAAATCGCTTGTTTTTACTCTCGTGAACTAGATTATCGTAAACGGGTTTTATCTCGTTTATGTTACTAAATTCTTTGCTTAATACAAAAAATGTAGTAGGTTCTATTATTCGTATATTATTCAAAGACATCTGAATAGTTGAGCATATTTTTTTATAAGAAATACCGTAATTGAATATTAAACATAATACATTTTGATTGGTTGTAAATAAGATTGGCTGATAATCTACAAGTATTTCAATTAATTCACTTTGAACAAATGTTTTAATGTTCGCTGGATTTGCATATAATTTAAGGTCTATGGTCAACAAACAAAATAATGAATCTCGGAAGTAATTGTCCATTAAAGAAGGATCAATATGATCAGTATATCCAGAGAGATATTGGCTGATCATGCTTTCTATTTTATTTTCGATTGTTAAAAAAGTGTGAGTAGTATCAAAGTCAGCTGAAAGCTTTTTTAATACATTTAGCAATTCAGTTGGATTTAAAGTAGGTTTTAAAATATAGTCCACTGCACCACTTTGAAAAGTTTTTTTTACGTACTCAAAGTCGCTGTGACTGCTCAAAATAACAATTTTGATGTCGGGATAGTTACTTTGAATGATTTTACTTAATTGAACTCCATCCAAAATGGGCATAACAATATCGGTTATGACAATTTGTGGGCTCAACTCTTCGATTTTTTTTAGCGCTTCTTTTCCATTAGCAGCTTCTCCTATGATGTTAAAACCATTTTTATTCCAATCAATAAAATTAAGTAGACCATTTCGAATAGAACTTTCATCATCTACAATTAATATTTTGTAAAATACATTCATAATGATTGCCTCACATCTTTCATTTTTTCGATTTAATGGTGTTTCGAACCGCTTTCAACGGGATACCCTTAACTTAATGCTTTTTTGAAAGATAGTCAACAGCCGTTACGCTTAAAAGTTATTCATGAAAAAGGGACGTATCATTTTTTAAAAGGCTCTATTTGTAAAAAATTTATATTTTTGTATTATGTTTTGAACCTATACAGCATTCGTTGACAGCGCTTTCTTTCGAAGGTATATTTAGCCTTGTAAGACACATATGTGAAAAACAGTCTAAAAGCTATAAATGATTTGCAAGTCGTTTTTTAAATAAAAATAATAGTTTTGGAGGATGAGAAAAATGAAGGGCAAGAAGAAATGGTTACCAGCACTTTTAACAGCAGCATCTTTATTTTTATTAACAGCTTGTGGAAGCAGTAGCGAAGGTGCAGGCTCGGAGAACGGAAGCAGCAATGAAGACAAAATCACCGTTTGGGCCTGGGACGAGACCTTTAACATTAAGGCAGTAGAAGAAGCGAAAAAAGCTTACGGTAATTCGGATGTGGATGTTGATGTAGTAACGATGTCTCAAGACGATATTGTACAAAAATTAAATACCGGGTTAGCTTCTGGAAATACAGATGGATTGCCCAATATTGTATTGATTGAGGACTACAGAATTCAAGGATACTTAACTTCTTATCCAGATGCATTTACGGATTTGTCTGATATTGTAAACGAAGAAGATTTCTCTCCATATAAATTTGCAGTAAATAAAGTAGATGACAAAATTTATGGCGTACCTTTTGATAGTGGTGTAGCCGGTTTATTCTACCGCACAGATTATTTAGAAGAAGCAGGATACTCACAAGAAGATATGAACAATATTACTTGGGATAAATATATTGAGATTGGAAAAGACGTAAAAGAAAAAACCGGTCATGCTTTATTGACGATCAACCCAAGTGATTTAGGTATTATTCGAATCATGATGCAATCAGCTGGAGATTGGTATTTGGCTGAAGACGGCGAAACAGTAACCGTTAAAGATAATGAGTCTTTAAAAGAAGCTATGCAGATTTTTGCAGAATTATTGAATTCTGGTATCGCTACTCAAGTTTCTGATTGGGACGGCGGTGTAAATAGTGTTCAATCGGGTGACGTTGCTTCTTCACCAACAGGTGCTTGGTATTCTAGTACCATTATGGGCGCTGAAGATCAAAGTGGTAA
>NZ_DAMDAK010000022.1:15237-22969 GCF_032094055.1 Carnobacterium sp.
AATTCCGACTTTAGCTAAGAATTCAAAATCTATTAATGCATCAAGCATTGGCGGTGCTGGTTGGTATGTTATTGATGGAGTTGGAAACACAGATGCAGCTAAAGACTTCTTGAAACAAACATTTGCTTCTAATGTCGACTTGATGAATACTTTAGCTAATGAAATTGGTTTGATTAGTACATTAACAGCAGCCAGTGAAACGGACGCTTACCAAGAACCGAGTGAATTTTATGGTGGACAAAAAGTATTCCAAGATTTCTCAACATGGTCTGAAGAAGTTCCAAGTGTTAACTATGGTCTTCATACGTATGCTATTGAGTCTATCCTAACTGAGTATGTTCAACAAGTTGTTGACGGTGGAAATATTGATAAAATTCTTGAAGATGCACAAACTCAAATTGAGTCTTCAGTAGCAAACTAGTTAAAATAAGCCTAATTAGTAACCATGTAAAAGAGACTTAGGAATAAGGAAAGCTTAATGCTTTCCTTATTCCATTATATAATGGGATTTTTTAGTAAAGATTTATTTTTTTGCAACAAGATTAGTAGGGGGGAAATCAGGATGAATGGAAAAGGAAAACTTGGTACTAAAAAGAATGGTAATGGATTTATTATTCTCCCTGTCATTTTGATTAGTATTTTAGTATTTATTCCAATGATTCAGGCATTGGTCACGTCTTTTCAGTCCGGTACACCGACCAATATGCACTTTAATGGCATCGGGAATTATCAAAGAATGCTGACAGATACAACATTTAGAAAAGCCTTTTTAAATACCTTTTTATATTTGATTGTTCAAGTACCAGTTATGCTTTTTCTGGCTTTAGTGTTATCTTCGATTCTAAATGACAAAAATTTAAAATTTAAAGGAATGTTTAGAACAGCAATCTTTTTACCTTGTATCACATCATTAGTTTCTTATTCGTTGGTAATGAAAAGCTTGTTTTCAGTTAATGGATTTGTAAATACATTGTTGATGAACATCAATATGATCACAGAGCCTATTCCATGGCTGACAAGTCCAATATGGGCCAAAGTATTGATTATTATCTCGATTACATGGAGATGGGTTGGCTATAATATGATCTTTTTCATAGCTGGATTGCAAAATATTGATCCTAGTATTTATGAAGCTGCTGATATTGATGGTGCAACAGCAATTCAAAAGTTCTTTAGGATCACTATACCTAATCTAAAACCGATTATTCTTTTCACAACGATTACATCCACTATCGGAACCTTGCAATTATTTGATGAAGTTCAAAATATTACTGTGGGGGGACCAGCAAATGCAACGCTGACATTATCACAGTACATCTATAATTTAAGTTACAAGTTTACACCAAACTTTGGTTATGGAGCAGCTGTTTCCTTTGTCATAGTGGTTGCTATTATCATCCTGACCATCATTCAAAATAAAGTAGGAGGAGATAATAATGAAGCGTAAAGTATTATCCATATTAAAATATACTATTCTAACCATTATCTCGATCATTTCTCTTTTTCCATTTGTCTGGATGCTGCTGGGAATGACAAATAGAACAGTGGATATTACGGCTGGGAAATTTATGATTGGAGACCAGTTTCTCCTAAACATTAAAAATCTTTTTGCTTCTGATTTAGGGTTCACTCGATCCCTAGGTAATTCAGCAGTCATAGCTGTTATTACAACTATATTAGCACTGATTATTTCTTCAATGGCCGGTTATGGATTTGAAATCTATAAATCTAAAGCAAAAGATAGAATTTTCAACTTTTTATTATTATCTATGATGGTTCCATTTGCAGCGTTGATGATTCCGTTATACCGGATGTTTAGTAGTTTAAGTAAAACTCCTTTTAAATTTTTAGGTATCAATACATTGTTTGCTGTTATCGTACCAACTATTTGTACAGCTTTTTTGATTTTTTTCTTTAGACAAAATATTAAATCTTTCCCTAAAGAATTAGTTGAAGCAGCTCGTATAGATGGATTGGGTGAGGTTGCTATTTTCTTTAAAGTCTATATGCCTTCTGCAAAAAATACTTATGCAGCAGCGGCAATCATTACTTTTATGAGTAGTTGGAACAGTTACTTATGGCCATTGGTTGCTTTGCAATCACCAGAGAAACGAACAGTGCCTTTAGTATTGTCAGCAATGGGAGCGTCTTATACACCTGATTATGGCATGCTGATGACCGGTATTGTCATTGCTACGTTGCCAACTGCATTTGTCTTTTTCTTAATGCAAAAACAATTTGTTCAAGGAATGGTAGGTTCAATCAAGTAAACTCAACGAGCGATGTTTTATTTTTATATAAAGCTTTGAATAAACTATAATCTATATAAGGAGAATCAACAATGACTAAAAAAGTGTTTCAGAGAATATTATACGGGGGAGACTATAACCCTAATCAATGGCCTGAAGAAGTTTGGTCAGAGGATATGCGTATCTTTAAAGAAGCTGCTATTAATTCAGCCACTATTAATGTATTTTCATGGGCAAAAATCCAACCTTCTGAAGAAGAATATAATTTTACCGAATTAGATAAAATTATTGAATTATTAAGTAAAGAAAATTATGACATCGTTTTAGCTACCTCTACAGCTGCTTTGCCTGCTTGGATGTTTAAAAAATATCCAGAGGTAGGACGTACGGATTTTGAAGGAAGACACCATAAATTTGGACAACGTCATAACGCTTGTCCAAATAGTTTAGTCTATCAGAAATATGCCAGCCGTTTAGCAGGGAAATTGGCAGAGCGTTACGGGCTTAATCCACATGTGAAATGTTGGCACATCAATAATGAATATGGTGGAGAATGTTTTTGTGAAACCTGTGAAAAAGCTTTTCGCGTTTGGCTAAAAGAACGTTATGGAACGATTGAAGCAGTAAATAAGGCATGGAATCTAGAATTTTGGGGACATACTGTTTATGAATGGGATGAAATTGTACTGCCTAATGCATTAAGTGAAGGAATAGATTATGAAAACACAGCTTTTGCTGGTATCTCAATTGATTATAGGCGTTTTAACTCAGATAGTATGCTAAATAATTTTAAAATGGAACGTGAAGCCATTCGTAATTTTGACCAAGAAACGCCCATTACAACTAATTTAATGGGTACTTATAAGTTATTAGATTACTTTAAGTGGGCAAAAGAAATGGATATTGTATCATGGGATAATTACCCAAGTTACAACACTCCTACTAGTTATTCTGCCATGTGCCACGATTTGATGCGCGGATTAAAAGATGGACAATCTTTTATGTTAATGGAACAAACACCAAGCCAACAAAACTGGCAGCCTTATAATTCCTTAAAACGCCCTGGGAAAATGCGTGCACAAAGTTATCAGGCAATAGCACACGGAGCAGATACTGTTCAGTTTTTCCAATTGCGTCGATCGATTGGAGCCTGTGAAAAATTTCATGGTGCTGTAATTGAACATGTCGGGACAGAAAATACACGAGTTTTCCGTGAAGTGGCAGAATTAGGAAAAGAACTAACCACACTTGGAGATAGCTTGTTAGAAGCTGTGTCGACTAATAAAGTTGGAATTGTTTTTGATTGGGAAAATTATTGGGGGGTAGAATATACAAGTGGTCCGAATAAAGACTTAAAATATGTTGATCAAATTCATCACTATTATGAATATTTTTATAAAAAAAATATTCCTGTTGATATGATCTCAGTCGATAGCGACTTCAGCAAATACGATTTAGTAGTTGCGCCCGTTTTATATATGATCAAAGAACAATTGGCTGAAAGATTATCTGAGTATGTGAAAAATGGTGGGCACATGATCACAACGTTTATGAGCGGAATCGTCAATGAATCAGACAATGTTTATTTAGGAGGATATCCGGGACCGTTACGCGAAATGGCAGGTATCTGGGTAGAAGAGATTGATGCTCTAGCTCCAGAACAAACCAATACGATTGCCTTTGAAACTGGTGAAGAGTATGAATGTCAGTTATTATGCGACATTATTCATACAGAAGGCGCTGAAGTAGTAGCTCATTATGCGAGCGATTTCTATAGCGATACTCCAGTTATAACAAAAAATGAGTTCGGTAAAGGAACTGTTTGGTATAATGGAACGCATGTTGAAGCAGAGGGATTAAAACAATTCTTGGACCTTGTAGTAAGTGAAAGGAGTCTTACTCCGATAGTTGAACAAGCTGAAGGGCTAGAAATCACAAAACGTATGAAGAACGATAAAGAATTTATCTTTGTTTTAAATAATAATAAAGAAATATATGATATACCAAAAAAATTAGTAGGTAAGAAGAATATCTTAACTGGGAAAATGATTACTGAGAAAGATACATTGGCTCAATTTGATGTCATGATTATAGAATAACTACTTTGCAGAAATTGTATTAAGCTTACAAAACAATTAAGTTTGAATATTTGTACGTAAAATAGGTGCCAATGATTATAACTCATTAGCACTTATTTTAGTGTGGGAAATTAACAAATATCCTTCAATTGTTGCTTATTTTAATGCTTCAATAATTTAATTACTTTTATCGTATATTTCATACTCTAGACTGATTTATTTAAAGGGGAAATCGGTTATACTAAAGCTATAAATGAAGACAATAGAACAATAAGCAGTTGTGTCCACTGCCTCATTGTCACTGACTCTCCAAAGATAAGTTGTATAACTCAATTGCAAAAAGCATCCACTCTGTCTCTGAATTTTGGTAATGAAATTAGCTGATTTTCCGAATTTATAATGATAAAGGATGAGATGAAAAATGAAAATGATTCAAAAACAAAAGAAAACACCGATGACACAAGTAAAGTCTCTTATACTATCTCTTTTTAGTACAAAAGTAAGCGGGAAAAAGAAATTGATGGTCGCAGCGATTATTTTTTATATCATTAGTCCTATCGATTTTATCCCGGATTTTATTCCTGTAGCAGGCTATGCTGATGATGTGATCCTTCCGATTTTGCTGATCGTTGCGAATAAATTATTGTCAGACAATAGTGAAGTGAAAAATAACAATATCATAAAAGAAGCTGAAAAAGTTCAATAAGCTATTTAAAGAATTACCCTCGCGCGGTAGTTCTTTTTTACTTGATGGTTTTATAAAAACTATTACAAAAGAAGTTAGAAAAAGAACTTAAACTTACAAAAATCAGTTACATTACTGGATCATTTAAAGAAAATCAATAGGGCACCTTATTTAAACAAGGTATTGAACTTACAAAAGTCATTATTGAACAATATGGAAACATAGAGCCCTTGTATTCAGAAGAGTTCGCTAAATTATTGGAAAACAAAGAAAAAGAGACAAATGTATGAAAAAATAAATTTTCAGAAAGTATGTAAAGTTAGATGAGTTTCGGATTTTGTAGATGAGAAAGTCACTAGTTACAACTTCAAGTAGCTGTTTAAATGAAATTTATAACTATTTTATAAGAAAAAGTTTCATTATTATTGAAACGCTTACAAATGTGTGGTATGCTGTTTTTAATCGTAGGTGTGTAATGAAAAGCATAAGCCTAGATTCATCTAAAAAGATGAGTCTGGGCTTTTTTTGTGTAAAAAAGGAGGAGTAGATACGTTTCATACCTACAAAAATTTAAAAATATAAGGAGGATTCATTATGGTCGAGAAGTCTAATGCTCAAGAAGTACTAAAACTAGTAGGGGGGAAAGAAAACGTCAGCCGTGTTGCCACATGTATGACTCGTCTTCATATCTCTGTAAGAGATCATACTAAAGTGAATTTTGATGCTATAAAAGAAGTCGAAGGAGTATTGGGGGCAGTTGATGGAGAAGTTATTCAAGTAGTTTTTGGGCCAGGAAAAGTACAACGCGTTGGAGAACAATTCGCTAACTATGCGGGGCTTACATTGGGTTCAGATGATCTTGAAGATATAGATTTAGAAGAAATTGCTCGAGAGAACAAAGGTTTTAATAATGCAAAACAAACAAATCCTATTCAAGTATTTTTTAAACATTTTGCAAATGTCTTTTTACCGTTGTTACCTGGAATTGCAGCAGCAGGTTTGATAAATGGAATTTCTAAAATTATCAATTTACAAACAGACAATGCTTATACCGGTGTCTGGTGGTATGCTTTAATAACAACTTTAGGCTGGGCTTTATTTGAGTACTTACCAATTTTTGTAGGTATGAATGCAGCTAGAGAGTTTAAAGGAACTCCAATATTAGGCGGTATAATTGGCGCATTATCTGTAAGTTCAATTTCAATGCCATTATTACAAGAAATTAATGAAGAGGCGATTTTGCTTCCATTTACACATACACAATTTGATCCTGCTGCTGGTGGTATTTTAGCAGCGGTATTGTCAGGTTTTTTCATTGCGTATGTTGAAAAACACATCAGAAAATTTGTTCCAGATGTACTTGATATGTTTTTAACACCGTTGATTGCTCTTACTATTTCGGGATTTATAGCTTTGATTGTTATTCAACCTTTTGGAGCTTATTTAACAGAAGGAATATTTTTATCAGCTGACTTTTTATTAAACAAGATGGGGATTGTAGGATCATTCTTGCTATCAGCTCTCCAATTACCTTTAGTAGCTGTAGGACTTCATAGAGCTTTTACGCCGATACATGTATTAATGAATGATCCTAACGGACCTACTGGTGGAGTGAATTATTTATTGCCAATTCTACAGGTTGCAGGTGCAGGGCAAGTGGGTTCAGCTATTGCTTTATGGGTACGTTCTAAAAAAGAAAATGATCGTTTAAGTAAAGCAATTGGGGCCACATTACCTGCAGGGATTTTAGGAATCGGGGAGCCTTTAATGTATGGAGTTACACTGCCTTTATTAAGGCCATTTATTTGTGCTTGTATAGGTTCTGGGTTTGGAGGTATTGTTATGAGTTTGATGGGGGTAGGTTCTATTTCTCAAGGAGTTTCTGGTTTGTTAGGCTTCTTGATTGTTAAACCAGGAACACAGTTAGGATATCTATTTGGTTTTTCAGTGGGATGTGCTGCTGCTTTTGTTATTACTTATTTCTTTGGTTACCAAAGAAATAAAATCCAATCAATTTTTGGAACAAGTGTAAAAAAAGAGGTAAAGATAAAAGAAAAAGAAGTCAATGTGTCTCATCCTAAAATTTAAAAGAAGGAGGGAATAACCATGTGGGATCTACACATGCATACGAATTTGTCAGATGGTTCTTTATCTGTTCAAGAATTATGTGAGTATTTACAAAAAGAAGATATAAAACTTTTTAGTATTACAGACCACAATCATTCAATGGCATATAAAGAAATTCTACCAACAAACATTCCTTATATTACAGGGACAGAAATAGCAACATCTCATAAAGGAAGAGTTATTGAAATCCATGGGTATCTAACAAATCCTAAAATAATTAATAACTGGTATAGAAACTTTTACTCAGAAGAAAATTTAGTGAAAAATGAAACAATTTTATTTGAGAGAATGAAGGAAATTATACTCAATAAAAACTTGATATTGACAAAGGATTTAAAGATGTCTTCATATGAAAAGGGTATTTCAAAAAAAACTATTTATTACGATTTAATAAAAAATAATAATAATTTTAAAGAGCTATTTCAAACTTATGGCAATTTTTTTAGGCAAGCTTTAGCTAATCCAAATAGTGATTTTTTTATTAATGAAGCGACTACCTATCCTTCTGTAGAAGAGGTTATTGACTTAGTTCATTCTGCTAATGGTTTAGCTATTTTAGCACATCCATATGAGTATGGATTTAAAAATCTAAC
>NZ_DAMDAK010000022.1:22979-24097 GCF_032094055.1 Carnobacterium sp.
AGAATTAGATTTATTAAAAGATAAGTTAGATGGGATTGAATCTTTTCATCCAAGTGCGTCTTACAGACAAAGTTTAAGTATATTAGATTTTTGTGAAGAAAATAATCTTCTATCTAGCGGAGGCAGTGATTTTCATAGATTTGAAAAAAGAGTTCGAGTAGGTTTGAGAGTATATGAAGATTTGTATGATAAAGCACCATTTCATTGGTTACACAATTTTATTTCAAAGGATGATTTTAAATGATTTTCAAGAAAAAAAAACCTTATTTTATTTCTCCTTGCGGAGGAGAACTAATTACAATACAAGAAGTTCAAGATCCTGTTTTTTCTGAAAAAATGATGGGTGATGGATTTGGTATTATACCGACAGGAGAAACTTTAATATCTCCTGTAACCGGGTGGGTTACTGCTGTATACCCTACTTATCATGCAATTGGTATTACAACGGAGAAAAAAGAAGAAATACTTCTTCATATTGGGTTAAAAAGTTTTTCTTTAAAAGGAAAAGGTCTTACTAGTACTCTTAAAAAAGGCCAAAAAGTAAAACAAGGAGATACAATTTTGAAATATGATTTGAATGAATTTTATAAGCATCAAATTGATCCTACATGCGTTATAGTATTTACAAGCGGAGAAAAAGTTACTCTTTTAAAAAAAAGAAAACGAGTTGAAATTGGGGAGAGCGATTTTATTGAAGTTTATAAATAAATCCAATTATTATGTAGTAAAAAAAATGAATAATAATTGTTTATTGATTACTGATAATACAACAGAAATGATCGTCATATCAAAAGGTATAAGTTTTCGGTATAAGTTAAATGAAAAAATTAGTGAAAATGAATTATTTGAAAAAAAGTATACTCTTATTAAAGAAAAAGCGATTAATGCTGAATATGATAACATAGATTTATTTAAAAAGGCTACAAATATATTAGAAATCGTAAATAGGGAATTAAAAAATAAAGAAATTGAGCCAGAAGTGATGAAAGCCTTTTTTAGTCATTGTGTTGCAATGATCAGGCGCATAGAAAATAGTAATGAAATTATGAATCCTTTTCATTATGAAACTATTGCTTTGTATAAAGATTCATATCATTTAACCGAAGTTATTGCACAAA
>NZ_DAMDAK010000022.1:24107-24791 GCF_032094055.1 Carnobacterium sp.
AAGTAATTATTTAGGATACGAATTACCGCAATCTGAAATTGACTTTTTAGTATTATATATACAATCCATTTATTCCGAATTAGATTCTATCTCTGTTCCTAAAATGAATAAAATAATATATGAAATAATTGAAATGATTGAATCTAGCAGCAAAACAAAGATGAATAAAAGCTCGATAGCTTATTCAAGGTTTATAACACATATAAAATTTATTATTATGCGTGTATTAAAAAAAGAAAGTGCTCCTGAATTTGAATTTTTCCAACTTATTTTTAAAGAATATTCTGAATATGTTCCTCTTGAAAAAGAAATTAAAAAAATAATTGAGAAGAATTTGAATACTAATTTAGATAAAGCGGAAGAAGCTTATATTATAATGCATTTAGTGAAAATTAATATTTTGCCTAAAAAAAATAATTAAAGATAAGGAGGCTTTAAAATAAATTATATATTTGTTTTAAGATTATTACTTGCAAGTGTATTAGGTTGTATTATAGGGTTTGATCGTGAGCTAAAAGCAAAAGAAGCAGGAATTCGAACACATTTCCTTGTTTCTTTAGGAAGTGCTTTAATAATGATCGTTTCACAACATGGCTTTAATGACGTGATTAATTTACCTGGATATAAATTAGATCCTGCCCGAATAGCAGCACAAGTTGTCAGTGGTATTGGTTTTATCGGAGC
>NZ_DAMDAK010000022.1:24801-29960 GCF_032094055.1 Carnobacterium sp.
ATTATTCAAAAAAAGTCTATCAAAGGTTTAACTAGCGCAGCTGGGATTTGGACAACAGCTGGTATTGGTTTGACTATTGGTGGTGGTTTATATTTTATAGGGATCAGCGCCACTATTTTAACTTTAATTGCTTTTGAATTATCAAGGTTTATTTTTAAAAAAGTAAGCTCTAAAACTGTTGTTTTTGGAGTTTCTATATCGGATAAAAAAGTATTACAAGAAGCGTTTAACATCTTTCATAAAAAAAACCGATATCTTCAAAAGTATCAGTTAAAAGAAATGTAGATAATAAAAAAAAGCTTTATTATGTCGAATATACTGTTCAATTAAAGAATGTGAAAGAAGAAGAAAAATTATTCGAAGAAATTCAAGCTAAGGAAAATATAATAATCGAAAAAATAAATTATCCAATTGAAGAAGCATGATGAAATTTTTATAAAAATGACTGTCAAAGCTTTATAAAACTATTCTCTACACCACTTGTAAAGTTATCTAGCTAAAGATTGCTTTTTACAGCTATGCTATAATTAAATCCTATAATATCTTGCATAATGTTCATAAAGATAGCTCCTTTAAGATATCTACTCGCGTGATTATCTTAAGGGGCTATTCCATTTATTTAGGCCTGTTTGCTTTTAACAGTAAAAAAATCCCGCTCCTGTTATCAGAAAAATCCGATAAGATAAGAAGTGGGATTTTATTGTATTAGCTGGGAAGCTGCCAACTAAGTTTTTTTGATGAATTGCTCTTTACAATGAGGGCAAGTAACTCTTATTTTCCCTTTATTTCGCGGAACTCGAAATTCTTTATGGCAATTAGAACAAGAATAGTATTTGTATACTTTGCGCTGATGAAATTTATTTCGTTGTTTATTCCATTTTTCATTAAGGCGATGGATGAAAGCCAAAAACTTTTGATTTTCTTGATAGCGCTTAGTACGGTTACGAGAAAAAGCTCGATAATAACCAACAAGAATGGCTACCCATCCAATTAAATTGCCAGGTGTCCATTTCAGCAAACTAAATAAGAAAACGAAAGCCAGTCCTCCATAAAGTAAATAGGTTGAAAGCTTGTCCACGCCATATCTACCGATCATAAATTTTTGAAATTTGGTTCTGATTTTTTCCATTCGATTTGCCGCCTCTTTCTGTGTTCTTTCTTCTAGTATTTATAAGTATAACACGTCAACAAAAAGCTGCGACCGGCTTTAGTCTGATTTCAGCAACAAAAGTATTTTTCACGCGCTATTAAATTTTCTTGCACTTCTTATTTTTGTAACCTATGCTAAGATAAAAGAAAACTATAGGAGGGTAGAATATGCGGTTATTGTTAGCAGAAGATGAACAAGAGCTGGCTCGTGCGGTTCAAGTGATACTAGAAAATCAAGGATATAGTGTAGACATTGTTTATGATGGGCAAGATGCATATGACTACGCCTCTTTAGCTGAATATGATGGGATGATTTTAGATATTATGATGCCAAAACTGACAGGGTTGGAAGTTCTTGATAGGTTGCGAAAAGACGGCAAACAGCTGCCCATCTTACTTTTAACAGCGAAATCGGCTGTTGGAGATAGAATAGAAGGACTAGATTCAGGTGCAGATGATTACTTGACCAAACCATTTGCGATGGGAGAGTTAGTGGCACGTGTACGGGCAATGACGCGAAGAAAAACGGTATTGCAACCTCGAATATTGACTTTTGAAGATCTATTGCTGGATTGTGATGCTGTTCGTATCAGTAACGGTAAAGATGAGGTGAAGTTGTCCAACAAGGAGTTTCAGATTTTACAGTTACTGATGGAAAACCCAAGGCAAATTTTTTCAGCTGAACAACTAATTGAGCGAATTTGGGGATTAGATACTGATATTGAAATGAATAGCATTTGGGTTCATTTGAGCAATGTGCGAAAAAAACTATCAGCTTTGAATGTACATGTAAAAATCGTTGCTACACGCGGTGTTGGTTATGCATTGGAGGAAGAACAATGATTGAAAAACTGCGTAAAAAATTTATGCTGGTCATGATGGCTTCTGTTTTTGTCGTTATGCTGTTAGTTTTGGGAACATTGAATGTGACAAATATTCTCCATACAAATGAACGGGCAGATGATATTTTAAGTGTGTTAGCTGAAAATGGCGGGAATTTTCCTCAAGAAGCCCTGCCTGAAGAACAGCCTTTACCAGTTGATGGAAAACCAGGTCAAGCAGTAACGGCAGAAACGCCTTATGAGACACGCTTTTTTAAAGTCATCGCCAATAAGCAGCGCCAAGTGATTCAAGTTGATACGAGCCGAATTCGGTCAGTGGATTCTGAAGAAGGTAAAGAATATGCGGAAAGTATCTTATCTACTGATAAGGAAAAAGGCTACGTAGATGATTTTCGTTACCGAGTAGAGGAACAAGACGACGATAGTTATTTGTTGTTGTTTATGGATAGTCAGCGAGAATTGCAAACAGTCAGATTATTTTTATGGAACTCTTTTTTGATCGGTTCTATTAGTCTGATTTTGATTTTTCTTTTAGTGTTTTACTTTTCAAAAAAAATTGTACGACCTGCTCAACAAAGCATGGATAAACAAAAACGATTTATCACCGATGCCGGACACGAAATAAAAACACCATTAGCAATTATTTCTGCTAATAATGAAGTGCAGGAGATGCTAAACGGACAAAGTGAATGGACAGAAAGTACGGGAAAACAGATTCAACGTTTAACTGGTTTGATGGAAAATATGCTTCAACTAGCGCAAATGGAGGAACCTTCTTATCAACAAAAAATAGAAACTATCAATCTTTCACAGGTTCTGCAGGAAATATGTGAACCTTACGTAATGATCGGCAAACAAAAAAAAGTAGCAGTTACCTTAGATATTCAGTCTGATGTATTTGTGCGAGCGGATGCTCTGTCTCTGAACAAGCTGTGCTCGATCCTAATGGATAATGCGAATAAGTATGTTCAAGATTTAGGCACTATTCATGTCCAGCTGTCAGTAGATAGACACAAAGCCAAATTAAGAATCTCCAACACAACCAAAGAAATGCCGCGAAATTTTGACCAATTGTTTGATCGTTTTTATCGAGAAGACCAGTCACGCCAGCAAACTGCTGATAGTTATGGGATCGGGTTGTCGATGGCATCGGCCATTGTAGAAAAAAATAATGGACAGATTACAGCGAATCAATTAGATGACCAGACGATCGTGTTCGATGTCGTTTTACCGTTACAGTAAAGCTCAAGAAAAAGGAACGTATTCCTTTTCTTGAGTTTTTTTGTGGTGTAGGGTTTTATAAAAAGTTGTATAAAAATTAAACTATTGTAGAATGCCATCTTATTTCTCAGTTAATAAAGGATTAAGTGTTAGTTAGCGGGTGTCTAGCAAACAAAAACAGTGGAAAAAAATTGGAAGTGTCAGGTAGATGGTGTCTAGCAGACAAAAGCAGTAGAAAATAGGTTGGAAGTGTTAGGTAGAAGCATTCTAGCAAATATAAGAATAGAAAAATCAGTAAAAAAGCCTTTATCAAAGAAATAAAAGCTTTTTTGCGTCCGTTTTAATTTAATGTGTTAGTGCTAATTTTAAAGTCATCTTTTCTCTTAAGGTTCAATTAAGGTTCGCGGATTATAGTAAGGCACATAGAACAGGAGGAGAGAAAAATGAACGATTATCTGAGTGTTTTTGAACGACACGAAAAAAAATACTTGATTTCCTCTCAGCAGTGGGATGAAGTGTTGAAGGAAATTGAAGCCTATATGCAATTGGACGATTATGGAAAACATTTGATTACAAATGTTTATTACGATACAACCAACTGGTATTTGATCCGTCATTCCATGAGCAAGCCAATTTATAAAGAAAAAGTTCGTTTGCGCAGCTACGGGGTACCTAATGAAACAGACCAAGTTTATTTAGAGATCAAGAAAAAATTTGATGGAGTTGTCTATAAAAGAAGAACCGATATGCGATTGAAGGATGCGGAAAGGTTTCTAGGTCACCAGCCATTTTTAGAATCTGTGCAGAATAAACAAATGATTCGTGAATTTGAGTCAGTATTGTCTTTTTATCCGGATCTTAAACCGGCTATGTACATTTCTTATGAACGGCTAGCTTACTTCGGCAAACAAGATAAGAGCGTCCGCATCACATTCGATCAAAATATTTTATATCGGACAACAGATTTATCACTGGCAGCCGGCTCTTATGGCAAACCGATTTTGCCAAGAAATTATGTATTGATGGAAATTAAAATTTGCGGAGCTATGCCAGTTTGGTTGGCTCGTATCTTGTCGGAAAAACACATTTATCCATCAAAATTTTCAAAATACGCTAATGCTTATCAAGATTACTTAAAACAGCAAGCAATGGAAACAAACAAAACAGTAATAGAAAAAGAGGTCATGACTAAATGAGTGAATTATTTAACAGTTTATATATTGAGAGCGCGAATGCATTTTCAATTACAAGTTTTATTATTTGTACAGTAGCCAGTTTGGTTTTAGGAGGAGGCATTGCCGGAACCTATATGTACCGCAACCAATATACGAAAGGCTTCGTAACAACATTATTTCTGCTACCGGCAATGGTCCAAATGGTCATCATGCTGGTCAACGGAAATGTAGGAGCCGGGGTCGCTGTGATGGGAGCGTTCAGCTTAGTGCGGTTTCGTTCAGTGCCAGGATCGGCTAAAGAAATCAGCAGTATTTTTCTGGCAATGGCTGTTGGTTTGGCGACCGGAATGGGTTATATCGCTTTTGCAGCGGTCTTCGCGCTCATTATTTGCGGTGTGATGATCGTGTTGAATTTATCTGATTTTGGAGAAATGAGTCCGCAATTCCGAATATTAAAAGTGACGATACCTGAGAATTTAGACTATACAGATGTTTTTGAAACAGTTTTTGAGGAGTATGTGGTTCAGCAGCAATTGATCAAAGTAAAGACAACCAATATGGGCAGTTTGTTTCGTCTTGAATACACAATTGAACTGAAAGATCCACTACAAGAAAAGCAATTTATTGATGCATTGCGCTGCCTAAATGGGAACTTAGAAATCATTTGCGGCCGTCCAATAATTGGAAAGGAAGAATTATAATGAAAAATTTACTAAAAAAGTTAAAAGCGGCTCAAATTTTAGCCATAATGTCTGTGGGGCTGTTGGCAGGG
>NZ_DAMDAK010000022.1:30007-30309 GCF_032094055.1 Carnobacterium sp.
TTTAGCCTTTAGTTCAGACGATCTTGAAATTGGTTATGATGAAGCTGAGGCCACCACTATCCAATTAGCAGATGACAAGTCCAGTGTTGACGGAGAAGGTGTCAGTATTGATGGAAATACAGTCACTATTGAGAGCGGTGGAACGTACTTGATCAGCGGGACTTTGACGGACGGACAAATTAAAGTTACTGCACCAGATACTGAAGACGTTCACCTAATTTTAAATGGAGTGACGGTAACATCTTCATCCAGTGCACCCCTATTGATTGAAGCAGCAGAGGATGTTTTTGTGACTTTAGCAG
>NZ_DAMDAK010000023.1:0-7612 GCF_032094055.1 Carnobacterium sp.
CAATTTGGATGGTATAGATACGAAATGACTTTATCTGAAGGTTTACCGTACCAATGGCAACAAATGGTTACACAAGAGAGCCAACGAGTTCAGCGTATTTTTCAATTTATCAATTTATTTACAGATGTGCCAATTTTAAAAAGTAGTACAAAGAGGCGCCGTTACATGGATGTTTTCTTGAAAAATAGTAAAAAAGAGCACAAAAATACGTTCCACTACCTTTATACGCGTGCTTTTATACGCGGAACAGAATATAGCGGACTTTTTTTTCGATTGGCTATAATAGCAATAGTATTGACTGTATTTGTTAAGCCACTCTTACTGAATTTGTTTTTAGCAGTAGTGTTTTTATACTTAACTGGTTTTCAATTAGCACCATTGTATTTTCATTTTGACAATAATGCAGTAACTGTCTTATATCCAGTTGATCAGAATCAAAAACTTAAAGCCATAAAAAAAACAATTCTCGTTATATTGATCGGTGAAAGCTGCGGTATTGGAATTGCGGCTTTATTTGTTTTCACATTACCAAAAAGCTTAGCTTTTATTATTTTAATGTTTTTATTCTGCATTTTTTTCAGTTACTTTTATCTGCCAAAAAGAATAAAGAAGATGGAAAAGACACGTTATTTTTAAACCAAAAGAACAGGCAGCTGATTTTTGTATTCACAAAGCTAATAAAAATAAAAAACTAACACATGTATTATTAATTTAAGCGGAAGAGGCGGAAACATGAAAGTTATTTGGAATAATCAACTTGTTGAACGAGATACTGTTGTCATTGATATGGAAGACAGAGGGTATCAATTTGCTGATGGTCTTTATGAAGTGATTCGTGCTTACAATGGGACTTTTTTTACGCTAGATGAACACATAGATCGTTTGTTTAAGGGAGCAGAAAAGATTGACTTGATTTTACCTTTTACAAAACCAGAACTAAAAAACTTGTTACATGAATTGATAAAAGTCAATCAACTTGCTACAGGAAATGTTTACTTACAAGTAACTAGAGGAATTGCTAGTCCCAGAAACCATGGGTATCCTGATTTGGCAGTTACTGCTCCAGTATTTACGGCAACGACAACCACTGTTCCACGAGACAAAGAAAAAATGGAAAAAGGGATTACTGCCATTACTCTTCCTGATACGCGTTGGTTGCATTGTGATATAAAATCTATCAGTTTGTTAGGAAATATCATGGCTAAGCATGAGGCGCATAAACTAGGAAAAGATGAGTCAATTCTTCACCGTGAAGGAAATGTAACAGAATGTTCATCTTCCAATCTATCCATAATTAAAGATGGAGTGCTTTATTCTCATCCTGACGGGAACCTGATTTTGCCAGGTATAACAAAATTGGTCTTGTTAAAAGTCGCTAGAAAAGCAGGAATTCCTGTAAGAGAAGAAGTATTCACTCTTGAACAATTAAAAGAGGCTGATGAGGTTTTTGCTTCTAGCACAACCATGGAAGCCATGCCGGTAATTGAAATTGATGGAGTGCCAGTAGGTAACGGTCAATGTGGACCTGTTGTAAAAAGATTGCAGGAACTCTATACTAGTGCAGTAGAGGCACAATGTGGTAAGATTAATTGAGCGGACAAAATTTAATCGGAAACAATTAAATTGATGAGATTTTTATAGAAACGCGATTCTTGGTATTCAAGAATCAGCGTTTTTTAAATGATTATAAAAAGGGAGTGACTTTATGGAAAGTCAGATAGAAAAAGAACCTATGCAATTAAAACAAATTATTTCGATTTTAGGTGTTATTATAATGGGAACATTCGTTACTATTCTAAATCAAACTTTGATGAGCACAGCTTTGCCCAGTATTATGCGAGAATTTTCGATTACTCCAAATCAAGGACAATGGTTAACGACTGCTTATATGTTGATTAACGGAATCATGGTGCCTATCACAGCTTACTTAGTCAATCGTTTTACAACTCGGCAACTCTACCTTTTCGCAATGAGCGTTTTTTCAATTGGTACATTTGTTGCAGCTACTTCTCAAGTCTATAGTGTTTTAATTATGGGACGAATGATACAAGCAGTAGGAGCAGGAATTGTTTTGCCTTTACAAATGATTGTTGTGCTCTATATGTTCCCAATTGAAAAACGCGGAGCCGCAATGGGACTGATCGGTCTGGCAATGAATTTTGCGCCTGCTATCGGTCCGACTTTTTCCGGCTGGGTAGTCCAAAACTTCCACTGGAACATGATTTTTTATTTTATTTTACCCTTTGCAGTTTTAGATGTTATCGTTGCTTTCTTTGTATTGAAAAATGTAGGAGAACTAAGTCGGCCACGTCTAGATTGGCTTAGTGTCATTTACTCAACAGTTGGTTTTGGCGGCTTGTTGTTTGGTTTCAGTAATGCTTCTTCAAATCCGTTTTTCAGTATAAATGTAGCTCTGGCAATAGCTGTTGGAGCGGCAGCCATCATTTTACTGGTTAGAAGGAGTAATAAGATCGACTCTCCATTGTTGGATTTTAAAGTCTTTAGCTATCGAGGATACCGTCTGAATTTAATGATTTCTTTCGTTATTACAGCGGGCTTATATGGAGCGATCATTCTATTGCCGATTTACTTCCAAACTATCCGGGGATTATCACCAATGCAATCAGGGATGGTTTTACTTCCAGGATCCATTATCATTGCTGTAATGAGCCCGATTACTGGTCGGCTTTTTGATAAATACGGCGGTAAGAAATTAGCCGTAATCGGTTTATTGTTAATCACGACCACAACGTTACTATTTGGTTTTGTTGATTTAAAAACAACGATCAAAACACTAGTGATTTTACAAATGTTCCGTTCATTAGGTTTTTCTTTAACTTTAATGCCGCTGCAAACAGCTGCATTCAATGCGGTACCTCTTACAATGGCTCCCGATGCTTCAGCAATGTTCAATACGCAGCGCCAGCTAGCAGGATCAATGGGGACAGCGTTATTTGTAGTAGTGATGACATTAGCCTCAAATAGTAATGCTGCTAAAGCCTTGCAATCGACTCAATTAGCTGACTTAGCTGGTTTTCAAGCGGTCTTTCTCTTAGTCGGAGTTTTCTCGTTCATCGCGTTGATCATGACTTTCTTTATCAGAGAAAATCCTGTTATTCCAGATAAAATCACTACACATACTAAGTAACTAAATTAAAAATGCTCAGAAAATAAAAGCATGCAGAAGGTATTATCTTTCTGCATGCTTTTAAAGTAGCTTTTTTCTTCTTTTTCTTAAATGATCTACGGCTGACCAAGAAGATGTGGGAATTTAGTATAAGAAAAAGTAAATGTATCTTAAAAAAGGCTCAAATTCAAAATGAATAATCAAAAAAGAACGTATATGCGCTTGACGGAATTAAAAATTCTATCTAAAATAGAAAAGAACAGAATGATAGATGTCTTTTGTGATATCTGTCTTTTTTTGTCTACAGGGAAAAGCAGTTGAATATAAAACAGGGAATGATAGGGTATGGATTTTGAAATTGATTCTGGATGGAAGTTGCATCCAGTTGGTGGTGATACAGGACAGGCATATATGGGTATCAGAGCAGAGGAAAAGCTTTTTTTGAAGCGGAATTCTTCGCCTTTTTTAGCTGCGCTTTCTGTTGAAGGCATTACTCCACGATTAATTTGGACGAAACGTATTGGAAATGGAGATGTTTTAACAGCACAAGAATGGTTAAATGGTCGAACTCTTAAAAGCAATGAAATGTCATCTCCTGAAGTTGCACAACTACTCAGCCGTATTCATACTTCCGAGCCATTAAGAAGAATGCTTGCGCGTGTAGGCGGAGAAGAAGTAACTCCTCAGCGCTTGCTTCAAGAATATGAAAATGATTTACCGCATGACTTAAAAATCCACCCATTATTGAATGACATTCTACTTAAATTAAAAAGTGAAGTTGGGATGATGAAAACTGTTACGCCAAGAGTTTGTCATGGGGACATCTACCAAAAAAACTGGTTGTTATCTGATCAAAATAGATTGTACTTAGTTGACTGGGACTCCGCTATGTTAGCTGACCCAGCAATGGATTTAAGTATGTTACTTTTTCAATATGTGGAAAGAGAAGACTGGCCTGGCTGGTTAGAACACTACGGAGTCACAGTCACTGACGAACTGATCAAACGTGTGACGTGGTATGCTGCTATGAATTATTTAGCTCAAACTAAACGACATCATCATGAAGCACGATTTTACGAAATGAATCAAGACATTTTAAAATTACAGACGCTTCATCAATTAGCAAAAGATGATAATAATTAGGATCCTCTTCGTGATTCAGAAGAGGGTCCTAATTATTTAGCATGATCTTGAGGAAAAGCAAAACGGAATAGGATAGGAGAATAAACATGCGATTAAGAAAGAAGCCAGGTGCACCAGCTAAAATAGCTGAATATTCACAGTATATTGCCAATACACCTGAAGAATGGGTTGGAAGATGGCATGAACGGTTTAATAACTCTCACCCGATTCATATAGAAGTAGGAACGGGTAAAGGGCGCTTTATAACTGAAATGGCTAAGCAACATCCTGACATTAATTATATTGGAGTTGAACTCCAAGAAAGTGTAATAGTAGTCGCGTTAGATAAGTTGATTGAAACAGCATTACCCAATCTGCAGTTATTACACGTGAACGGTGGTTCGTTAACACAGTATTTTGCTAAAGGAGAAGTAGATCAAATTTATTTAAATTTCTCAGATCCTTGGCCGAAAAAGCGACATGAAAAGCGTCGCCTAACATACCCTTCGTTTTTAACGAATTATGAAGAAGTACTTGTCCCGGAAGGCGAAATCCATTTTAAAACAGATAATCAAGGATTATTTGAATACTCATTAACTAGCTTCTCTAAATATGGTATGATTTTAGAACAAGTGTGGTTAAATCTACATGAAAGTGATTTTGAAGGAAATATCATGACAGAGTACGAGGAAAAATTTTCTAACCGTGGTCAGCGTATTTATCGAGTAGTGGCAAAGTTTCCTAAAAGAGGGTAAAAAAGCTGAAAAGGCTTCTTAAAAGAAACCTTTTCAGCTTTTTTAACTTCATTAAATGCGATAGATATCTAGAATACTGCCAGAATAAGCATCGGCAATAAACTCATATTGGACTAATTGATCTTCTTCCATTCTGGAAACTCCGCCGTAGTAAACATCCGTTTTGAGAGCAAATTTTTGAAGAGGTACTTTCTTTAATTCGATCCAAGACCCTTCAATCGGACCTTCTTTTAAAAATAATTTTTTTACATCTGTTAAAATATGATCGCCATTGATGGCTTTATTTTTTTGAATGTACCGGCTCAAAAAATAACCGCAAGCTATGCCTGCACCGAACAAAAAACCACTGGCTGCTGTATAACTCGTTACTTTTTTATCTATATTCATCATGTTATCCCGCCCTTTCAAGCAGCTTATTGTCTTCCAATTAGTATACTACTTATTGAAAAAAAAGTCTTCTATCTTAAATTTTAAGGATAAGTAAGGTATAATAGCAATGGAAGCAATTATCACGAGAAAGGAGATCATAAAAGTAAGAAGGACTTTTATGAATACATAAGTAATGGAAAATAATACATTTGAACTGATTAAAAAAATGACAGAACTACAAGGGACCAGTGGTTTTGAACATCGGGTCCGTGAAGAAATGCGTAAGCAATTAACTCCTTTAGTTGATGAAGTAAGACAAGATGGACTAGGCGGGATATTTGGTATTCGAAAAAGCAAAGCAGAAAATGCACCAAAAATCATGGTAGCGGCTCATATGGATGAAGTTGGGTTTATGTTAGCCCGTATTACTGAGCAAGGGTTATTCAATGTAGTTCCTCTGGGCGGATGGAATCCTTATGTAGTTTCAGCTCAACGGTTTACTTTGCAAACAGCCAAAGGAGATTATCCGTGCGTTTCTTCTTCTGTCCCACCACATTTATTGAGAGGAAAAGACGGTAAAACTGGAAAAATCGAAATCAGCGATATTCTTTTTGATGCAGGGTTTGATTCTAAAGAAGAAGCTGAAGCTTTTGGTGTTCGACCTGGCGATACAATTGTGCCAGATGTTGAAACGGTTAAAATGGCTAATGAAAGCTTGGGATAACCGGTATGGAACAACAGTAGTGATAGAAGCTTTAAAAGAATTGGCTGGCGAAGAGTTGCCTAATACGTTGATTGCAGGAGCAAATGTTCAAGAAGAAGTAGGTTTACGGGGAACTAAAGGAGCTGTTCATCAATTCAAACCAGATTTGTTTTTCGCTGTCGATTGTTCAGCAGCAGATGACTTAACAGGTGATAAAGCAAGCTATGGTCATTTAGGCGAAGGTTTTTTACTTAGAATCCAAGATCCTGGAATGATCACATTAAAAGGAATGCGTGAATTTTTATTAGATACAGCGGAAACAAACCATATTCCTTACCAGTATTTTGTTTCAAAAGGCGGAACAGATGCTGGAGCAGCTCAAGTAATGAATAATGGCGTTCCAAGTGCTGTGATTGGAGTTTGTGCTCGGTATATACATACTCATCAAACCGTTTTTCATATTGATGATTATGCAGCAGCTAAAGAAATGGTCTTACAAATTGCACGTACTTTGGACCGCAGCACATTTGAAACCATTATGAAAAATAATTAATCAGACAGGAAGCGATAGTGATGCAAAAATTAACAACAATCGAGGAATTTCATTCTTTAACTACAGAAGAAAAAGTGATCTTTTTCTTTACAGCGGATTGGTGCAGCGATTGTAATTTTATTAAACCCATCATGCCTGAGATAGTCGAAGACCATCCAGAAATCCAGTTTATTGAAGTGGATCGAGATCAGTTTCTTGACTTATGTGGAGATTTAGCTGTTTTTGGTATTCCTAGTTTTATTGCTTTCGAAAACGGACAAGAAGTAGGACGTTTTGTCAGTAAAGACCGCAAAACAAAAGCAGAAATTGAAGCTTTTATTCAATCTTTAGACAACCTTGAATAAAAGACGATGAAAGTATTAAGGAGATGAGAAGATGGAAACAACTATACAGCAGTATGCTCATGTTCTAGTGGCGGTCGATGGAAGCGAGTCAGCTAAAGAGGCTTTTGAAAAAGCCATTTTAATTGCTAAAAGGAACAATAGTGAGTTGATCATTGCGCACGTCATTGATTCAAGTTCTTATAATATGGGAATTGAAAGTGCCAATTTTGATGTTATTGAATTTGATGCGGCTGAAATGGAAAACTTATTGATTGAATATCAAGACAGAGCAGCTGAAGCTAAAGTACGATCCGTTAAAACTGAATTATTTAAAGGGTCACCAAAATTATTATTAACTCAAGAAATTCCAGAAAAATACCATGCGGACTTACTCATCGTAGGAAGTACAGGGTTAAATATGATTGAACGCTGGATGATTGGAAGCGTAAGCGAATATATTATTCGACATGCTCCTTGCGATGTGCTAGTTGTTAGAAATACTGAAAAAGGATGATAAAAACAGATGATAATTAGTAGTTATAACAGAAACGGTGTTGGCGATACGCTAATGATTATGACAGGTAACAGTGTGTTCTCAGAACAAAGTTTTGAAACAAAAGGGAATGTTACTCGTATTTTCAAAGAAGAATCAAAAGAAAC
>NZ_DAMDAK010000023.1:7622-14736 GCF_032094055.1 Carnobacterium sp.
TAGGATACAATTTTTTTACTATTTCAGAGCTCATAAAAATTGAGGGGAAAGGGTCCATTACATTATCTGCAGCTCAAGTAGTCCGTTTAAATGAACACCTGTTAAGTGTTGGTTTTGATGAGCAGCTTGAAGCAGATGAAGAACCTAAGTTTGTTGTCGGTGATGTTAAAGAGTGCAAACCTCATCCAAATTCCGATCATTTATCGATTACGCAGATTGAAATAGACGACCAGCAGGTTGTGCAAATTGTCTGTGGAGCCTCTAATATTGCTGCAGGGCAAAAAGTTGTTGTGGCTAAAGTCGGAGCAATGATGCCAAATGGATTAGTCATTTGGGATGGAGAACTGAGAGGCGAACCAAGTCATGGCATGGTTTGTTCAGCCAAAGAATTAGGAATAGAAGCTGAAACAACTAAAAAGGGAATTTTAGTTTTAGATGAAAATGCTGTAACAGGTTCAGCGTTCAAAACCAAATAATGGTCTAAAAAGAGATAAAGAGAGTGAGAAAAATCTTACCCTCTTTATTTCTTTTTGTTTAAAATTTGTTTTTTAATGAGCTGTTTGAGATTAGCTCTATAAGGATGGAGTAATCTGTGTTAAACTAAAACACGAATACCAGAGAGGAAAGGAGCGTCATCATGGCAAAATATGATGGACCAAGTTACCACAAAGGCCAAAAACGGTCAAACAAATCCAAGTTTCCTTTCTATCGTGACTCTGTACGCGTAACGAAGAAAGATAACCTTTTTGATCGCACTAAGACCTCTAAGTTTGAACAACCTGTTAAAATTAGCAAAGAGATATCAGCTAGAGAACCAGAAAATTTGTTTTCTGAGTTCGTTAACCAAAATAACTTAGAACGGAAACAACGATTAGGACAGACTAGAAAAATAGCTGTCAAAAAAAAAGAAGCAGTTGAAACAAATCAATTATCTGATCAGAAAACAACAAAAAAATTTTTAAAAGAAGAAACATCATTAGTTCAAAATGGACGGAGCTCAACTCCTTTTAAAGTACAAAAAATACCTTCTCCCTATTATGGTTTTCAGCAAAGAAATGAAAATGACGATTTTAAAATCAATTATAAAAAGATTGCTGGAAAATTTAAAAAAGAAGCAGGCGACTTTATTTTATTGGCGGATCACTTATCCAGTACAGTGCAAGAGTTATTTGCTGAAAAACAATCAAGTGCTTTAATTAAACCTTCTGAAACTAATGTAGTCGTTAAAAAAGCTGAGGATGAAAAGCAGCCAGTGGTTTCTTCTCATTTGCAAAAACGTACTTTGCGCCGTTCTTTAGCGGGTATGATTGAAGAAGATCAAAACACCCAATTGAATCATGGGAAAAATGTGAGCAGCTATTTTATTAAAAGCGATCCCGTAGGTGTCTCTGAATCAATTGAAAAATTGAATGCACACTCTTTGCCAGCAGGAAACATAGAAGCAGAAGCGAAAAGTGAACAACCTCCTAGTTTAAATCAAGAGAATGAAGTAGAAATAGCTGAAGCAAAAAATGAAAAAACAACTCAAGAAAAACAGCAAGAAACGAATATAGTACAAGGAAATACACAAGAACGTTCTCCAGAAGAAATTGAAATGCTGGAAATTGAAGCGGCTTTAAGCCGGTTGCGTTATTTAGATCAACAGACCTTTAATGCAAAACCATCTAGGCAAACAGAACCTCAATTCGCTGCAGAATCTTCTAATACCAACCATAAGAAAGAAAATATGGACCAACTTCCAGCAGAAGATCATTCCACTAAGGATGTGACTGATTTCATGGAAGAAAGTGTTTCCCAAGAAAATACGTTAATTGAAACCCAGTCCGAACGGATTGAAATGGAAATGGTGGATCCAGAAGAACGAATTGAAAAAGAAGATATAATTTTAGCAGAAAATGAACCTGAAACAGATTCTGTTGCACAAATCAATGAGTTGATCTTGTCTGAAACAACTTCACTAATTGAAGAGCAGGAAACAGGTCAAGAAGACAAAAATTCAGCCTTTATACCAGCTACTCTATTAACTAGTGAATTGGAGGAAGAAGCCTTACGTACTTATCAATTTCCTCCTGTGGAATTATTCAACCCTCCTGTTGAATTTCAAAGCAACGCAGTAGACGATTGGGTATTAGGCCAAGCTGAACTCCTCAATGAAACGTTAGATGCTTTTAACGTCAATGCTCAAGTAGTAGGATGGACAGTAGGACCAGCTGTTACTCAATTTGAATTGCAATTAGGCCGTGGCGTTAAAGTAAACAAGATTACTAATTTGTCAGATGATTTAAAGCTGTCTTTAGCAGCTAAAGACATCCGCATTGAAGCTCCTATTCCAGGTAAAAGTACAGTAGGTGTAGAAATACCAAATCGAGATTCAAGACCAGTCATGCTTTCGGAAGTTATGGGAAGTGAAAAATTCTCAAAAAGTACTTCTCCATTGACTGTAGCCATTGGCGTGAATTTATCAGGGGAGGCAATTGTTTCAACTCTTGATAAAATGCCGCATGGGTTAATTGCAGGAGCAACTGGATCCGGAAAAAGTGTGTTTATTAATTCTATTTTAGTCAGTTTGCTTTATAAAGCTAAACCAAGTGAAGTTAAAATGATTCTGATTGATCCTAAAGCAGTAGAGTTAGCACCTTACAATGCGATTCCTCATCTATTGTCTCCGGTTATTTCAGAACCTAAAGCGGCTAGCGAAGCTTTAAAATGGGCCGTCAATGAAATGGAAGAGCGGTATCAAAAATTAGCAGCTGCTGGTGTTAGGAATATTCAACGATTTAATGAAAAAGCTGAGAAGCGAGGCGAATATGGATTGAAGTTGCCGTATATTGTGATTGTAATCGATGAATTAGCTGATTTAATGATGGTAGCCAGTAATGATGTCCAAGATTCGATTGCACGTATTACTCAAAAAGCCCGAGCTGCAGGAATTCACTTGTTAGTAGCCACGCAACGTCCGAGTGTAGATGTAATCACAGGAACCATTAAAAATAACATTCCAACGCGTGTTGCTTTTATGGTGTCAAGCCAAGTTGATTCACGGACCATTATGGATACTGGCGGGGCTGAGAAATTATTAGGCAGAGGCGATATGCTGTTTCTTGAAAATGGGGCTAGCCAACCGATACGTATTCAAGGTACGTATGTTGAAAAAGAAATTGATTCGATTGTACAGCATGTAAAAGAGCAACGAAAAACATCTTACTTGTTTGAACCTGAAACACTGTTAAGCCGAGTAGAAGCGATTGAAGGGAAAGATGAATTATATGACGAGATTTTATCTTTTATTATTGATGAAGGCCAAGTTTCTGCTTCTTCTTTACAAAGAAAGTTTAAAATTGGATTTAATCGAGCATCTAATTTAATCGAAACACTCGAAAGTGAAAATCTGATTTCAGGAAATAAAGGATCAAAACCAAGAGATGTTTTTATTACAAAAAGTGATTACGAAGCCTATCAACTGTAAATAAAAAGAAGAAGGATGGCCTTCTTCTTTTTATTTGGACAAGATTTGATTTTTAAATAAAAGTAAAATTAAGGTAAAGAAAGAAATCGATTATTGTTAGGCGAAAAAAAAAAATCATGGTATACTGTATTCGTTGCATTTTTCACTATTTTTCAACCTGCTTATTTATTAATGATGAGTAAGCTTTAAAAAAACAATTTGATCTATTTACAAATAATCAAAGTAGCTAAAATTAATGGAGGCTTCATAAAATGAATAATGAAATTACCTATCATTTTGTTGGGATTAAAGGTTCTGGTATGAGTGCATTGGCATTGATCCTTCATGACAAAGGATTTAAAGTCCAAGGTTCTGATGTAGAGAAATACTTTTTTACACAGAAAAATATAGAAGAAGCAAAAATACCTATTCTACCTTTTGATAAAAAAAACATACATGATGGACTAACGGTTATCGCTGGAAATGCATTTTCAGACGATCATGAAGAAATCAAAGCAGCAATAGAACAAGGATTGCCAGTTATACGTTATCATGACTTTATTGGGAATCTATTAAAGAATTATACGAGTATCACTGTTACAGGGTCGCATGGGAAAACAAGTACAACAGGCTTGCTGGCGCATGTGATGAGTACAATTAAGGATACAAGCTATTTAATCGGTGATGGTACTGGACATGGCGTTCCTAATGCTGAATACTTTGCATTAGAAGCTTGTGAATACCGCCGTCACTTTCTAGCTTATCACCCAGATTATGCGATTATTACCAACATTGATTATGATCATCCTGATTACTTTACGAGTCTGGAAGATGTTACAGAAGCTTTTGAGACAATGGCTCAACAAGTACAAAAAGCGATCATTGCATGTGGAGACGATGAACAACTGATTAAGCTTAAAACAGAAACGCCGATTTTTTATTATGGATTTGAAGATCATAATGATTTTCAAGCTCAAAATCTTAGCCGTTCAATTACAGGTTCAAGTTTCGATGTGTATGTAAAAAATGAATTCTATGGTCACTTTGAAATCCCGACTTATGGAAAACACAACATTTTAAATGCTTTGGCTGTTATTGCAATTTGTTATCATGAAGGATTGGATAAAGAAAAAGTAATGGCAAATCTTAAAACCTTTGCTGGTGTGAAACGTCGTTTTTCTGAAAAAACGATGGAAGATATGGTGATCATTGATGATTATGCGCATCATCCTTCAGAAATACGTGCAACGATTGATGCTGCTCGTCAAAAATACCCTAATAAAGAGATTATTGCTATTTTCCAACCACATACATTTACTAGGACAGTTGCCTTGTTAAGTGAATTTGCAGAAGCTCTTAACTTAGCCGATTCAGTTTATTTATGTGATATCTTTGGTTCAGCACGTGAGCAACAAGGAGATGTAACCATTGAAGATTTAGCAGCGAAGATTGATACAGGTGCTCTTATTTTGAAAGAAGATAATATGTCTCCATTACTGGATCACCATGATGGCGTTGCTATTTTTATGGGCGCAGGGGATGTTCAAAAATTTGAGTTAGCTTATGAAACTTTATTAAGCCATTCAACATTAAGCAAATAAAGAAATCTGATAACGATTCGAAATCGAATCGTTATCAGATTTTTTCGCTTTTTTATAAGATAATGGACTTTTTACTGTGATTGTATTTTATAAAAAAAGATCTCCAAAGGAGAAATTTTAAAGAAATAAATTGATTTTTCCAATTCGCTATCTCTTGAATTTTTTGGTAAACTAGTGAAGAAAAGGGTGACCATGCTAATTTATGAATAGTTTAAATTACTATATTAATCCCGATAGAATTGAAAAGAAGGAGCTTTCTTATGACCTCTAAAAATAAATTACTGCTAATTGATGGCAGCAGTGTGGCCTTCAGGGCATTCTTTGCACTCCATCAGCAATTAGAACGCTTTAAAAATAAAAGTGGACTCCATACCAATGCACTTTATGGATTTCACAGCATGATTGAAAATATTTTAACAAAAGAAAAACCTACTCATGTTTTAGTAGCTTTCGATGCAGGTAAAACGACATTTCGTAATGCTTTTTTTGAAGAATATAAAGGAGGCAGAGCGAAAACACCTAGTGAATTTACTGAGCAGATGCCTTACTTGCGGGTTCTTTTGGAGAGCTTTGGAATAAAACATTATGAATTAGATAACTACGAAGCAGATGATATTATTGGAACTCTTTCGAAACAAGTCGATCCGACAAATTTTGATGTTGTTGTCGTTTCAGGTGATCGGGATTTAACACAATTAGCTAAAGAGAACGTAAGAGTGGACATTACAGTCAAAGGAGTCAGTGAATTAAAAGAATATACTGTGGAGTCGATTCAAGCTGAGATGGGTATTTCTCCTCTTCAAATCATTGATATGAAAGGACTTGCCGGAGATGCTTCTGACAACATTCCTGGAGTGACTAAAATTGGAGAGAAGACCGCTCTGAAATTATTAAAAGAATACGGCTCTGTTGAAGGAGTCTATGATCATATTGATGAAATGAAAAAAAGCAAGATGAAAGAAAATTTGATCAATGAAAAAGAAACAGCATTTTTAAGTAAGAAACTAGCAACTATCGATCGGGATACGCCACTGACTATTGGAATAGAAGATTTAATTTATGAAGGGCCTGATACGGAAAAATTAATTCGTTTTTATAAGGAAATGGATTTTAAAACGCATTTAAGTAAATTAGACACGACTGAATATGTTGCAGAAACTGAAGCAAATCGTCAAGAAATTGTTTATGAGGTAGTTACGGATATTTCGCCAGACTTGTTTACAGATAAAATGGGACTTTATGTAGAGATGTTAACTGATAATTACCATACAGCAGATATTGTTAGTGTCGGTTGGGGAAATGCGGACCATATTTATATAGGAGAACCTGAATTAGTTTTAAATTCAGAACATTTCCAGAAATGGGCAGCAGACGAAACGACCAGTAAGCAAGTTTTTGATGCGAAACGCACATTTGTAGCTTTAAAACGTTATGGAATTGAAGTGAAAAATATACAATTTGATATTTTATTAGCTTCTTATATCTTAAATACAAAAGACAACAGCAAAGATCTATCAGAAGTGGCGACGGAACATGAGTATTTTGACGTTTCATCTGATGAAAGTGTTTATGGTAAAGGATCCAAAATCCATATACCGGAAGACTTATCTGTTATGCAAGAACATATAGCTCGGAAAATTAAAGCTATCGTTGTGTTAAGTGAACAGCTTGAACAGCATTTAGCTCAAAACAATCAAACAGAACTATTTTATGAAATGGAATTGCCTCTTGCAAAAGTATTAGCAGAGATGGAAATTAGCGGGATCAAAGTCAATGCTCAACGATTGCGTGAAATGAAAGTGGAATTTGCAGAGCGGTTAGAAAGTATAGAACAGCGCGTGTATGAAGAAGCTGGAGAAAAATTTAATTTAAATTCTCCAAAACAATTAGGCGTTATTTTATTTGAAAAAATGGGATACCCAGTGGTTAAAAAAACTAAAACGGGGTATTCTACAGCTGTGGATGTTCTTGAACAGCTAAAAGACCAAGCTCCAATCGTAAAAGATATTTTGGAATACCGGCAAATAGCTAAATTACAATCAACCTATATTGAAGGGTTATTAAAGGT
>NZ_DAMDAK010000023.1:14746-18119 GCF_032094055.1 Carnobacterium sp.
GCAAAATCCATACACGCTATATGCAAACGATCGCCCAGACTGGCCGGCTAAGTTCGATTGATCCTAACCTGCAAAATATTCCAATTCGTTTAGAAGAAGGACGAAAAATCAGACAAGCATTTGTACCAAGTTATGAAGGCTGGAAAATCTTTTCTTCAGATTACTCGCAAATTGAGCTGCGTGTTTTAGCCCATATCTCTGACGATGAACATTTAAAAGCAGCTTTTATTGAGGGACAAGATATTCATGCCAGCACAGCTATGCGTGTTTTTGGAATTGAAAAACAAGAAGATGTGACTTCAGAGATGCGTCGGCGTGCAAAAGCCGTTAACTTTGGTATTGTGTATGGAATCAGTGATTATGGCTTATCAAAAAACTTGGAAATCAGCCGAAAAGAAGCACAGACGTTTATTGATACGTATTTCGTTAAGTATCCTGGCGTTAAGACTTACATGGAAGAGATTGTGCGTGAGGCTAAAGATAAAGGTTACGTGGAAACACTCTTTCATCGGCGCCGTTACTTGCCGGATATTAATTCTCGTAATTTTAACTTGCGTTCATTTGCAGAACGGACAGCAATGAATACACCTATTCAAGGAAGTGCTGCTGATATTATTAAAGTTGCAATGATTGAAATGGACAAGCGATTGAAAGAAGAAAACATGGAAGCTACTATGTTGCTGCAAGTACATGATGAATTGATTTTTGAAGCTCCAGAAGCTGAAATTCCCTTATTGGAGAAATTAGTTACTGAAGTAATGGAAGAAGCGGTTGAATTAAATGTCCCTTTAAAAGTTGATAGTAATTACGGCGATAATTGGTATGAATCTAAATAATCAAGTTAAAACAAACTGAAAAGGAGATGCAGAACGCGTGCCAGAGTTACCAGAAGTTGAAACAGTTAAAAAGGGTCTCGTCCAACTTGTTAAAGGCAGCATCATAACAGGAGTAGATGTATACTGGGATCGCATTATTTCAGGTGACATACGCAGCCAAGAATTCTCACAGTACCTAATCGATGAGACACTCGTTGATATTGAACGAAGAGGCAAGTATTTAATTTTTCTTTTCGAACAGTGGGCAATGGTTTCCCATTTAAGAATGGAAGGCAAATATGAAGTAGTGCCTACTCAGACACCCTTAAAAAAACACACTCATGTGATTTTCCATTTGAAAGATGGCCGTGATCTACGGTATCTCGATGTTCGAAAGTTTGGACGTATGACACTCGTTCCTTTAGGTGAACAAAATAACGTAGCTGGCCTTAAAACTTTAGGGCCAGAACCGTTACCAGAAACTTTTGTTTTAGCAGAATTTCAAAAAACACTGCAACAAAAAAAGCGTGCGATTAAACCTCTTTTATTAGATCAAAAAGTAGTGGCGGGTTTAGGCAATATCTATGTAGATGAAGCACTTTTTAAAGCTAAAATTCATCCTCTTAGAGGAGCTGATACATTGAATCTAACAGAAACAAAACAGTTACACCAAGCCATTATACAAGTATTGGGAAATGCTGTAGCGGCAGGGGGAACAACGATCAGAACCTATAAAAATGCTTTAGGAGAAGCAGGAAGTTTTCAAGTGGAATTGCATGTTTATGGGAAAACAAATGAACCTTGCATCCTTTGTGGAACGCCGATCCAAAAATTAAAAGTAGCGCAAAGAGGTACTCACATTTGTCCCAATTGTCAACAACTAGCTTAAGAAAAAGAACAAGAGAAAGGAGGGAATGAATGACAGTTGTGATTGGTTTGACAGGAAGCATTGCAACAGGAAAATCAACTGTCAGTAAGTTTTTTAAAAGCCGAGGAATACCAGTTATCGATGCTGATATTGGAGCCAGGGTAGTAGTAGAACCTGGAACAGAAGGATTAAAATCGATTGCACGATATTTTGGAAAAGAAATACTGCATTCCGATGGAACATTAAACCGAAAAAAACTGGGAGAAATTGTATTTACTGATCCCATAAAATTAGAAAAATTAAATGACTTATTAGAAAAACAGATTCGGAATTGGGTACTTAACCAAAAAGAAGAGTATCTGCAACAACAGCCGTCCTTGCTTGTATTAGATATTCCTTTATTGTTTGAAAGTAATTATTTAATAGAAGTAGATCAAGTGATGGTAGTTGCTGTGACAGAAGAGATGCAGATAAATCGGTTGATGCAGCGCGATCACATTACACGCGAGATGGCTGTCCAGAAAATAGCGGCTCAACTTCCTTTGGCTGAAAAAATAAAACAGGCAGATGTAGTGATTGACAATAATGGAACCATCCAAGAAACAGTAGAGCAGCTGGAAAAATGGTTGCAGCAAACAGATCAAATAAATTAAACGATTGCTGTTATATAAAATAGTGTTAAAAAGAATGAGTAGAATATCCGCTCATTCTTTTTTTATAGCTTTAGCTGGCAAATGCAGTTATTTCAGGTGTTTCGCCTCTGTAAGACCTGTGGTATAATAAAAGTATAATGGTTATGAGTATGATAATTTCAAGAAAAATCATAAAAAAAGGATGATGAGTAGTGCAATGTCCACGCTGTCAAAATAATGGTTCTAGAGTTGTCGATAGTCGTCCTGCAGATGATGGGCGTGCTATTCGTAGAAGAAGAGAATGTGAAGCGTGTAACTTCCGATTTACAACATTTGAACGTGTTGAACAAGCGCCATTGTTAGTAATTAAAAAAAATGGCACACGAGAAGAATTCAATCGAGGGAAAATGCTGCGCGGCATTATCCGATCATGTGAAAAACGCCCAGTTTCAGTAGAACAAGTTGAAAAAATAGTCGATGAAGTGGAAAATAAAATTCGGAGTTTAGGGGAAAATGAAATATCATCAGCGATCATTGGTGAATACATTATGGAGAAACTAGCAGAAGTAGATGACGTTGCTTATATTCGTTTTGCTAGTGTTTACCGTCAGTTCAAGGATATGAGTGTTTTCTTGACAGAATTACAAGAGCTTGAAAAAAAGAAATCTGAAAAAAAAGCAGAAATGGATTAGAGGAAGTAGAAGAAAGGTGTGATGGCATTTGAACTATCCTTGGAAAAATTTGAGTCCAAAAGATGGATTTATGGTTCGACAAAATGCCTTGCTTTCGGATATAGACCAAAAAATATTGACTTTTTTATATCAACCTTTGATAGGAGCAACAGCTTATAGTCTTTATATGACGTTGTGGACTGAGATTGATGAAGAGTCTTATTGGAGTGAAGGAATACTTCATTCGGAATTGTTGACACTTTTAAGTGTAGGGATTCCAGAACTGTATCAAGCGAGAATTAAATTAGAAGCTATTGGGTTGTTAAAAACCTACCTGAAAACTGAACCTGAAAAGTTGTATGTATATGAATTAGTTGCCCCTCATTC
>NZ_DAMDAK010000023.1:18129-29845 GCF_032094055.1 Carnobacterium sp.
CAAGTGCGACTTTTTTCAAAGATGATTTATTAAGTTTGCTTCTTTTTGAAGCGGTTGGAGAACGAAAATTTCGTAAATTGCGAAATCGATTTGTGACGGCTCCATTGGAGAAAGAAAACTATAAAGAAGTTACCAAATCCTTTTTAGATGTTTATCAGTTTGATGGAAACTTGCTTAAACAAGAAAAGGCATTACTAAAAGAACCAGTTGAATTAATTGGTGACGAATCCGCTGCTGGGCCTATAATAGAAAATCAAACATTTGATTTTAAGTTTTTTTATACGGGTTTAAATAGCCACTATGTTAGCCGTTCTGCCATCTCAAAAGAGCTTGAAGCAACGATCTTAGTGTTGCATACAATGTACGGAGTGAATGAATTGGATATGCAACGTTATGTTTTAGAAGCCAGCGACATTAATGAACGAAAGCTGAAGAATAACGTTTACCGCGATTATCATGCACGCGCTCAAAAGAAGGTTCAGCTGCATGATGTAGTAGAAAAAGATATTCAAAATGAACAAAAACAACAAAGAAACCGAAAAAATGTTTTAAAACAACAAGGACTAACAGAGAATGAAATCACTATTGTTGAAGTGAGCGAAGAAATTAGTCCATTTGATTTTATGACTTCGATTAAAGATCAAAAAGGCGGCTATGTAACAAAAAACGAAGAATGGGCATTAGAAGAAATAGTGCAAAAAGCTAATTTACCTGCTTCAGTTGTTAACATATTGATCCATTATATCTTAGTTGTAAGGAACAACCCTATTTTCGAAAAAGCTTTAGCTTATAAAATATCCAATGATTGGGCTCAAAATAAAGTTGTTTCACCAGAAATGGCACTTCAAAAAGTTAAAACGATGTACCAAGAAAATGCTGAAAAGAAGAAGCAAGCAGAAAGAAAACAGTACACCAACCAAAAATCAACTAGCTACGGAAAAAAGACAACGACTAGAAAAGAAACTCTTCCAGAATGGGCGAAAGAAGATAATAGCGCTAAAGCTGAAAAACCAATGAGCGAAGCTGAGAAACAAGCTTTTATGGACCGCTTAAAACAAATTCAAAGTTTCGGAAAAGAAGGTGATTGAAAGTGGAAGATATCGGTAAAAGTCTAACTAAAATGCTTAAAGAACGAAACTTATCTGACCAATATGAAAAATTGATCCAAGAAGTCTTGAATGATCAGGATGTTCAGCAATTTATTGAAAAGAATCAAGAGCTATTGAATGAAGAAGCGATTGTAAAAAGCTATGCGAAACTGTACGAGTTTGTCAACGAAAAGAAAAAGTATCAGGAAAAAGCAGGGATGATGGCTCCAGGATATCAACCGGAATTGATCATGAATTATCACTTTATTGATGTTGCCTATGTGCCGACAGCTGAATTGATTGCGAAGCAAAAAGAACAGGCTATTAAAAATCGCATTCATTCGATGGATATGCCAAAAGATGTTCGAACAGCGACATTCGAACGTTTTCATTTAACTGATGAGCGAGCAACAGCTATTACAGCTGCATATGATTTTATTTCAGATTATTTGCAGAACCCAAAATCTTTTCATCAAGGACTGTATTTACAAGGATCATTTGGAGTAGGAAAATCGTTTTTATTGGGAGCCATCGCGCATGAGCTTGCTGAAAAAGGCTATCCTTCCACTTTGATGCACTTTCCTTCTTTTGCAGTTGAAATGAAGCAAGCGATTGGACAGAACTCAACAGGAGAAAAATTAGATGCTGTCAAAAAAGCACCTATTTTAATGTTGGATGATATTGGAGCAGACTCAATGTCAAGCTGGATTCGGGATGATGTGCTTGGAGTTATTTTGCAGTATCGAATGCAAGAACAATTACCCACATTCTTTTCTTCTAATTTCGATATGAAACAATTGGGCGAAGAACATTTAAGAGTTACCCAGCGTGGAGAAGATGAGCCGTTGAAAGCCCAACGTATTATGGAACGTATTCGTTATTTATCTAAAGAAATCAAAATGACGGGCAAAAACCGTCGATTGTCTTAAGGCAGTGCAGGTATGAATTTAAGCAAAAGCAATAAGAATACTATTTTTTACTTGAATTTTTGTGACGGAAATGATTTAATAGCAGTAATAGATTAAATCTTTGAGAAAGACACCAAAATAAAAAATCGTTTTTTTTAAGAGAGGGAAATAAGTGCTGCAAGTTTCCTAAAAACGAATTTATTTTGACCCCTTTTGAGTGCCGCTGTGAACCAGTTAAAGTATTAGCAGCCGGTCGTGTAGCTAACGTTAACAGCTTAGAGAGAATTCCTGTTCAATGAGAAGGGGATTCTGCATCTGGGTGGAACCACGTATTTTACGTCCCTTTTGTGTTAGGAAACTAGCATAAAAGGGACTTTTTTTATTTGGCTAAGCGTTTGAAAGATTTTTTAAACTATAAAAATTTGAAACCATTGGAGGAATGGAAAATGTCAGAAATCAATATTACTTTGCCGGATGGTGCTGTAAAGCAATTTCCAACGGGCTCATCAACAAAAGACATTGCTGAGAGTATCAGTAAAAGCTTAGCTAAGAAAGCATTAGCAGGAAAATTTAATGGTGAACTAGTGGATTATGTCCGTCCATTAGAAACAGATGGTTCCCTTGAAATCATCACGCCGGATGATGAAGAAGCTTTACAGATTTTACGTCATTCAAGTGCTCATTTAATGGCAAATGCTTTACGTCGCTTATACCCTGAAATTAAATTTGGCGTTGGCCCAGCTATTGAAAGCGGCTTTTATTACGATACAGATACAGACACACCGATTACAGAAGAAGATTTGCCGCGTATTGAAGCAAAAATGATGGAGATCGTAAAAGAAAATAATCCGATTATCCGTAAAGAAGTTACACGCGCTGAAGCCTTTGATTTATTTAAAGATGATCCTTATAAAGTTGAATTGATTACGGAATTACCTGAAGACGAAACGATTACTGTTTATGAGCAAGGAGACTTTGTGGATCTATGCCGTGGGGTCCATGTTCCATCAACTGGACGTATTCAAGTTTTTAAACTGCTTTCGCTTGCTGGAGCTTACTGGCGCGGAAATTCTGACAATAAAATGATGCAGCGTATCTATGGAACAGCTTTCTTCGATAAAAAAGATTTAAAAGAATTTATCAAAATGCGTGAAGAAGCTAAATTGCGTGACCATCGAAAATTAGGGAAAGAATTAGATCTATTTATGATCAGCCCTGAAGTTGGACAAGGACTGCCCTTCTGGTTGCCAAAAGGTGCGACTATCCGGAGAACTATTGAACGCTATATCGTAGATCGCGAGATAAGTCTAGGTTACCAACACGTTTACACACCCATTATGGCTGACGTGGAATTTTATAAAACATCAGGACATTGGGACCACTATCACGAAGACATGTTTCCGCCAATGGATATGGGCGATGGCGAAATGCTCGTACTGCGCCCAATGAACTGTCCTCACCATATGATGGTGTATAAAAATGACATCCATAGTTATCGTGAGTTGCCTATCCGAATTGCTGAATTGGGGCAGATGCACCGTTACGAAAAAAGTGGGGCTCTTTCAGGTCTGCAACGTGTTCGGGAAATGACTTTAAACGATGGACATACATTTGTACGTCCAGATCAAATTTTAGAAGAGTTCAAACGAACTCTAGAACTCATGTTGGCTGTATATAAAGACTTTAATATCACTGATTATCGTTTCCGACTAAGTTACCGTGATCCTAATAATACCGATAAATACTTTGATGACGATGCAATGTGGGAAAAAGCTCAAACAATGCTTAAAAAAGCAATGGATGACATGGAGCTAGAATACTTTGAAGCCGAAGGAGAAGCTGCTTTTTATGGGCCTAAATTAGATGTCTTAGTAAAAACTGCAATTGGAATTGAAGAGCTTATTTAATTGAAGAATATAAAGGAGCATTTCCAACTTGGCTAGCACCTGTTCAAGCGACTATTATTCCGGTAAATCGCGACATGCATTTAGATTACGCATATGAATTGAAAGAAAAGATGGCTAACTTAGGTATGCGAATTGAAGTGGATGAACGAAATGAAAAAATGGGCTATAAAATTCGCGCTTCTCAAACACAAAAGATCCCTTATCAGTTAGTGGTAGGCGATAACGAAGTAGAGAATGCTAGTGTAACAGTTCGGAAATATGGTGAAAAAGAAACGAAGGCAATGTTATTTAATGAGTTTTTAGCTGATGTGAAAAAAGAAATTGAAAATTTTAGTCGTTAATGGTTTACAAAAGATGGAAATAGTGGTATGATATAAAAGTTGAGAAAACAAAGCAGGAGCCCTCGCTTCTCGCCTTAGTTGACTAAAAGTCTCTGGGCTAGATATAAACGATGATGACTTACGCACGGCGTAAGTTGGAAATTATTTATAGGCGGGTTAGTTATGGACTCGTCTATTTTTCTGCTGTTCTTTCTCTCAAATCTAATGGAGGTGTATGACCATAGCAAAAGATATGATGGTAAATGACGGCATTCGTGCACGTGAATTGCGCGTTATAGGTAGTAATGGTGAACAACTTGGTCTTAAGACCAAAAGTGAAGCATTGGCAATTGCGGAAACAGCGAACTTGGACTTAGTTTTAGTAGCGCCCACAGCAAAACCACCTGTAGCACGTATTATGGATTATGGGAAATTCCGTTTTGAACAACAGAAAAAAGAACGTGAAGCCCGTAAACATCAAAAAATCGTTAGCCTTAAAGAAGTACGTTTAAGTCCTACAATTGACGTAAATGACTTCAATACGAAATTACGTAATGCTCGTAAGTTCCTTGAAAAAGGCGACAAAGTCAAAGCATCAATCCGATTTAAAGGTCGTGCCATTACTCATAAAGAGATTGGTAAGAAAGTTTTAGATCGATTAGCACGAGAAACTGCTGATATCGCTAGTATCGAATCAGCTGCTAAAATGGATGGACGCAGCATGTTCATGATTTTAGCACCAAAAACTGAAAAGTAAGAGTATTTCGAGGAGGAAACAATAATGCCAAAACAAAAAACACACCGTGGTTCTGCTAAACGGTTCAAAAGAACAGGTAATGGTGGTTTAAAACGTCACCATGCAAAAACAAGCCATATGTTCGCAAATAAATCACAAAAACAAAAACGTAAATTACGTAAGTCTGCAATGGTTTCAGCAGGCGATGTAAAACGCATCCGTCAACAATTAGCTAACTGGTAATTCTTTAGTTCATTTAGAACCGGATTAACAGTTTTATAAAAGACAATAATTATTGTAAAGAGTTTTCTTATAAGAAAACATCTTCAAGGAGGAAATTAATATGCCACGTGTTAAAGGTGGGACGGTTACTCGTAAACGTCACAAAAAAGTATTAAAATTAGCAAAAGGTTACTATGGTTCAAAACATACTTTATTTAAAGTATCAAAACAAGCAGTAATGAAATCTTATCAATATGCTTACAGAGACCGTCGTCAAAAGAAACGTGATTTCCGTAAATTATGGATCGCTCGTATCAACGCAGCTGCTCGTATGAACAACATGAGCTATAGCACATTGATGCACGGACTTAAAGTAGCTGGAATTGATATCAACCGTAAAATGTTGGCTGATATTGCAGTTACCGATGCAGCAGCTTTTACTGCTTTAACTGAACAAGCTAAAACTGCATTAAACAAATAAAGAATTATAGATGAAAAACGGTTCACACTTTTATAGTGCTGAACCGTTTTTTTTATTTAAATAATAAATCTTGGTATGTGTAGAGATAAATGTATTATCCTACTTGAATTACTTTATCTTTTCACCACTAGCTTAGTCTGATTTACTGACAACTTCATTTCTTTTTTCAATGCTTTTGTTGATGAGGTCTTTATGGATATCTTGGTACTTTGAAAGGTAATTTATTATCGTTTGCTTCTCTTTTTCGGTCCAGCTCGGCTTAGATTCAACTAAGTTGCCGCTCTTATTCACTTTCACATAAAATTGTTTACTAACATTTGAATCATTCTCAGGCGAAATACTAACACCAATGTTATTATCATAAGCAAGATCGACAATAAAGTTTTCTTGTCGAGTAATGATTGAAATATTTTGTTCAGGCATAGGAAATCCTATTAACTCTGCTGGAAGAACATAAGTCCAATAATTAATGCCATTCTCTACCAATTCATAAGCGTTATTTTCTCCTCTTTCTTGAGTAGAAGAATTAGGAATAACTTTTTCCCAACCATTTTTTTCTAAATTACTTCGGTAGGTATTTTCATCTATTCTTAGTTTCGCATTATAACCAAAATAAAGTAGAAATAGTATACCAACTACTATTAAAGCCATTTTATATGATTTCCCTCTTTTTAATTTCTTTGTCGTATCTTTTGCCACCTGTTTATCCTCCCTTAATAAGTTGTCGAGAGAGATACCAAACAAATCGCTAATTGCAATAATTGTTTCTAAGTCTGGATAGTTTCTCCCAACTTCCCAACTTGAAACAGTGGAACGAGACACATTTAGTAGTTGTGCTAATTGCTCTTGTGTCCACTCTTTTTTTAGTCGTTCTTCTTTAACTTTATCTCCAATATTCATGGTATCACCTCTATAATTATTATGTAGATAAACGTAGTAAAATGGTAGCCAGTATAAGTATCATTACATAAATAAGAGTGATACAATTCATGTCATGGCGGTATAACAACATTTTTAAGTTTTATAAAAATAGTTAACAGAAATTATTTCTAAGCATCCATTTTAACAGGTAATGATTCATATTTCATTTTTTCAGTCTATTTTTATGAATGCGTGTCAATTTGTAAACTAAAAAATATTTCATATCCATTTTATTATTAGAAGTATTTTTTAATCAAATACTTAATTTGATATCGCATAATTGAAGATTAATTAAGGGAAATGGAAATTTCTATTGATTATATGATAATAAGATGATAATATTATTTGAGCAACCTAATATTAATCTCATTTGAGTTGATATATGTGGAGGGCATTAAAAAACAGGGGGAAAACATTATGCAAAAAAATAAATTTTTAAGTTTATTGGGAATTACAGCTACTTCAGCGTTATTATTAGCAGCATGTGGCGGAAATACTGATGGAGGCGGAGACTCAGCATCTTCTTCTAAATCATCTGATAAAAAAGTGGATGATGAACAAGTTCTAAATCTAATTGAAAGTGGCGAAATTCCCACAATGGACTCTGTTTTAAATACAGACGTTGTCGGCGGGAACGTTATGAATAACGTTTTTGAAGGACTTTATCGCCAAGGTTTAGACGGTAAACTTGTTTTAGGAATGGCTGAAGCAGAACCTGAAGTTAGTGAAGATAATCTGACTTATACCTTTAAAATCAGAGAAGATGCAAACTGGTCAAATGGCGATCCTGTAACTGCAGATGACTTTGTATATGCATGGCAGCGCTTAGCTGATCCAGCTGAAGCAGCTTCTTACAACTACATGATTCAAGATGTTGTCGAAAATGCGACTGAAATCATTAACGCTAAGGCAGTAGATGATAAAACGTTGGAAATTAAATTAGTTCGTGCAGTTCCTTATTTTAAAGATTTATTAACATTGCCAATGTACTATCCACAAAATCAAGCTTATGTAGAAGAATTAGGAGACAAATTCGCATCAAACAGCGACAACTTGATTTACAACGGTCCGTTTACTTTAACTGAATGGGATGGAACTGGATTAAGCTGGGTATACCAAAAGAATGAAGATTATTGGGATGCAGACACAGTTAAGCTGGATACAATCAATTTTGATGTTGTAAAAGAAACATCTACTGCTTTGAACTTATATGAATCTGGCGGAATTGACCGCATGAGATTGACAGGAGAATATGTACAAACTCAACAAGGAAATGCAGATTTAAAATCAGAACCAACTTCTTCTGTTTTCTACTTCAAATTTAACCAAGAACGTAATGGCGAGAAAACTGATTTAGCAAATGAAAACATCCGTAAAGGACTAGCTATGGCATTTGATAAAGAAGCTTATGCAAAAACCGTTTTACAAAATGGTTCATTACCAGCTGACGGGTTAGTACCGCAAGGATTAGCCGTTGATCCGGACACTGGAAAAGACTTCCGTGATCAAAATGGAGAATTATTAACGTATAATGTTGAAGAAGCCCAAAAATACTTTGAAAAAGGGTTAGAAGAAATTGGCAAAGATAGCTTAACATTAGAAATTCTTGGAGACGATGGAGAAAATGCTAAAAAATCTCTAGAATTTATGCAAGGACAATTGACTCAAAACTTGCCAGGATTAGATATCAAATTACGTAATGTACCATTCAAAGTACGTTTGGATGCTGATACAAAACAAGATTACGATATTGAAATGTCTGGTTGGGGAGCTGACTATGCAGATCCAATCAACTTCTTAGAATTATTTGCTTCAGACAACGGGAATAACAAATCAAGCTACGCTAACGATGAGTATGATGCTTTAGTTAAGAGTTCATTAAGCGAGGTAGATGATTTAGAGCAACGTTGGACTGGTATGTTAGATGCTGAAAAAATCCTGATGGATACAGCTGGAATTGCTCCAATTTACCAACGTTATAATGCTGTTTTAGAAAAACCATATGTTAAAGACATTGCTGCTCACTTAGTGGGTGCAGAATACTCATACAAATGGGCTTATGTAGACGGAAAATAAGTCGTTATTTAATAATCATAAAAAAAAGAAGTTGCCATGTGCAGCTTCTTTTTTTTGTGATTATGTGAAAATATTAAAAGGTTCATTAGAAGTAAGTGATGGCGGTTTGCGACTGTTTTCCCATAGTGATAGAATCAACTATGTTAGTTTTAGACAAGTTTATCAGAAAATCAGTTCATTATTAGGGGGAACACGGGTGAAAAATATTAAGTTAATGAGTTTGTTAGGAATTACTTTAGTATCTTCAGCAGTTTTGGCTGCTTGCGGTTCAAATACAGAAGGTAGTAAGAGCGGTTCAACAACTCAAGAATTAAATTTAATTGAAACAGCAGAAATTCCAACGATGGATTCAGTTTTAAACACAGATACTGTCGGCTCAACCGTTATGAATAACGTAATGGAAGGATTGTATCGTTTGAATCTAAAAAACGAACCAGAGCTCGCAATGGCTTCTGAAGAGCCTACTATCAGCGAAGATGGATTAACGTATACTTTTAAGATCAGAGAAGATGCAAACTGGTCAAATGGAGATCCCGTTACTGCTAATGATTTTGTTTTCTCATGGCGTCGTTTAGTTGACCCAGATACGGGTTCACAATCTGCTTATATGATGGAAGGCGTAGTTGAAAATGCAGCAGAAATCAATAAAGGCGAAATGGAAACGGATCAGTTAGGTGTTAAAGCGATTGATGATAAGACCTTAGAAGTTCGTTTGGTTTCAAAAGTGCCTTATATTAAAGACTTGCTTTCATTATCTATGTTCTTGCCTCAAAATGAGGAGTATGTAACAGAAAAAGGCAGTAAATATGCGTCAAATAGCGACAATGCACTCTATAACGGTCCATTTGTTTTGACAAAATGGGACGGTACAGGATTAAGTTGGTCATATGAAAAAAATGACACTTACTGGGATGCAGATACTGTTAAGCTAGATGACATTAATGTAGATGTTGTAAAAGAAACGTCTACAGCCATTAATTTGTATGATGCTGGCGAAATTGATTCTATCAAGTTGTCAGGAGAATATGTCCAAACTAAACAAGGCGATCCTGATTTAAAATCAGAACCGACCTCTTCTGTCTTTTACTTTAAATATAACCAAGAACGCAATGGACAACCAACGCCATTAGCCAATGAAAATATCCGTAAAGCTATTTCCATGGCATTTGATAAAGAAGCATATGCTAAAACAGTTTTACAAAATGGTTCTTTGCCAGCCAATGGATTAGTTCCAAGCGGATTAGCTAAAGGCCCTTCAACAGAACAAGAGTTTCGTGAAGAAAACGGCGACTTACTAGTATACGATAAAGAAGCTGCACAAGAATATATGAAAAAAGGGCTTGCTGAATTAGGAGTAGATTCAATAAAACTAGAATTGCTTTCCGATGATTCTGAAAATGCTAAAAAATCTTCTGAGTATATGCAAGGACAATTGATGCAAAATCTTCCAGGTTTAGATATCAGCATTCGTTCAGTGCCGTTTAATGTTCGTATTGATGTAAACAGCCGTCAAGATTATGATATTCAAATGGCTGGATGGGGAGCAGACTTTTCAGACCCAATCAATTTCCTTGAATTATTTGAAACTTCAAATTCGAATAATAAAGCTAGTATCTCTATCCCAGAATACGATGCATTACTTGAAAAAGTTGGGACAACTGATTTGAATGATCCAGAAAAAAGATGGAACGATATGCTTGAAGCAGAAAAAATTCTACTTGACCAAGCAGCAATTGGCCCTATCTACCAACGATATAATGCCATTTTAGAAAAACCATATGTTCAAAATATTGGAAAACATTTAGTAGGACCAGAGTATTCTTACAAATGGGCTTCTATTAAAAGCAATTAAATAAACCATATTTTTAAGTACTAAAGCTATGCTGAAAGCAAGAAGGGGTCAAACCGATCCTTCTTGCTTCTTTTAGTTAAAGGTTAAAAAAGTGCACCCTTTTTCTGTCATAGAATGATATAGTATAAGAAGAACAGATATTATTGGAGGGATTCACATATGGATGAAAAAGATTTAAAAATGTTAAAAGAATTAACGGATGCTAAAGGAGTCCCGGGAAATGAAAAACAAGTAAGGGAAGTTTTCGTCCGTTATGCTGAAAAATCAGCTGATTCTATTACTTATGATGGATTAGGAAGTGTAATTGCTAAACATGTTGGGGACAAAACTGGACCTAAAGTTTTATTTGCAGGCCATTTAGACGAAGTCGGCTTTATGGTTACAGCTATTACGGATGAAGGATTTATTAAATTTCAAACATTAGGCGGCTGGTGGTCGCAAGTGATGTTAGCACAACAAGTTGAAATCACAACAGCACACAATAAAGTTTTACATGGGGTGATTGGATGTAAACCTCCTCATGTTTTAACAGCTGATGTGCGGAATAAAGCTTACGATATTCAAGATATGTTTATTGATATTGGTGCTTCAAGTAAAGAAGAAGCTTTGTCTTGGGGAGTAAAACCGGGAGATATGGTAACGCCTTACATTGAATTTAAACGCTTAAACGATTCGAAATTTCTACTGGCGAAAGCATGGGATAATCGAATCGGTACAGCAGTAGCATTGAAAGTACTAGAAAATATTGCTGAAGAAGGACACCCCAATAAGGCTTTTTCTGTTGGAAATGTCCAAGAAGAAGTCGGGCTACGCGGCGCTAAAACAGCAACGTATACAGTAGACCCAGATATTGCATTTGCATTGGTAGCTCATAAGGGATTACGTGACTTTGTTGTTGGAGTAGCTGAAGAATTAGATATACCTTTCCAATACACCGTTATTGCTGGAGGCGGAACAGATGCCGGAAGCCAACATGTAACGCGTAATGGGATTCCTTCACTGGCTATTACAGTAGCAACCCGTTATCTTCATTCTCATACTTCAGTCATTCATGAAGATGATTACTTAAATACTGTAAAACTAGTTACAGAAGTAGTTAAACGATTGGATAGTAAAACGGTTGAAAAAATAAGAATGAATTGATTTCATTAAATTTTATTTTTCACTAGCAGGCTGATAATGAAGTATACTTTGAAAAGTTTGAG
>NZ_DAMDAK010000024.1:0-1672 GCF_032094055.1 Carnobacterium sp.
TTTTATTATCAGCATTTTTATGATTACTATTTTATTTTTCGGTGACAGTTTGATTGTACAGTATACCTTCTTTTTTAGTTACCTGTTTGTGATGCTGCTGTCTACGATGATTGCCAGTTTTTCTTCTATTTTGCTTGATACGAAAGATCAAATTCTAATTGGCACAAAGCCGGTGACGGGACAAACACTCAGCGCAGCTAAAGCTACCCATGTTTTTGTTTACCTGTTCTCTTTGACTTTAGCATTAGGCGGTCCAGTGACACTCGCCACTTATTTTGTTCATGGCTTGATTGCTGGGTTACTCGTCACCTTATTGACTATTATCTTCAGTTTTTGGACGTTATTGTTTACCTTAGTCATCTACGCCGCTATTCTGAAACGGTTCAATGGGGAAAAATTAAAAAACATTATCGCTTACAGTCAAATTGGCTTATCTATCTTTACTATTTTGGGTTATCAATTGGTTGGGCGGATATTTGTTATCTTTGATGTCTCCATTACGTATCAACCCAAAATTTGGCATATTCCATTGTTTCCATTGTGGTTCGCCGCTCCGCTTGGTTTGCTCCAAGAAGGCGTGAATAGATATTATGTCCTGTATACTCTATTGTTTGTAGTCGCAACAATTCTGTTTTTTTTCTATTACAAAAAGAATAGCACTCAATTGGAACAAAACATTCAAAAGCTGACAGATCAAAACGAATCCATTAAAGAGCACAACCATTGGATGAATCGAACCAAGAATGTTCTTTGTCTTAATCAAGCAGAGCGACCTTATTATCAATTTACATGGAAAATCATTCAAAATGAACGCGAATTCAAAACCAGAATTTATCCGCCATTAGCCGTTTCTTTTATCCTTCCGCTGATTTTTGTTTTTAACAGCTTTAGTGGCGGTATGACGCTTAGTGATCTTCGAAGCAATAGTTTTCCTTATTCTGTTTACATCACACTATTCATGATTCCGCAATTAGCCGGTTCGTTGAAATATTCATCTTCCTATAAAGGAGCTTGGATTTTTCAAATGAGCCCGCGCAGCAATGACGGTCTCTTCATAAGAGCTGCTGGAAAAGCCGTCTGGATGAGACTGCTGGTACCTTTCTATGTGGTACTGGGAAGTTTATTATTATTCTTGTTCGGTTGGGATGACCTTTCTGTGATCCTCAACGGCTTCTTAGCCACGACGATCGTTTTCTTCGGATACTTGAATACAACAATGGACACTTTTCTTTTTTCAGAAAAATTCACTGCTGCAGATAGCACAAATGATTTTGTGATGATTATTCTTTTATTTATTACGGCTGGTTTGTTCGGATTGATCAACTTTTGGGTCTCATCTTTTAATCCCATTGGCAGCTGGTTGATGACAATCGTTTTAGTGGTTATCGCGCTTTACTATCTATTTAAAGCGCAGAAAACAAGGCCATTCAATCAAGCGTGATACAATATAACCTCAGAAATTTTTCTATATAAAAACGATAAGAAGCTAAGTTATGGTCCTTAGCGTTCCTTATCGTTTTTTGTGTTTCTTTTATTCAGATATCACTTTAAAATTATCATTTGTTTCGGCTTTGATGATCGGATGCTCAGCCAAATAATCTGCTATCAGTTCCGTCATATCTTTTTGCACTTCACGAATGATTTTATCAGCTGTATACATGGCATAGTTTCC
>NZ_DAMDAK010000024.1:1682-3649 GCF_032094055.1 Carnobacterium sp.
ATTGATTCGCTGTTACTTCAAACCAGTCAGCTGCATGAACCGGTTCTCCTTTGTACAGCAACGTTGTGATTCGTTCTCCAATCGGCCGTTTTACATTGATCGTATAGTCAATGCCTTCATACATATCATAATTGTAGTATTGCGGTTTAGGCTCAACAAACTGCGGATTGATTCCAATCGTGCCATCTGCTTCTGCTTGGAAAAAGGCAGCTGATTGTTCTAAAGCCGCTTTTAGATCTTCACCAAAAATGCGGAGGACAGCTAATGTATTCGGGTAAATGTAATTAGTCACGACATCGCGCATCGTAATAATAGAACCGAATCCTTTTCCTTCATTGTTAAATAAAGCCGTTCCAGAAATATCTGTTCCAGTTGCTGCCATTTGTACTTTTTGAATAAATTCCACATAAGGATGCTCCTTCAAACGAGCTTGATTTGCATCTTGGATCGTCATATCGCCTTCGACTTTACCCAATGGCTGATCCAGCCACTCTTCAACTTCTTCAGACAATTCTGTTAAAGAAGACAACACGGTTGCATCCGGGACAGCGTTGCCCGTTTTCACTAATTGTGCTTCGCTAGCCGTCACTTCATATTTTCCTTGAGCATTCTGTTCAAGAGTTAATGTAATTTCACCGACGTATTCTCCGCGATAGCCTGGTTGGATAACCGGAATGCCATTTAATGTAGTCGCGATCACGCGGTGTTGGTGTCCCGTGATCAGTGCATCAATGCCTGGCACTTGTGTTGCTAATTGATACCCTTCATTTTCTCCAGTCAAAGCTTCGGTTGGTTCTCCGGTCGTCAGTTCTTTTTCGAATCCCCCATGGTAACTGACCACAACCACATCTGCCAATTCTCTTAACTTTGGCACATACTCTCCGGCCGTGTCTACGATACTCTTAAACGTTAAGCCTTGAATATGGTCTGGGTGCTCCCAATTCGGAATGTATTGAGTCGTCAATCCTAAAACAGCAATCTTAACTCCGTCTTTTTCAATAATTTCATAAGCTTTTCCGAAAGCCGGCTTACCTTCTTCGTTAACGATATTGGCTGCCAAGATCGGATGATTAGTGGCAGAGATCGCTTGCTCTAAGTAATCTTTCCCATAATTAAATTCATGGTTTCCTAATACTCCTGCATCATAATCGATCAAATTCAGTACGTTTACTAATTCAGAAGGATTATTTGTTTTTCTGCGTCTAGCAATATAATAACTTAATGGCGATCCTTGAATAAAATCACCATTTTCAATAGATAGTACTGGTCCAGCTGCTGCAGCTTTTCTTTCTTTGATAATGGTCGCAGCTTTTGCTGAGCCAAAAGGCATATCTTGGTCTCTCGTTCCAAAGTTACTTGGCTTAATGTAGCCGTGCATATCACTTGTCGCTAAAATCGTTAGTTTCATTTTTGTCCATCCCTTTCACAAATCCATTTTTTATTGTAAGAAAAGCGAGATAATTTTGGCCCGCTAGACATTAAAATCAGTAAAAATTTATAAAACCTACTCTATTAAAAAAGACCAAACAAGAAAATGTGCTTCTTGTTTGGCCTTCTTGCAGCTGCCTAGCAGTCTTGTCCTGCTTTTCTTTATTAAACTAATTTTTTTCTTAGTGTTCCAGAAAGGAAGTCGATCAAAGTAACCATTACGATGATCCCAATCAGAATAATCCCGACACGGTCCCATGAACGCGCATCGATGGCAAAAATCATCGGAGTACCGATCCCACCGGCTCCTACGATCCCTAAGATAGAGGCTGAACGGACAGCCAGTTCAAATCGGTAGAGTGTATAGGAAATAAATTCAGGAACCAGTTGCGGTAAAGTAGCAAAAAACAAGACATTGGTTTTGTTTCCGCCGGCACTGATTATCGATTCAGACGGCCCTTGATCCATATTTTCAATTGCTTCACTGTACAATTTAGCCAGCATACCAATTGAGTGAATACTAACCGCCAATACCCCTG
>NZ_DAMDAK010000024.1:3659-17159 GCF_032094055.1 Carnobacterium sp.
ATCGCTAAAACAATTTCGGGAAACGTTCGAATAGCGGTTAAAACAAATTTACCAGACGTTGAAACAAAGCGTTTGCTCTTCTTATTGCGCGCTGCCCAAAATGCAAAAGGCAAACTTAAAATGGCTGAAATAAAAGTTCCTAGAAAAGCAATCGCAATCGTTTCGATCAATAAACTGATTAAATCTTCCCCATCACCTGTGTACACATAGCTCCAGTCGGGATGGATCAAGCCGCTAAAGATGGCTTTTGATACACTGCCAGCAGTATCTTTAACACCGCTGAATGGAATTCCGGCAAAAGCCCAAATGTAAATAGCTGCAAGAATAACCACGATCAGAATCGTTTTATATCTATTTTTCTTTGGTTGAGTCGGTAGCATTATAGTAATCTCTCCCTTAGTTTGTTACTGATGGCATCAATGACCAATACCACCAAAAAAATCACGATCACAATGACAGCCGTTCTGTCGTATCTGAATTGGCTCAATGACCGCTGTAGATAAATACCGATTCCCCCAGCTCCAATATACCCTAAAACAGTGGAAGCACGGACATTGATTTCAAAACAATACAAGAAATAACTGAAAAAGTGACTGCTGACTTGCGGGAAAATGGCGTAACGAATAATTTGCATTTTATTTGCACCAGAAGCCGTCAATGCTTCAACCGGTCCTTCATCAATCGTTTCAATCGCTTCATAAAACAATTTTGAAATCATCCCGAAAGAAAAAACAGATAAGGTAATGACACCGGCAACCGGTCCAATTCCTACGATAGCTACAAATACAGCAGCCAACATCAAATCCGGAACAGTCCGGACAATATTTAAAATGAAACGCAAGACACTATTCACTATTGGATTTTTAACAATATTACGCGCAGCTAACAAGGAAAACGGCAAAGCTACCAAGGCTCCAAAGGTTGTGCCAATAATAGCCATTTGAATTGTTTCCAGCAAAGGTTGAATGACAATACTTATGTAACTCCAATCCGGTAAAGCCATTTGCTTTAAAATAACCGTCATTTGGCCCATATTGGCAAATAAACGCCCCATCTTTACTTCAGAAAGATTGGCACTATAAAGAAAAATAAGAACAAATAGAATGGCCCAAAGAAGTGGTTTTACTTTGCTTTTACCTTTGGGTAAGTCTGAAGAATGGGTGTTCATGCAGTAACCTCCTCGGGTTTAGGCTCTTCTAGGATTTTTTCTCCATAAATACCGCGCAATGTTTCATCAGTGGCTTTTGCTACTGGTCCATCGAAAACAACTTCTCCATCGCGTAACCCAATAATTCGTGTACCGTATTGGCGAGCTAAGTCAACAGAATGTAAATTCACCACGATTGTTATTCCTAGTTCTTGGTTGATCCGCAATAAATCATCCATTACTTTTTCCGTTGTCACCGGGTCTAAAGAAGCTACCGGCTCATCGGCTAAGATAATTTTAGGTTCTTGGCTTAATGCTCGCGCAATGGAAACCCGTTGTTGTTGTCCGCCAGATAATTCATCCGCACGTGTATAGACTTTTTCTGCCAAATTGACCCGTTGCAACGCTTCATAAGCAAGTTGTTTGTCTTCTTTTGGAAACATGCCCAACATCGTTTTAAACGTAGAATGGTAGGCGACACGACCTGATAAGACATTTCGTAAAACGGTCGAGCGCTTCACTAAGTTGAAACTTTGGAAAATCATGCCGATATCACGGCGGATCAAACGCAACTCTTTACCTTTTGCTTGAGTGATTGATTTTCCGTCAATTTGAATATCACCTGATGTAATCTCATGCAGTCGGTTAATAGCTCGTAACATGGTACTCTTACCCGCACCAGATAACCCAACGACGATGACGAATTCACCCTGCTTGATATCAATATTTAAGTCTTTTAATCCTTGAACCCCATTTGGGTATACTTTACTTACATTCTGAAAAGAAATAATCGATGCATTTTTATCGACAATGGGTGTCATTTTTCTTCTCCTCCAATTTTTAAATTTGATTCATTCGTTTTGCCTCATTACAGTGTAAAGTACTTGACCTTTTTTTACTAGAATTATTAAGTTTTGCTAAAAAAAATTGATGTAAAAAGAACAAACTACCTAACAATTGAATCTATTTTTTTGTGCTAAGTGTTCGATAGAAAGGCACCAGCTGACACTTCTACCTATTTCTCAGCTTAGACGCGCTCTAGCTAACACTCCTACCTGTTTCCTAGCTTCTTTTGTTCGGTAGAACCGTTTGGCCTTTCAATATTTCTTTTCTGGAACCTTTTATAAACCCTATATGACAAAAAAAGTTATCTTTGGATTCAACCAAAGATAACCTTTTTCAATCCATTTACTAAAGGCAGAGAATTTCTCATAGTGAAAAAATGTTTTTTATTTTCTCTTATTGTCCAACTTCTTTAGCATATTCTCTTACGATATCAAAGTTTTTGTCATCTGATACGACATAACCTTCATGAGAGTATACATCAGAAATGATTTGTTTGCCTTTTTCTGATTTTCCAATCGCAATAAAAGCATCTTGGATTTTTTTATTCCATTCTTCACTCATATCAGCGCGAGCAGTAATCGTATCATTTGGAATAGGTTCAGTAATGTACATTGGTTCAACTTTTTCAAAAATATCTGGAACATCTTTTACTACATTGTTACGAGCATCTTCAAAAACGAACGCTGCATCCACATCGCCGTTTAAAACAGAAAGGATCGCTTGGTCATGTCCTTTCACTTGTACAGTTGTGATGTCGCTGTTTTCAATATCCACACCTGCTTTTTTCATTTCAGCAGCCGGCCATACATAACCTGCTGATGATGTAACGTCTTGAGTAGCAATGGTTTTGCCTTTCAAGTCTTCTAATGTTTTAATGTCGCTGCCGGTTTTAACTACGATCATTGATTTATACGAATCAACCAATGAGTCTGTTGGTTTTCCGCCAGGTTGTTCAACGCCATAACGTTGTGCTTGCAACAATACTTTTGCGTCACTTTGTTCATGAGCTAATACATAAGCATTTGGAGGTAAGAAGCCAATATCGATTTGTTCTGAAGACATTGCTTCAATAATAGTATTGTAATCAGTAGAAACACTTACTTCAACTGGAATATCCAATTCAGCTTCTAGTAAATCTTCTAACGGTTTTGCTTTGGCTTCAAGTGTTTCTGCTGCTTGAGAAGGAACAAATTGAACTTTCAATGTTTTAGGCACATACCCTTCGTCTGTTTGTGTACCATCACCGCTGTCTGATCCCCCGCCACATGCTGCTAATGTGGCAGTCAAGGCTAAACTTAAACCGAATAAAACCATCTTTTTCATGTTCTTCATTTTACTGATTTTCCTCCCTAAAAGAGCTGATATGTAACTCAAAAGCAGTAAACCGCTCCTAAGTCCTTTATTAGTATATCTGTTATTTTTCAATTTATCAATACTCAGTTACCGCTTTTACAATAAATTTACAACAATAAAACGAATAATTAACATAAATAAAAAATATTCGTTCGCTTTTTTACGAAGCCTATTTTCCAAGAAACTAGCGCTTTGTTGCCCCTTTTATTACAAAAAAAGAGCATGATATAAAATCACACTCTTTAATCAGTGTATCTATTCAACCTTTTATTTAACCATTGCTAAGGCACCCATAGGATCCCAAGGCTCAAGCTCAATCACAGGTTCATCTAATGCTTTTAACCATTTTTCAGGAATATATTTTTGATCAACCGCTATTTGGTAGTTATATTCATCAAACCACTTGTCGCTCATTGAATAAATGCCTTTTTTACCGGCTTTATCCCCCCAGCTGTTTTCAACTTTCCAAGTTAACGGTTTGCCTTCATCATCTAAGTTGACTCCGACAAAGACCATCGCATGCGTCAATAAACTGTCGCCATAATCTAACCGTTGGGCTTTTGTTAAATTCAATCCTTCCCCTAACGTCAAATCATATTGATAACTCTTTTCGTCCATAATGCCGCCATCTCTGATCGACATTTGACCGACATCACAGCCAAACCAAACCGGTTCGCCCGCTTTGATGGAAGTTATAGCAGCTTCTTTTAAAACTTCGATGGGTGCATTGATGTAACGGATCGGTTGAGCTTCTTTGACTGTACCTAAATATTTAACGGTATAAGCTCTGCCATATGGTTTGTCAGCCGTGGGAGCGTTCAATAAGCTGATCAAATTCGGCAAGTCCCAACCAACATATTTTTTGAAAAATTCTTGCGGTGTGATATCCGCAATCCGATGGAACTCATTGTCTTTATCACGGTAATCATACGTAAAAGTTTCAGGAATTTCTCCTAGCGCTTTGACCAATACATTATAAATAAAGTACAGCATGTCTTCTTTTTTCGCTGTTAAAACTTCAAGTGTTTCGCCATCTTGATGACCTTCACGCAATACACTGGCAAATTCACGCAACTTAGAAGTCAAGATTTTGTTCATCACAGCCGTATTGGCAGAATGGAATGTTTCCGGCATAACGGCTTTAGGAACTGCACCGTATTTTTCTAAGATACCTGAGAACATGTCCCATTGGCCGCCATCTTGAACTGGACTCATCAGCAAATGAGCAATGATTCTTGAATCTTGCGCTTCATCTAGTGTATCTAAAATACTATCTAAGAAATAATTTGCTTTTTCCAATTTGTCCCAAAACAACGTATAATTTTGCGAAAATTCAAAAGTATCTACGTTTAATCTATTCATGGTATCAACACGCGCTGTATTTAAGGCAGCAAACATCCAACAACGTCCGCTTGCTTGTTGATTCGTAATTTCTCCGCGTTTTGTTTCATCCGAAAAAGTAAACGAATGGCGACGCAAAACATCGTTGTCGATAGAAGCTGTATTGATACCGACTTTAGCAATCGCTCCTTTAATGACTTGGTTTTCGCGGTTTTCATCAAACCGTTTTTTAAAATTGGTTAATAATTCTGTATTGATGGTCAAATAATCTCCTCCTGATAATTAGATAATTACCATGTTACTCCTTTTTAAAGTTCCTTACAAATCTTTTTTAATCATTTTTTCATTGTTTCGGCATTTCCTTTTAACCATACCGGCATTGTTATCCTGCTGAAGAGGCTGTGTAATACAATTCCCAGAGTCGCTCCTGTGCTGTCGATCATTACATCGCTCAGCATCGCTCCTCTTCCAGGCACAAAATATTGATGAAATTCATCTGAAAAAGCATAAAGAACACAGATTACCAGTGCGATTCCAACAGCTTTCAAACTGGTTATCCCACTGCTTTTCAATGCGTATTTGAGCAGAAATCCTAATGCCATATAAATAAAAAAATGAGCATTTTTTCTAATAAAATGATGCAGATCAGCCGGAGCGAAATGCCGCAGCAAGATACCTGATACTACATACAAAACTCCGATGATAATAGCAATCCAGATGAGTTCTTTTAACCCAATCGTTTTATTTTTCTTTTTCAAAAATCTTCCTACTACATAGGCCAACACCAGACTAACCAGGGCTTGAGATAATTTAACTGCTTGCACAGTTACTTTCATCATGTCATAACTGAGATTCCATGATTCTCCTGCTGGTTGAGAAGAAAGGTAAAAAATCAACCCCATCCAGACGATGACTGCCGTCCAAGCAATAAATTGGTTCATTTTTTTATTTTTTACTATTCTCATCCTTTTACACACCCTTTATGTTCCTGTATTCTTTGTATTTTACAGGTTTGGCCGCATAAAAACACTTATTTTGATTATTTCAACTAAAAATATATAGATTTCGAAAAATAAGAACTAGAATTAATACTTCACATGCTCCATTCTTACTTTTTAGTAGAATGCTTTTAAATTATTTTTTTTAATGAAAGTAAAATTGATTCACAGAGCTTATTTTAAACTCCCTAAAGAGAAAACACCCAGCATAATTAAGACAATTCCTAATAAAATAGAAAGCCATTCTTTACAGGTTTTCTTTTCTTTGAAAAAAATTATGCCCCCTAATGTTGCCACAATTACACAGCTTTGAGAAATACTAAAACTTGTTGCTACACCTAACTGGATAGTGGTCAGAAACATCCCCAGATTAGCAACGGACCAAGAAAAACCAGTTATTAAATTATAACTTAGATTTGAAAAAGAAAAATGTCCTTTGAAATAATGTAGATAAATAATGCTAGAAGCAATAATCATACCTATAGATTGCGGTAAAATTATTTGATATCCCTCAATAGAAAACAATTGATTGGTTAGGACATATAGCATAAGGAATACAGAAGAAAGCAAGGTCCAGCCATACGCGTTATACTGGTTGCTTTCAACTATATTTCTCTGCTGATAATTTGTGCACAAAATTCCAATAACGATCATGACAATAGACAAAGTTCCAATCATAAACATTTTACTGTTTGTCCATTCTTGAAATAAAAGGACAGATGTAAAAGAAATAAATATCAACTGGGAACCATTAGATAAAGGCATAATTTTAGATACAGAGGAAAGCTGAATACCTTTGAATTGAAATAATTGCCCAATACTCCAAAAAACACCCGATATAAAACTAACGGTAAAAGAAATAAGTGTAATTTCGGGCCTCATAATGAGTGAGATAATAATCGAGAAGATAAAAGCAAAGACAGCTGTACCTAAAAGTTGTTCAACCGGGGAGCTTTTTCTTAAATTAGCAATGATCGGCATAAATCCCCATCCTAGAATAGGCAAAGATGCAGTAACATAAGTGAGCATAGAGTCCTCCTAAAAAATTAATTCTTATTTTTCCCTGTATTCTATTATGAAGCAATATAAAACCTAACGAGTAAGAATCGTTAGGTTTTGTGTTAAGTCGCCTATAAAAAATATTTTATATTCATACTGTTTGTTCATTAACAATCATTTTGGTTTGTTCATTAACCAGTTTTTCAAATTCTTCTCTGACTTGAGGAACTGACAAACCTACAATTACTTGTAAAGCATTGCCATTCCTTACTACTCCATGTGCTTTGCCTTTAGTAAAAGCTTCATTACTTTTTACTTTAGATTCATCTGCTACCGTAACCCGCAAACGTGTTGCACAATTGCTAATATTCACGATATTTCCTGCTCCTCCAAGCGCTTCCAAATAAACAACGGCTTGATCCTGATAAGCATTCCCTGTTGCCGCTGTTTTATCTTTCTTATTTTTGTAATCTTTTTTTGTATATAATTCTACTTCTTCTTCCGTTTCGCTTCTTCCAGGTGTTTTAAAATCAAATTTAAGGATCAAAAATCTGAATACAAAGAAGTAAATACCTGCAAAAATAATGCCCAGTATGATTTGAATGGCATAAGTCTGCCAATGATTCGCTCCCATGGGGATGATATTCTTTGCAATCATTTCAATTACGCCGCCTTGCATATCTCCAACAATTCCAAGCATATACATTGTTGTTGCCATAGTGGCTGCCAATAGTGCATGAATTAAAAATAAAACTGGTGCAATAAATAAGAACGTATAATCAAATGGTTCGGTAATTCCAGCAAAAACTGCAGTTAGCACTCCTGGGATCAATAGAGCAAGTACTTTTTTACGGTTTTCTGGTTTAGCTGTAGAATAAAATGCTAAGGCAATGCCTGGAATTCCAAACCAGTTAGATATTCCTTGCAATGCAAAACCGCCTTCAGGAAATAGTTGTTTCAATGAAAGTGTTGAACTTGCAAATTCACGCATATGTTCCATCCAATAAAGTGTTGTTCCTCCTTCAACCACTGCCGGACCATACTGGAACGGTGTATAGATAAAGTGATGCAGCCCAGTTGGGAGTAAGGCTTTTTCCAAAAAGATATATAAGAAAACACCAATATTGCCTGAATTGACCATTACGCTTTGTAAAGATAAAATACCTTGTTGTATATTTGGCCAAATCCATGAAGTCAAAAATGCTGCTATCAGCATAACGAAGAAACCAACAGCTCCGACAAGAGCCGATCCTTGAAAAATTCCTAGGAAGTCAGGTAGTTTTTTTTCAAAGAATCGATTGTGCAAATAAATAGCTAAAGATGCGATTGCAATTGCTCCTAAAACGCCGGTATCTAATGTTTTAACTCCAGCAATTAATTTTAAACCACTTTGTCCACCAGCTTCAGCACTGTAATCAATACCAAAAGAAGTACCAAATGTTTCTAAAATAGCAGCTACAAAGCTGTTAAATGTCATATAAAGAACAAATGATTCCATAGCAGCACGAGCATGTGCATTTTTTGCAAGGCCAATTGGAAGCCCTATAACAAATAATACTTCCATATTATTGAATACAGTCCAGCCCCCTGCTTCAATAATCTTCCACATATTTGTCCATAAAGTCCCTTCATTGGCAATACTGCCAATGATATCAGGGTTTGTAAATACTGAGGCTAAAGCTACGACTATTCCAGAAAAAATAAAAAATATAACCGGACCAAACATTGCGCCACCAAAACGCTGTATTTTCGCCATCATCAGTTTTATCTCCTTTAGTATATTTTATTTTAATTCAGGCCAATATCCTTTATTTGCTTCAATCATTTCATCTAATACTAATTTAGCAAATCGAGCAGAAGGAACCGTTTGATTTAAGGTAAAAGCTTGCAATGCTTTTTGATAAGAATTTTCAAAGTACGCATCTACTAATAGTTTTTCAGCTGCGACTTGAGCTTCCATCAAACCCTTGTGAAAATCACAGATATTTTCTCTAAGAGAAATTGGTTCTGCCCCTGTTGCGCCAACGTAAGCTGGTACCTCAACTACTGCATCAGATCGTAAATTAGGAATTGCCCCATTGTTCGGAACGATCAGCATAAACCGTTGATGTTCATCATTCAAGATAGAAGAAGCCATATCAACTATATATTGTCCATGTTCTCCAAAATTAAAATTCAATACGTCTTCAGTCTTTCCTTGACGAATTTTTTCAGCCATTTCTCTTGTATTTTTTTCTCTGCCTTCCATGACCATGTTTGCTCTTGTATATTCTTTATCTGTTTCTTCTACAACCATATCTGGATATAAATAATATTCTAAATAGTTATTAGGAATATTTGTTGGGAAATTCTTAGTAATTACTGACATCATATTAAATGCTGCTTGCCAACTTTTATCGCCTGCATTAAAATCTGCTACCTTCATGTTTTCTGTAGTCAACTTTTCAATAATCTCAGGCATAACATCTCGTTCAAGAGACTTATCGTAAATTTTTGTATACCAGCCAAAATGATTTAACCCATAATATTCAGAAATCCAGTTTTTTCGATCATATCCATAGTTAAAAGCAATTGTTTCTTCAATAGAGATTGTCATATCGCAAGCATTCAACATTCTAGCTTTAGGATACACTCTTCGAATAGCTTCAGAAATAATCGTTTCAGGATTTGTATAATTTAAAATCCATGCATGCGGTGCAAAGTTTTGAACATGTCCTACTACTTCTAAAAGTCCAGATATAGAACGTAACCCATAAGCAAAACCACCCAATCCACATGTTTCTTGACCTACCAATCCATATTTCAGAGGAATTTTTTCATCTTTTTCTCGCATCTTCATTCCGCCTACCCGAATTTGTGAAAAAACAAAATCACTTTCTGTAAAAGCTTCTTCGGGATCCAATGTTGCTTTTAATGTAATATCAGTCAAATTTTCTCTTTTTAACATATAATCTATAATTAAAAACATATCATTATTTCTTTTTTCGTCTATATCATATAAATGGATTTCTCCGATAGGCAATTTATCAATATTATTTAAAATAGCTTGGATGATTCCCGGTGTATAAGTACTACCTCCTCCTGCGATAGTGATCTTCAAATTATCTTTTTTCATTATTACCAACCTCTCTGTATTTGATATACACCTAGTATATGTATATTTTATTCAGAAAGCGATACCAACACCGTTGATAGGGCATTTATTCTAAAAAACTAATTTTTTCCAAAGCTTGAAATTTTTTTCATCCTATTCTGCTCCATCTTTGAAAATATGCTATTATAGTTATGTTCATTACTTTTGGAGGTGAAAATATGAGCTTAGAAAAATTTATTAATGCAAATAGATCCAAGCTAAGTGAAAACGATTTAGACATTTTAGCCTACATTTTAACTAATAAAGAAACTGTAACCCATCTAGGAATCCATGACTTATCAATACGTTCCCATACATCAAAATCTACAATTGTTCGATTAACTCAGAAACTTGGATTTTCTGGTTTTTCAGAATTTAAATACTATCTAAAAAATGAAAAAAAGAAGGAGATACTTCCAACAAAAAATAATCTCTCTTTGCTCGAAAGCGATATCAATGAAACGATGTCTTTAATCGCACAAACCAATATGCATCCTTTATGCGAAGCCATTTCTTTGGCGAACCGAGTTTTTATTTACGGTACAGGATGGGGAGAAAAGAAAGCTGCAGATGATTTTACACGTAATTTTATGTCTTGTAATGTTTTTATTATCCCTATTCCTTCTGTTACAGAACTAAATTGGAATATTGATTCTTTTACTAAAAATGATCTTGTTATTTTCATTTCATTTAGTGGAGAAAATTTAGAACTAGAAAACAATATTACTAAGCTAAAATTACATGGCGTTCCTTTTTGTTCAGTCACTCCACTACGTCAAAATTATTTATCCTCACAAGCTACTTATAAACTCTATTATCAAGTTACTCAATTGCAAATTGATAATGATCCTGATAAAGAATATAATTTTTTCATCACTCTGAATATAGTAATAGACTCCTTATTTCGTTTTTATTTAGATAATTATTTTTAATTTCATTATAAATCCATAAAAAAAACAACTCATCGTCACATCACATTTGTAATGACAATGGATTGTTTTTAATTTTTGCCAAACTTTTGAAATATAAAAGTAACAGTATCACTTTATATAGTAGGCCACATTCCTACTCTTAATTTGTTTATTTTAATAATCTTATTTACTTGTAGGTTAAATACTCTAAAGCAATCTTTTGCTTTTTATACTGTGTCAAATTGGTAAATCGTCTCTGAACTAAAAACTTGGCCAACATCTAAAATAATAGAACCAAACCCTTCATTATTAATGGCATCTGGTAATTGCTGCGTTTCTAATGTTAATCCTGAATAATTTCTAATCGGATATCCAACAAGTTCTTCCTCTTCATTCAATCGGTTTCCCGAATAGAGCACAACTGAATCCATATCGGTATACATTTTTAATCTTCGGCCACTCACTGGGTCGCTTAAAATAGCTTCTGGTGTCCCTGCTTTGTGACCTAATACAAAGGCATGATCATATCCATGTACTAATTGATTTTGCGGATGTTGGCTATTGATTCCTTGTTTCAACTTGTTTCCATGACGAAAATCAAAAGCTGTTTCATCTACGGGCACTAATTTTCCAGTTGGAATAAACTGATCATTTAACTCAACGATTTTAGAACTTATTAACGTTAACTGATGATTTAAAATTGTTTCATTCTCATTGCCTGTTAAATTAAAGTATACATGGTTTGTTGGATTAAATAAGGTAGTTTCATCAGTGGTAGCCTTGTAGCGGATTTTCCATTCATTGTTTTCTGTTAGAATAAAGGAAACTTGTACATTTAAATTTCCTGGATAACCAAAACTACCTGATTCGATTAATAGAGTAAAAATTAAGCTGGCCTCAGTGTCTTTAACTTCTTCTTTCACATTCCAAATTCTTGAGTTAAAGTCACCTCCCCCATGTAATTGATTATTCCCTTCATTTACGCTTAACTGATATGTTTTTCCATTTAAAACGAATCGCCCATTTTTTATACGACCAGCTACTCGTCCAACTGTTGCACCAAAAAAAGAAGAATGCTTTTCATATCCGCTTACCGAATCAAATCCTAAAACCACATTTTCAATTTTCCCGTCCTTATCAGGAATACGAAGCGCAGTTAGTGTAGCTCCATAGTTCATTGCTGACAGTTGAACTCCTTGACTGTTTTCTAATGTGTATTCTATTATTTGTTCTCCTTCTATAGTTCCAAAACTTTTTTTAGATATTTTCATAAAATTTTACTGTATCCTTTCATCTTTTATTTTTTCTAATCTAACCATTAAATTAATTGCCTAAAAAGAAAATGAGGAAAGTTTATTTTTCTTCGCTTTATATATTAGTTATTTTTACTTAATTATTTACTATTAATTTAAATTAACATACCTTTTATATGTCGTCAACACAAACTTTAAAGCGCTTTCTCAACTTCAACTTTTAGGTTTACTAGACTATCAGTTATGCTAAATAAAAGAACATCTATGTAACTAAATAGTTAAATAAGAAATAGTAAATTTATGCAATTAGATACTTCAAAAACTCTTTGAAAATTTATGAAGCATTATTAAATGAAATTGTGAAAAAGCCTATTATTTCTTTTTGATTTACAAAAGATAAAAATACTATTAAATCAAAAAAAATAGCGAATTAGTTTTGACACTAATTCGCTACCTTTTATTAAATCTTATAGTACTGTTTATCGGTTATTCTACTTCAAAAATGTCTTCCACTACTCGTTCAACGTAACGTGCTCCAACTACAGAGGTATAAAGGTTAACACCTTCTTTTTCGAATAAGTCTAAAGCGATAATATCAGCCATCGATTTTTGTACATCCTCAGGTGATAGATCCAAGATCGGATCTTGCACACTCATTGTTTTTGCTTTTCCTAAACTTGTATTGAATCTTAACTCTAGTGATTTTGCCATTGTATGTTTCCTCCTTTAATTTTTTTATTGGAAAGGCTGGTTTTAATCAAATCCTGCAACTGTTTCTTTAGCATTAAACAAAAGATTCAGTTATCAGGCCAAAAAGTGTATTAACGGATGTAACGGTATTCTTCTACCACTACAGTATATGAAGCTGGCAGTGTAGTTAATGTTTCCAATGTATTTGTGAAACCTTCTACTTGTTCTGGTGTTACTCCTTGCACTGCATCTGAGTAATTGCGTTTAATGATTTTTTCATTAGCCATATCCTCAAAATAAACTGCAACTGCGCCTTTATTCCATTCTTTTTCCATGATGTGTTCCCTCCTGTTTAGTAGTTTGTAAGGTTTGTCATGACTGCTTACACCAGTAATAACGATTTAGCAGACCAGAGTGTTACGTTATTCTTTTAAAAACGCTAAAAAATGTTCCAGTTTTTGTTGGATCCGTTTTTTCCATTGGTAAATAGTCTTGCGACTTACTTGGTTTTTTTGGGCAATTTCTGTTACGGTCAATTGGTAGACAACTGCATCAATTAAATAGCTTTGTTCTTTAACGGTTAATAACAGCAGCATTTCCTTGAATAGTTCCATTTCCAGCCAGTTTTCTTCAAACCACGGCTGTGTATCAGGGTAGTTCTCTTCCATAAATTCTGGCCAAGCCGATTCATTCTGGGTGACCCGTTTTTGCTTTTTCCGGATATCTCGAATGTGCCACTGCACTTTTCTAAATGCAAACCCGCCAAATGGATAAATGAATTCAGGGTGTTCGGGGTCTTGTGGAAATGTTTCATAAGCTTCTACTAACT
>NZ_DAMDAK010000024.1:17169-18008 GCF_032094055.1 Carnobacterium sp.
GGGATAAGAACGCAGTATACCTTCTTTTTTTAACGCACCAAATACAATACCAGAATGCCGTTCAAAAAATGCTTCTTCCTTTTCTACTGCTAATTTTCTGAGCATCTTCATCATTCCTTCAAAAAATGTTACAAGGCCTTGTACACTCACAGAGTACTCGAAAGCAGCTGATTCCGGCAAAAGCTCAAAAGCAGTTAAAATCCCGCTGAAAAACAAGAAATCGCTCGTTATGTCAGAAAATAGTTTCAGTTTGGCAAAAAAAAAGAAAAAATTTCTTATTAAAAAATAAAAAAAGTGAAGAAGTTTGATTTGATGCCTTTCCCATAGAAAAAGAGTAAAAATAAAATGAGAAAAAGATCCTTGCCTTCAAAAAGCACTAAAAAAATGGCTCATTTTCGTTCCCTTTCTTTTTTCTTACTGAACATAAAGAGGAACTGATTAAAAAACAGTAATAATTTAATGGCAGCTCAAATAATGCTGATTTTTGATTTGAAATCGGTTACAATCTAATCATGTTAAGGTTTTAACAAAAAAATAGAAAAGAGGAATGTTTCATGGTAACAAACTTTCAGCAACGACAAGCAATGGAATATTATGGAAAGGGAAAAAATTTCTATGAAAAGTCGAAATTGTCTCGAATCAATAATTTAAATAGACAAAACGAAAAGCATGACCACCTTTACGAAACCGCTTCTTCCTATGACTACTTTGTTCCGCAACGAAACATCGAACCTTTAATCATTTCACACCAAAATATTCAACCCTTGCTCGACATGAGTTTTGATCACACTTGTATTCTGTTAAATGAAGAAACTTTTTATGTATTTGATATTAGCTAC
>NZ_DAMDAK010000024.1:18018-20665 GCF_032094055.1 Carnobacterium sp.
AGCCTCCCCGTTCAATACGATCGTTTTTCAGTTAAATCAAGCTCCCTTAAAAACGACTGAATATTCAGGTGAGATCATGGAACGTTATTTTAAACACAAAGGAATCTCTTATAAAACCATTAGCTTACTAGGAAGAAGTATGGGTATTCAGAAATGTTGCCCTTATGTTCTTGGAGAAGAAGCCTTTGTTCCTGAAAAAGGCCCCAGCTCTGCTCATACGAATTGGTACGGTATGCACCATGTATTGCATGCAGAGAAAAACGCTAAAGACGGTCTGACCTATTTATTTTGCCGAAATCAACATCGTTTGTTGCTGCCATTGGGTAAACACGGCTATCATGATCAGTTAGAGCGGGCAGCTAGTCTTTACTATGTACAACAGCTTTTAAAAGGCGAAGTAATGTCGATTTTTCATCTCGTTCCTGACTTCAATTACCAAGCAGAACGCAATGTTATTCAAAAACGCCTGCAATTCCATACACCTGTACTACCAGAATTCTTTACATTACGTGATTATTTCTGTTACTTAGATTACTTTAAAATCCAAGAAGGGTTAACACGGATATTAGGCGAAGAAAATCCTTATATTGAGGAAATCATGAACCACTTTAAAATCCCACCTTTTCCTTTCAATTTCAGCTGACTTCTCTTAATAAGTCCGCCCTACTTACAATTATTTTTAAAAATTAAAATATATGAATGAGCAAAAAAATAGAGAAGAAAGTGGAAAAATCCAGTTTCTTCTCTGTTATTCGCATAATATTTTATCTAATTTTAGTCAGGCCACTAACTATAGTATGTGCTGACCTTCTCATTTAATACACAGTTGCTTCGTATTTTTTTCCTTTAAGGTTCTCTTTAATTAATACTTGATGAACCAAAGCTTGTTTACTTTCTGACACTTCTGAAGTAATTTCACCGATTCTTAAGCACATATCATAAAAAATTGCAGCTTCCTGTTCTGTTTCAAATACATAAGTATGTGCCAGGTCTTTACTCTCTGCATAATGCAGTACCACTTCTTTTCCCTCTACATGTCCACTGAAATAACCTGAAAAAACTTCTTGTTTTTCCATTTTTCTGCCTCCTTGTACTCTTCTGCTTTAATGTATAGTGAATTGAATTCTTAAAGCTTTTCATTTCGAAGCGGTTACATTATCTACTAAAGCTTTTAGAATCCATTCACTTTTATAATACCCCTTATTCCCTGAATACTCTAGTGATTCTTTTCATTTATGAAAAAAAGTTCATTTTCAACTGCCTTAAAAGAGGATTCGTGTAAAATTGTTTGTTCAAATTCTACTGCTTTGGTCTAGTCGTTGTACTGATAAAGCTAAATAACGACAAAAAGAAATAACCGTCCATAACTTTAGCAAATTAACGGTTATTTCTTAACGTTCTAAATTTGCTGCCGTCTTAAACGGTTCTACATTTGAGGGCATGTTATCAGCATGTCCTCTTTTTCTATTATCATTATCTCATTTTACCTTGAGATTAACAAATCTAATAGATTTTTGAAAAGTGTAAGAATCAAATAACCGGCTATTAGATTAGGATCACTCAGACAGTTAATTCTTTTCTTTCATTGTATACAGCTTCCCACTAAAATCAACGATGATCAATTCTCCAGCTTGGTCTACGCCAAACGATGAGACCATTAAATCTGTATCAGCCAACTTCACATTTTTACTTTCTGCTGCTCCATCAGGCTTCCATAATGCCCAAATTTTACCAGAAACAAAATCACCATAGATATAGCTGCCGGTTAAGCTGGGATTTTCTTTGCCGTAATAGACATATCCTCCAGTGATGGGCTGTCCTTCTGTATGATCATATTCATAAATGGGATCCATTAATTTGGAAGGATTTACAGAACCAGCTGGATTAAACTCATTGGTTCCTTCTTTCAAGTTCCAGCCATAGTTTTGACCCTTTTCAATCCAATCGATTTCTTCAATCGTATTCTCCCCGACATCTGCTAACCAAAGTCGATCTTTTTCCGTATCGAAACTAAAGCGCCATGGATTACGTAAGCCATAAGCGTAGATCTCTTCGCGGTAATCGTCTGTATTAGCCGCAAACGGATTGTCTGCCGGTATCCCATAAGTTTGCCCATTAGTGGATTGGTCAACGTCGATACGCAGTAATTTCCCGTAGAGTTCAGTTAAACTCTGGGCATTTCCTTTCGGATCTCCGCTTCCTCCACCGTCACCAACGCCAATATACAAATAACCATCTGGGCCAAATGCTAGATGTCCACCATTATGGTTTGCATAAGGTTGTGGAAAAGTTAAAATGATTTTTTCCGTTTCTATCTTTACTTCAAGTGTTGTTGGATTCGCTTCGAATCTGGCAATCACTGTGCCTTCATCAGAAGTATAATTCACAAAGAAATAGCCATTTTGTTCAAAGTCAGGATGAAATGCCAGCCCTAAAAGCCCCATCTCATTTCCTTCCGTACTGATTTTACTGCTTAAATCAATAAAAGTAGACGTTTCTTTAGTATCCGGTTGATTTTCAAAATAACGGATCTTCCCCGTTCGTTCCACTACAAAAGCTGTATTGTCTTGATCATTGATCGTTGTGTAGTACAGCGGCTCTTCGAACATCAAATCCGGATATGCCTCTACTACTTCAACACTTGCTG
>NZ_DAMDAK010000024.1:20675-23433 GCF_032094055.1 Carnobacterium sp.
TGCTGGATCAAATTCTTTTTCTGTCGTTGTTTTGGACTTCACAATTTCTGAACTAGACACTTCTGATTGAGAGACAGAGGATTCGGTTTGAGGAACTTCCTGGGTTTCATCTACACGAGAACAAGCGATCAACATTAATGGAACCAGCACCAGCCATTTCTTCATCTTTTTTCATAGGATCATTTCAATGCATCACCCTATGCACTCCTTTCTCTTTTAGGTAAATGGGTAGGGATAATTTTCATAAAGAATTCTAACACAGCTGAAAAAGTAAACGTTTTCTATCGATTTCACTATACCAAATGTGCTTTTTCCATTCAACTATATGACCTAGTTAACCTTTAACTCATAGAAAACAGCAAAAAAGCCTTCATAAAATTAAAGGCTTTTTGTCTAATTTATTTTTCATTCACAATTTACTCGTTTTCTTTAAATTGATCTAAAGACAGTTCAACAGGTTGTTGCTGTTCAAAAACCGTCACTGCTGAAATACCCTGTTTTTCTAATAACGCAATAGCTTCGTCAAAGTGAAAGCCGTAATAGGCGATGGAATGCGCATCAGAGCCTAGAGAAAAAGAAGTTCCGCCTAGTTCTAAATACCAGACAATCATTTGTTCGTAAAGCTCTACATTGCCGTATTGGTACATGCTGCGTGTATTCAATTCAAAAGCCATATCTTTATCGATGACTGTTTGCAAAACCTTTTTTAGTATCGATTGATGCTCTTGTAGCTCTGCTACTGTAACATCAAACAAACGGATACCATAGTCAAAGTGACTCAATACATTCGCCGTTGGAAAGCTTTCCACTGCTTCTAATAGCAACGAAAAATATTCATTCATCACGTCTTGAACGTTTTTCTCTTTTACAATTGGCTGTAAAAAGTCGTATTCTCCGTTTTGGTGGACACTCAACAGCTGTACATCAAACTCTTTTCCCTCTAAATAATCTTGAATTTGCTGATGAGACTCTTTGGTATATCCAATTTCAATGCCTTTGCGAATCCGGTTATTGTACTGTGTGTTCAGCTTATCGATAGTTTGGCGGTAATTTTCGTAATCCAGAATAGTGTCTTTTCCACTGAAAGGATCGTTAAAGTCCAAATGCTCCGTTGTTACAATAGAACCCGATGTCTGTTTCAAATAATTTTCGAATGTTTCAGATGCATCCGGCGAAAAATATGTGTACATATGTTGATCATAAATAGCCATGAATGTTTCTCCTCCAATTCAAATTAAAAAGCAGACAAGCAACTATCTGCCCTTATTGATAACCTTACCGATATTTTTATTAAACTTCAAGGCAATTGCGTTTTTCAAAACTCAAATGTACGTCTTCCCCCACTTTAAATAAATTAAACGAACGATACAATTCATCTACCCGCAAATTTATTCCCGAACAATCGACATAATAACTTAATATATTGCCGCTAGTCGATTGATCCACTATTTTTCCGTGTAAAGCATAGCGTTCCTCATCTGGCTCAAAAGGTATTTTAGAGGAATCGATCACTTCTGGCCGAATAGCTATGCTGGCTTCAATTGTTCTTCCAGAAAACTGTTTGAACTGTTCAGGCGCCAAGACATTGTAATTGCCCATAAAAGAAGCGACAAAATGGGTTTTGGGATGCGTATAAATATCAGTCGGCTTTCCAGACTCTTGCCAGACTGTTCCACTTTACCTTGGTTCATAACATGAACCATATCAGATAGGATCATGGCTTCATCTTGATCATGTGTGACAAAAATCGTTGTGATGTTCAGTTCTTTTTGAATGCGGCGGATCTGTTTTTGCAAACTTTTGCGCAATTGAGCATCAATAGCTGATAATGGTTCATCTAATACTATTTGTCCGGGTAATTATTTTTCTTTAATTTCTTAATATACAACAATAATGCAATAACGCAGGCTGCCAAACCTATTCCTATTCCAATAATAATCCAGCCCCATGTTGGAATAGTTTTTTCTTCTAATTCCACTGCTTCTTCATTCAACTCTTCTGCTTCAACATCAATTGTAAAAGGTTTATTCCACTCCCATTCATCTCCTTCAGTGCTCGCTAGAAGTTCTAAGCGATAATCTCCTGCTTCTAAAGCTTGGTTTTCCCAATTGATGATAATATCCATATTCGAATTAGGCGCCATTCTGAAATGTTCATACTCCTCACTCTTAATGGGGGCACTTGTTCCATTTTTGAAGACTTTTGCTTGAATAACTAAGTCTCTAACAATCGTAGGCGCACTATTTTGGACATTGGCTACAACTGCTGTTCGGTAGTTAACTAAAGTAGGAGTAACGTCATTCAGTTGTAAATTTGGCAGTATTTTTGTATCTGTTTCCGTTAACTGAACACCAATCACGTAAGCATATTTGTTTTGAATAGCTACACCTTCAGATTGCTTTTCTTCCTCTTCGGTAACTTTTTCAAAATGTAATCCTCCTAGCAAAATCCCTTCGAAATCTTTTTCAGGAACTTGCAAAGAAGCAAACACAGATACTGATTCACCTGCTGGAACCGTGACCTCTTCCTTTTCTAAGGTCAATATCTCATTTATAGGATAGGTTAAACTTGGGTCAGTCTCTTCCTGCTCTTCGTAAATGATTAGTCCATTACTATTCGTGGAAGCATTATGTATCCAAACTTTTACAGTTATTTCTTTATCTTCGTTATTATAAATAATCGTCTCTAAACGTTGTGTTTCTGCTGGTTTAACCTTTAAATCAAAATAGGGATGATGATCATCTATTTGATTATCCGG
>NZ_DAMDAK010000024.1:23443-26405 GCF_032094055.1 Carnobacterium sp.
AACAGCTTGAACAGAGAAGCCAACATTTTCTTCCGCTTGTACTGATTTGATTGGTAGAAGAAATAAGGTAGCAATTAAAGTAATTAAAAATATTCCTGATTTTTTTAGCATCTTTTTCCCTCTTTTATATAAAGTTATTTTACTAAACCTATTAAATGAATCCCCAATTAAAGAGTTGGGGATTCGTTTTTCTTAAATAACTTACTATTTTTCTAAGGAGCCGCTTCCAATAGCCAGGTAATTGTTGCAGTATGTGTTCCTTGTGTTGCCACACCGCCAGGAACAGTTAAAGTAACATTTGAGTTTTCTGTAGCTGCCGTTTCTGCTGGATCAAACCAACGAGTGATCCAAGAACCCAGTCCTTCATCTTGTGCTGCTTCAACTACAATTGCACTAGTAGCGCCATCTGTTTCTAATACTATAGAATCATTTAAAGTAGATGGTGCAGTGGTCGTATTATTTGAAATAAGACTTGCATTTGATAACGTTATCGTTGATCCTTGTAAAGAAGGTGTTGGTGTAGTACCAGTAGTAAATGAACTGGCAGTTGCGGTAACCGTCCAACCTCCGCCTGTACCACGTCTATCCGTAACTTGAATAAATGGCCTTAATGTTATCGAATTATATACTTCACTTACCGCACTAATTTCATGATCATCGAATTCGATATTTGAAACAAAGTCTAATGTGAGCGGGCCTGCTTCCCCCGTCGTTACGCCATCTGGATCACCAGGTCCTGGAGTATAAGATGTCTCTGGTGTAGTAGGATCTAAAACTGCAGGCGAATCTTCTCCTGCCGGTATAAAATTTACTGTAGCTTCAGATTCAGCTGCAGTAACACTTTGAGACAATCCTCCTATAAAAAACAGTCCAATCAGTGCTAAAGAAACTAATTTTTTATTCTTCATATACTTGTTCCTCCTTAATTCATTTATGCGTTAGTTAAAGTTAGTAAATTGCTTAGGGTGCATCTTCTAATGTCCAAGTAATTGTCGTGCTGTATTGCTGCGCGTATGCATCAGAAGGTATTATTTCAAGCAAAGGTCCTTCTTCAGCGCGCCAGTTTACTGGTATAATTCTTTCTTCGTCTGTTTGCCCATTAAATAGAACTTGGCTCTCACTTAATGAATGCGTTTCTCCATTACTATCTTTGTATACAAGTGCATCTGATAACGTATGGGTGCTACCATCTGGTAGTATTGTTATAAAATCATCTGCTATGGCGATTAGCTTCCATTTGCTATTTGGACCTCTTGTATCTCGAACTTTAATAGTCCAATCTTCTTCTTCACGCAAAATTGTTTTTGGTACAGAACTGATCATCGTTTCTTCAAAAACTAGTTGACTTGGGATAGATTCAAATGCTAAATTTGCTTGCTGAACTGTTGCTTCTCTCAACTCGCTAATCGTTCCAAATTCATCTATAGTACCCACTGAAATCAATGTACCGGCTGATTGTCTAGGTATTTCAATGGAATATTTTCCATCCGTATTCGTTATTCCTTCATAAACAGTACCATCAATTGTCGTTTGTATTTTCGCATTAGGTATTCCACTACCTCTAACGACAGTATCATTGCTATATACCGTTTCGATTGATGGAGCTTTCGGAAATTCTAGAACTGTTAAAGAACTTGATTGGCTTATTTGTGGGTTACCATTATCAACTACTGCAGTTATCGTTGTCCCAGAAGTCTGTGCAGGAATTGACAAGGAAAATTGCCCAATTTCGTTAATTGTTCCTCTATATTCTACATTCCCTACAGTAATGATCACTTGCGCATTGGGTTCTCCCGTTCCACTAACAAGTGTGTCTGTCGTGTAGTGAGGAGTATTGAGTAGTGGTGCTTCAGGAATAGGGGTTTTGGGCGCTGCTATTGTAGCTGTCGCTAATCCATTTGAAAGTATTGAAATATCAATAAGTTGATCTGTAGACGCTGACTTAAATTCATATTTACCAGTTGATGTTAGCGGAAGTTCGTTTAGATTTATTGTCAACTTGAAGTTGTAATTAGATACAATTGATAATAAGTTTAAAGCAGCTAAGCTTTTATAATTTATAACTACTTGGTTCCCTTGAATTGTAATATCTTGATTTCCAAACTCACCTTTTTTTCTAAATAAAGGAATCAGCAGGCTGACTGAGGGAACATCATAAGTTGCTGATAAATTATCTATTGAGATGATGCTAGCTATTTCAGCTGGTAGCTGAAATGTAATAAACGTATTATCAAACGTTTTTAACTCCAAATTTGCTAAACTGGATCCTGTGTATTCTAATACAATAGTTTCTTGATTGCTTGTGCTAGTTCGTCTAATGTTTAAACTTGTATCACCTAAAATACTAATACCAAGCAGCCTGTCTTGTTTGATAGCCATTTGATTTTCTGTATCTGATTCAACACTAGCATTTTGTTCATTACTTTCTTTTATTGGCACATAAAATTCTTGTATATTACCCTCTCCTAAATCCTCCTTTTCTAGTATGTCTTCAATGGTTTCCTGAGAGGGGAGATTATTTTGTAAAGATTCTTGAGTCCTATCTTCTGAAGATAAGGTTTCGTTTTTTTCTTTTTCTATTTTTTTCTGCTTATCATCTTCTAAAACTAAACTATCGGGATTTTTGACATCTTGAATATCATTTTTACTAGTTGCTGAAACATCTAGTTCAACTTTACGATCATTGCCCAGACTTGTTTCCGCAGTTGTAATTATTGACTGATTAAAAAATAAAAAAAAGCAGCTTATACATAGTAACGATTTTTTTAACATTACTCCCCTCCTTTATCAACCATTATGTGATTTCGTAATAATTAAAGTACTATCATAATGCTATCATTATTTGAATTTTAAATAAAATAATAAGCCTTATTTTATTGTTTTCTCAGTTTGTTTATACTTAATCATTCTCATAAGGGAAAGCATAAACGAATTTTTTAAGACAATTTTTATAACAAAAACA
>NZ_DAMDAK010000024.1:26415-28290 GCF_032094055.1 Carnobacterium sp.
GAATTTATATTCTTGAGACTTTCATAATATAGTGGTGTTGCTAGTGCAGCATCTTAACTGGCACATCCAACTGATTTTTCAACACTTTAAACCACATACTGTAGCCGTCGCCATTGGGATGTACGTGATCGGACAACACGTCTTTTGTGGTCAGGTGCTGCTCATTCATGCTATCCAACATCAATTGATACGTATCAATAAAAGGCCATTGATTGGCTCTGACATATTCAGCGATTTCATCATTGTATTGCCCATAAGTCACTTTTCCTTGATCTAAAAACACATTATTATAAATGGTCGGATTGGCAGTTTGCAAGATGACCAAAGTTCCCGGCAACTGTTTATTGAACGTATCCATAATGAGTTGAATATCTGATTTTGTTTGACTGACTTCATTTTGCGGGTAACGGTTGTTATTGATCAAACACAATTCAAAAAGAATGATATCCGGTTTATCCTTGATCACTGCTTCAATTTTATTCTTCGAAATCAAATCGGCAGTACTATATCCGCTGTAACCGCGATTAATAACCTTTGCTTTGATTCCATCCACTTCATTCAAATTTGTTTCCAGTAAATTTCCCCACACCGGCTGTTCCTCAGTAGCGCCTTTTCCAAATGTTACACTGCTGCCCAGCACAACGATAGTCGCTTCTCCATCTCTTTCTGTCACAAATCTTGCACGGTCTAACAAACTCTCTTTTTTATATGTATCAGATGATTGATAGTTTTTGTCCATTTGGGCCAAGGTTTTATTTTCTTGAGAAACACTGAAAAAGAACATAAAAATAGAAACTAAAAGAATACTGACGCCAATGCTTACATTCTTTCGCTTTAATCTATTGTTTAGTGTCATTTTAAATAGCCTCCAACTGTTAGTTCATGCAGTATACCATGTTTTCAAGCTGTAAAATAAGGCAAAATTTCGACTTTTTTATACAATCGTTTTCCGAGAACTACCTTACTTTCTGCAGCATAACTCATTCACTTAAAAGAAAAAAATCCTCATCCCATTTAGTTGAGATAAAGATTTTTTTGATACTTATTCAGTTAATTTCGTTCTATAGTGATTGATTTTATACGCATATTCAGAGTCGCCATAACTAGGCCAACCCATCTTTTCTGCCCAGTCTTTTGAAAACTGCTCAGCCAACTCTGCTGTATGTTGTCCGCCGTTTTCTTTGACATAGTCAATGTACCCTAAACCGTAATTATAACTTTGAATCGCTGTATCCAAATCAACATCGGTTTGCTCCATCCGCTCAATATTTTGTTTAAAATAATGGATGCCCGTTTTGATGCTATGAAGCGGATTTTTAATGGTGTTTGGCGGCAACTCGATCGATTCGCTAGATTGCATCACATCTAATTTTTTGCCGCCCGACTCTTGAGCGATAATAGCCAGCACGACTGGCGTGTATTCTTCTAAGTCGTATTTTTTCAGCTCTTCTTTAACAAGCGGTTTCCATATCTGAACAGACAAAGGAATCGATCCCAGCGAGAAAAACAACCAGGAAAACAGAGCGATAACAAAAAGAACAGAGCTCAAAACAATGATTCGTTTTTTAGTATTCTTTTTTCTATTCTTTTGCTTCATGTTGTCTCACCTGCCTTGCTTTTTCAATAGTCTCTATTTTAACACAATTTTGTTTGATAAAAAATGAACAAAACCATTATTTTTAATAATAAATGAAACACGTTTTAGCATGTGATGAAAAGAAGCTATACATTCATTTACGTTCTCTGAATAAGTTAGATACTTAGTTTTTCTTTCAATGCTTCTGTGTATATTTCATACTATTTAACTTCATTTGTATGCAAAAAAATAACCCCTTATTTATACAATTAACAATCTGTATAAACACGAGGTTATTT
>NZ_DAMDAK010000024.1:28423-28643 GCF_032094055.1 Carnobacterium sp.
AGCGATTGCTCCACCAATCATCGGCGCTACTACTGGAATCCATGAGTAACCCCAGTCTGAAGTTCCTTTATTTGCAATCGGTAGCAATTGATGCGCAATACGCGGACCTAAGTCACGGGCCGGGTTGATTGCATAACCTGTTGAACCTCCTAGAGAAAGACCGATTGAAAGAATCAATACCCCTACTACTAATGGATTTAATCCCTCAGAGAATGCATTT
>NZ_DAMDAK010000025.1:0-6987 GCF_032094055.1 Carnobacterium sp.
GATTAGAATGTAATCAAAAATAATATTGAAACCTGCTCCAATCATCATACTGATCATCGAAATACGAGGATTTCCATCAGCTCTGGAAAAGTTATTCATACACATGGCTAAACATTGAAAAACAGCTCCATATAAAATAATACTCAAGTAGTCAGTCGCATAAGGCAGGACGGCTTCACTAGCCCCAATATTTCTTAAAATCGGTTCAATAAAGATATTTCCTAGAACCGTAAACGTCAGCCCTGCGATAATCGCTAATGCAACTCCATTGCCCAAATAATGTTGGGCTTTTTCTGTTTCTTTCCGACCAAGACTAATCGAAAAGCGGGTCGCGCCTCCAACGCCGACCATCAAACCAAAAGCGATCATCACTAAGGTAACTGGATAGGTAATGGAAGCTGCAGCTAATCCCAACGAACCTAGATCAGGAGCATTCCCAATAAAGATTCGGTCAACAATATTGTAGACGGCATTGACAAACATTCCGATGATGGCAGGGAGGGAGAACTCTAGCAATAAAGTTGAAATTTTTTCTGTTTCTAATCGGTTGTTACTCGGCATAAGTTACCTTCTTTCTGAATTTAATTAACTGAATAATAGCTGGGGATGGTAGTTAAACAAGGCTTTCAATCATTACCATAGCAATCCGTTTAAGGCAAGTCAACTGTACTAAGCTGTTTTTTTATAGAGTAGGGCGGGCTTGTTCTGCGTTTCTTAGATAAAAGCGAACACTGCTTTCGCTAAAATCAAATCCAGTTTTAAAAAAACTAGGAATTTTAATAATTTTTCAAAAGAAAGGCTTATCATTTTAAGTAAATCCGAACTTAGGCTATACTAAGCAGTGTAAAGAATTAAAAAATATAAATGAAGGAGATGTTGTTCATGAACGATTTTTCAAATTCAGTCAGTACAGGATTCAATTCATTCATGGGATTCTTACCGACACTGCTAGGTGCCATTGCACTGTTAGTTGTAGCTTGGCTCATAGCTGTTCTAGTCCGTAAAGCAGCGCAAAAAGGACTAAAAGCAGCAGGATTTGGCCGACTTCTAACGAAATGGGGGTTAACCAATTCAGATGAACAAGCCAACAGCACCATCGATTCGATTGGAAAAGTCCTTTACTACTTGGTCTGGTTGATTTTCTTACCAGGAATTCTAGGCATGCTGGGACTAAATGCTATCTCTACGCCAATTACGAATATGCTTAATTCTGTTTTAACCTTCTTACCGAAATTATTTGCAGCAGCCGTTATCTTGGCGATTGGTATCTTCGTTGGCCGATTTGTTAAAAACTTAGTCTATAATTTATTGATCACTGTCAATATTGACAAATGGATCTCTAAAATGACGAGCTCAGATGCAGCAACTGAAGAAGCAGCACCCTCTCAAAATCAAAAGATGACCATTGCTAAAGTATTGGCAAATGTGGTTTATATCATTATTTTAGTTCCTGTTATTACAGTAGCACTTGAAACCCTGCAAATCCGCAGTATCGCTGAACCGATTATTATGGTCCTAAATCAAGTACTAGCCGCTATACCAAATATTATCGTGGCTGTTATCTTAATCGGTGTCGGTGTTATTTTAGCAAAATTTGTTGGGGACCTGATTACTGGTTTACTACAAGGTACAGGTATCAATAAATTAAATAAATACCTTAGAACACCAGGAAAAGTTTCTTCTTCAATAGACTTGGCAAATGTTATTGGACAAGTCATCCAAGCTGTTTTAATCGTCTTCTTTGTTGTAGAAGCTTTAAATGTCTTAAACTTAGAAGTATTGAATACAATTGGTCAAGCTGTCATTGCCTACTTGCCATTGGTTATCAGCGCATTGCTCATTCTAGGCATTGGTATCATTGGAGGAACAATATTAGGAAACTTTATCTCTCAAACAACTGGAAGCCAAATGTCTGGTAATATTGTCAAATATATTCTGATCGTGATGTCTGTCTTTATGGGATTAGACCAATTGAAATTTGCAACAAGCATTGTAAACTTTGCTTTCTTGCTCATTCTTGGTGGATTATCTGTAGCTTTTGCTATCTCATTTGGGATCGGCGGACGCGAATTTGCTAAACGCCAATTAGAACGTTTAGAAACCAAAATGGAAAAAGAAGAAAAAACAAAATAAAGGATGCGGAGCGCTCTCGCCTAGCTCAGACAGAAAATTAGAAAAATTCCCGCAAAAGGCTACAAGCCTTGAGGACAATTTTATCTATTTTCCGAAGAGCTAGAGCGCGCAGCTCAACTAACAGGATGCGGAGCGACCCTGATAGACACACAGTAATTTTAGGGATTTGCAAGCAAGAGCATCCCGCGCATTGCTGAAAATCATCTAAATTACAAAGTGTCTGGGTCACGCAACTCAACTAAGAATAAGATATGGAATTCCGCATAGGAGTTTCAATTCAAAACTTGGAATAAAGAAAACAAAGTAGTTGCTTTGTTTTACCTATTTTAAACTATTTATAAGAATAAAGCTGGTTTTCCATTTGGGAAAGCCAGCTTTATTTTTTGATGAAGCAAAATAGACAAGTTGAGGTTTTTTGGGCGATGACTTCTCTATCAAGAACCATTTTACCATTGGACGATAAAAAATAAATTTTTAGTAAGTAAATGTCTTTAGACAATTCAATAACCTATTTATATGGTAAAGTATAATTAGGAAGAAAAAGGACGTAACCTGATGCTTTTTAGTATCAGGAAAGATGAACAAGGTTGTTTTAACTAAAATAATTAGGAGGGCGGCTTGATTTTACAGAATACTAATATAGAAAGGAATTGTTTTTTATTTGAATATACTGACAGAAAAATTTAAAGAAGTTTCGTTATCTGTTTTGCCGATTGTGGCAATCGTATTTATTTTGCACTTCACTATTGCACCTTTAGAAACAAGTCTGTTATTGAGATTTTTAGTAGGCGCTTTATTTATTATTGTAGGATTGGCTATCTTTTTATTGGGTACCGATATTGGCATTACACCAATAGGAACTCAAATGGGAAAAGGTGTCGCCAAGAGTAATAAAGTCTGGATCGTTATCATTGCTGGTTTAGCCCTTGGTTTTTTCATTTCAATCGCTGAACCGGACTTGCATATTTTAGCGAACCAAATTGCAACAGTAACGAATGGAGTCATTACAAACACCAGTATTTTAATTTTTGTTTCCATTGGAATTGCTGTGATGGTAACAATTGGTTTACTTCGCATTGTATATAATATCCCCTTATATAAGTTGTTAACGGGTATTTATCTTCTCATTTTTGTTTTAGCTCTATTCACATCTAATGAATTTTTATCTTTGGCATTTGATGCGTCAGGTGCAACAACTGGGGCGTTAACGGTTCCCTTTATGCTGGCTCTGGCATTGGGGATAGCCTCATTAAAGAAAGTCGGCAAAACGTCGGAAGAAGATAGTTTCGGTTTAGTTGCCATTGCTTCGTCAGGAGCGATTATTGCCGTGATGTTAATGAATATTTTCGGCGGGCAAAATGAAATGTCCGGTAGTTTAGAGGTGGATCCAGGCGGCTCATCGGCTATTATTCAGCCGTTTCTTGCTCAATTGCCGACTATTTCAGGTGAAATATTTATAGCCCTCTTTCCAATCTTGGCAATTTTTCTGATTTACAATTTTTTATCGTTAAAGCTTTCCAAAAAACGATTAAATAAAATCCTAAAAGGAGTTTTATATGTTTTTGTTGGATTGGTTTTATTCTTGACCGGTGTCAACGCTGGGTTTATGGAAGTAGGAAATGTAGTCGGATATACCATAGCTTCACTGGATAATCGATTCTATGTACTCTTAGTCGCTTTTGTGTTAGGATTAGTGACGATCTTAGCTGAACCAGCTGTATATGTTTTAACTCACCAAATCGAAGAAGTAACACACGGATATGTTAAACGAAAAGTTATTTTATTGGCTTTATCTCTTGGTGTCGGGCTAGCGGTCCTATTGTCCATGGTCCGTATTTTATTACCAGGATTGTTACTGTGGCATATGCTTTTACCGGGCTATATTATAGCTATCGGATTAATGTACATTGTTCCTAAAATGTTTGTCGGAATGGCCTTTGATGCAGGTGGAGTAGCATCAGGTCCAATGACAGCGACATTTATCTTAGCCTTTGTACAAGGAGCAGCAGAAGCCATTGAAGGAGCAGACGTATTGATGGATGGATTCGGAATGATTGCAATGGTGGCTATGATGCCGATCATTACATTGCAGCTTCTAGGATTGATTTTTAAACTGAAATCTAGAAAGGGCGGGCTTCAATAGCATGGAAACAAACGTTATTGCAGGAATCAATTATGACATACTTTGTTTTATTGTAAACGATGGAATGGGAAGCAAAGTCTTGAAGTTGGGCAAACAAGATGGTGTATCAGGCGGAACCGTTCTTTATGGATTCGGCACGGTTAATAACAATGCCTTAAGAATGTTGGGCTTGGACGATATTCGTAAAGAAATCGTGATTTTAGCAGCTAAAAAAGAAGTTGCAGAATATACACTGGAAGATTTATCCAAAAAACTTAAACTGGAAAAACGCAATCATGGTATTGCATTTACTATTCCAATTGTGAATCTTCTAGGAAATAGAAATTGTGTTTATTCACAAAATGCAAGCAGTAGAAAGGTTGATAATGTTATGCACCAAGCAATATTTACGATTGTGGATCATGGTCAAGCTGAACAAGTGATCGATGCTGCTGTTGCAGCTGGTTCACAAGGTGGAACAGTGATTACTGGAAGAGGATCCGGCAGTCATGAAACTAGCAAATTATTTTCAATGGACATTGAGCCTGAAAAGGAAATTGTGATGATTTTGTCTGAAACCCATACAACAGATGCGATTGTAGCTTCTATTAGCAATGCTATAGAAATTGAAAAACCTGGCAATGGTGTACTGTTTACATTAGACGTTAATAATACTAAAGGCTTATTTTAATTCATTTTACACGAGAAATGGTTCGCTGCACTGAGTAGCCGAACCATTTTTTATTTAATCACTATTTGACAGAAAGCGTTTCAAAAACTATACTAAAATAATTGAATCAAATTGTCTTTAAGAAATTATGTATATAAAGAAAGGGATGCAACGAAGTGAGTTTGAATGAAAAAGAAAAGAAAATTCTAGCTGCCATTCGCAGAGACCCTTTTATCAGTCAACAAAAATTAGCCGATGAAATCAGCTTGTCTCGTTCAGCCACTGCTAATCTTATTTCAGGATTGGTTAAAAAGGAACATTTATTAGGGAAAGCTTATGTACTCAATGAGAAAAAGCCTGTGGTGTGTATTGGAGCGGCCAATATTGATCGTCGTTATTTATTGGAAGAAAAATTAGTCCCTCATTCGACAAATGATGTCAAAGAACGTTCATCTGTCGGTGGCTGTGCACGCAGTATTGCTGAAAACCTTGGACGGCTCGATATAGAAACAACGTTGCTTTCTATTGTCGGCAATGATGCGTGTTGGCAGCAAATCAAAGCAGAATCAGAACATTTTATGGATATTTCGCAAGTTGATGTTGTGGAAAATGGGACGACGGGAACGTTTATGGAAGTAGTGAGCGTTCAAGGAGAGATGGTTCTTGGGTTGGCGGACATGGATATTTATCATTCAATGACTCCAGAATGGCTGACTCGACACCTTTCTGTTTTAAAGCAGGCCGAGTATCTGGTAGCTGATTTAAATCTGCCAAAAGAAACACTTGAATTTCTAATTGCTTTTAAAATAAAGCATCAAATTCCATTGATGCTTATCACTGTCTCCATTCCTAAAATGGAAAATATACCAACTTGTTTAAAAGGTGTAGATTTACTGATCACTAAACACGATGAAACAGCAGAATTTTTTAATACTCCAGTGAACAGCCAAGCAGAATTAGAACAAGCAGCCTTAAGATGGCTCGAGTTTGGGATGAAAAATGTGGTCATCAATAAACATGACTCCGCAGCAATCGTTGTTACCGATAAAAAGAAAATTTATTATTATGAAGACCAGAAGAACTTTGAAGAACGTTACCATTGGGGTGTAAATGAAGCGTATTGTGCTGGCATGGTGTATGCGCATACGCAAGACAAGCCTTTTTTTGAAGGATTATTAGCAGGATTAGCCAACGCCTATTATACTGCCAGAACCGTTCAGCTTATCCGCCCTAATTTATCAACCATGCAACTAGAAGAAGATGTCCGGTTATTTTCTCGAGCCATTAAACACTACCAAATGTGATAAAACATTTTTAGTCAAAAAGAAATTGAATGAGCGACTTTTTTAGCTTGCGGAGGAATAGATGTGAAAACAATAAAAAAAATTCTTAATAGCGTTGCAACGCTGGTTGTCCTGCTCTTTGTAGGGATAGCAGCTGTCAGTTTCTTTTCAGCACCGGAAGCAAACGGTTTATTCGGTTATAAGAATTACACCGTTGTGAGCGGCAGTATGGAGCCTGTATTATCTCCAGGTGATTTTATTTTTGTAGAAATGAAACCTTATCAAGCAGTAAAAGAAAATGATTTGATTACTTTTTCGTCAAATGATGAAATCGTAACACATCGGGTTGTTCGAAAATCAGCAGAAGGGCTGAACACAAAAGGGGATGCCAATACGATTGAGGACCAAGGAGCCATTACCCAAAAGAGTTATATTGGAACAGTCAAATTGATTATCCCTTATTTTGGGCATCTGGTCATTTTCTTACAAAAACCATATGCTGTTGCTGCATTAGCAGCGTTGATTGGGCTCTATTTAATGATTGAGTATTATTATCCAATCATTAAGGAAAACAAGAAAAATAAAGGCAGCAGTCAAAAACAAATAAGTTGAATGTGTCTAAAATGTGTCGCCTTCAGATTAAAAAATTAAAAAAGTTTTATACAATAAAATAGTCTTTAAAAAACAGATTTTGAATGTTTATCCAAAATCTGTTTTTTATTTTCTTAAATAGCCTAACAAAATTTCGACAATTTACGGATAATTTAACAAAATAAAAA
>NZ_DAMDAK010000025.1:6997-9457 GCF_032094055.1 Carnobacterium sp.
CTGCTTTTTAAAATTTTCAAGATATAAAAAATAGCAAAAAACGTACAATGTTAAAAATACTCAGCCTTAAAATATGAGCGTTATTTTATCTTTTTTTGCTTTTGTTATCCAAACTTTTGCTTGTTGTGTTGATGTTAAAATAGCCGTTTTTGACTCATTGTCTGTGAAGTGCAGTACAAAGATAGCGGTTTATAAAGGAAGTTTGATAATCAAAGTAAATGACAACTATTATTTAATGAATATAAATTCAAACAATTGTTTATCTTTTGTCATGTATATTTATTTATTTTAATACAATTTTGTATATTTGACTTAAAATAACACTAGCGATATATTGGAAGAACCGAACGAAAATCAAAAAAATAAACTAATGGAGGAACAAAGAATGAAAAATCCGAAAATGAATAAAAGAAATAAATTGCCTTTGTTGTTAGGTATCTTGTTACTGATCAGTGCAGCTGCTTATGGAACACGGGCTTACTTTACAGACTCAGCAACAGAACAAGCTGGGATAAAATTGGAATTGGGAAATGTTAAAATTGAGAATAAGTCTACTGCATGGACATACAATGAACAGGGACAAGCAAAATTTGAAACTCAAGATGAAGGAAAAGTTCTTTACACAAATGTAAGTGGTGGGGATTCATTTACTAAGCATTTTATTTTTAAAAACACAGGTAGCTTGGTGTCAAAAATAAAACTCGAACAAGATATAGTGAAGGAAGAAAACGCAAACCCTCTTGTTTCTGAAGATAAGGTTTATTCATATGATGAAGGCCCATATACCATTAAGATTACCTCTGATAAGATGAATTTTATAGATTTAATTAATGGAGCTAAACTTGAGTCAGGCGAAACTTTAGACATTCAAATGGAGATTAGTTTGAATCCAGATTTGAATAATGAAAAATACAATAGAAGCGACAAAGATGGTGGAAATCTAGATGGAATAGCACTTGATCTATTAGAAAATAAAGTCACTGTTGAACTAACGGATTTAGCTAAAAAATAAGAACGATATACTCCATCATCAAGTTGAAGGTCTAAGCAAGTTCAGGTTGTTTGAAGTCTATGAAGAATAGAGAGGAAACTAAAATGTCGAAAAAATTAATCAAGTTGAGCTACAATTTGTTTCTTGGCCTAAGTGTCCTATGGATATTATTTCTTCTAACTCCTTCAGAACCGATCTTTGCACACTTTAGTGACACTGTCAGCGCAAATGCAGGGATACAACTCACGTTAGGCAATCTTGCATTGTCTCCTGAAAATAATGAAACCTTCACTGGGTTAATTTATTCAGATGGAGAACTAGTGTCACTGTCCACTCATAATTTAAAAAACAAAGGTACATTAAATGGCAAACTGGCCTATCAAATTCAAGTGACCGAAAAAGGAACGGATACTCCGGTTGATGTGAGTGAAATGCAATTAATAATGAGTTTCGATTCTGTTCTAGGAGACAAAACTATTCCAGCATCGGAAATAAACTCCTCTCGTTATACATTTATAACAGATAGTGCGGGGAAAGAATGGGTTTTTGATGCAAATCAAAAAGAAGATCTTCCTGTAACGATCAAATATCAAAGTACTGACATCCCCGAAAAAGACCGTGATATTGACATCACAGTTACATTCCTATTGGTTCAAACAAATGCATCGGAACCTAAAGAAACCATGTTTTATGATAAAACTTCTTTCAAGCATGAATTGAAATTGAAAGCTAAAATTGATGAATCACTTAGTCCATTAGATCCTAATTATTGGCCAGCAGCTGAGGATAAGAACTGGAAATGGAACGGAGAAGCCCGATACAATGATTTTCAATTTCAAGATGTTATGTATTTTAGCGAATTAGAGTCAGGAGAAAAAGTTTGTAATTTAAATGATTTTGTATTGTATATCGAATTGCCAAAAGGCAAACTAAAAAAAGATAACGAGTTCAGCTTAACGCCTAAAAAAGAAGGCTTTGAAATAAAATATTTTGTCTCAGAGGATAGACGCCGTATAAAAATAGTCTATTCATTTAATATGCCAAGTAAAGCTGCAAGCAAAATTTTATCCTCTTCAATAGATCCTTCCGTAAGCTTTCGTTATGGTGATGAGAATACAGATTTTTCAGTAACCTTATCTCCATTTAGTGTCAAAAGAATGGTATTAAGCTCAGATACAAATGTTCCAGGTTATTTTGAAACATTACCAATTTATACTACCTTAGAGCCCAAAAAAATTTCTTTTAAATATATTTCAGAAGATTGGAATATAAGTACAGGCAACTGGCTTGACAAACCACTATCAGATGCCAAGCTTAACTACAAAGAAATAGAAGCAACAGTGATCGAAAACTCAGCTCTCTTCGATTTAAGCGTATATAAAGCGAGCGAAGGGAACCCCCAAGATTATTTACTGATCAATACAAGTAAAGCTGCAAAACCAGCAGACCAAAATAAAAAAGGAAAACTT
>NZ_DAMDAK010000025.1:9484-16448 GCF_032094055.1 Carnobacterium sp.
AAATAATGGGGAGCGATTAGTCATTTACCGTGATTTGTACATTACTAAAGAAACTAAACAAATGGCAGCTTCCCAAGCTATCGCTCAAAATGAATACGATTTAAAGGTAGAAGAAGCTCCAACAATACAAGAAGAACTTCTTGTAGAAAAACAAGTCGATTCAGAAAAAATAGAAAAAAAAGCTATGCCAAACCAACATACTTCTTCAGAAGAACAGATAGCAGAAGATAGTTCAGTAATGGTTCCTGAAGAACAGGATGCTGCCGAAGAAACTTTATCGCCAACTGAATCGATACCAGAAAGTTCAGCAAGTGCTGATGAAAATCAGGATACAGACAAAGAAGTCCCCGTTCAAGAAAGCGAGGTTGAAGAGGTCCCATTAGAAAATGAAATCAAAGTAGATACTGGTCCTCCTAAGGCTTCCTTGGACAAAATTGAATAGCAAGAAAACTAGGTTCGCTAAATGGACTTTTTTTGATGGAAAAGATTTAATTTGTACAAATAGACTTAACAAACAGAAACAATTACCGATATGAAAGATAGTAATAAGAACACTTTATTGAAAGCGCTAACTATAAACGTTTGGAGGTAGTCTAGATGAGAAATCCAATTGTTGAAAAGAGATATAAAGTTAAAAAAATTCTTATCGCTCCACTTACAATTGTCTTGCTAGCCATAAGCACTGTACTCTTTTTTGTTGCAATAGAGGCAATGAGACAAGAAAGTAACCCTGCGCCGCCTTTCGATATGACACAAATTGTTGATAAACCTTATGAAGCACGCTTTATCAAATCGCTTGAAAAAAAAGAACCACTTGTTGTGGTCATAACTGGAAAAGAGATTGATGCAAAAGATACGCAACAAATTGCTCAAGCCATTAAAAAAGAGAAGCAGAAGAACACTATAGTTTACACATACGCAACGAATGCTGCGATAGATTCGCTTGAACACCATTCAGCGGAATTAAAATACAAAGCAAAAACGACTGAAAAAGGAACAGAGATAACTCGTTATCAGTTTTATCCAGATGTAGCAGCAGATACAGAAATTGCACCTGAACTGGATTTGAGTGAAAATAAATTAGACTTGGTCACTGGACAATTAACGGTCTCAATTTCAATGGACGAAAAAGCCCCAGAAGAAAGTATCTTAGCTCAAGCCAAGGGATTAGCAGAGCTGTTGATTCTGAATAACCCAAAAGCAAAAATCCAACAAGTCGTCTTGGAAGTCACTGCAGGTTCTAACTACTACCATTATGATTCTAAAAAAACACACACGTTAGCGAATGTTTATTATCATATGTAACATTTAACAGAGAATAACAACACTAAAAGTATTTCTAGAAGGTCAGTTGCATCCGGCTGAAACCCGATAGAAGTGCTTTTATCTTTTTGTCCATTGCGTCTCAATTGCTTTATTTCGCTAAGGTATACTATAATGAAAGTTATCTCATAATAAAAATAGGAAAGAAGGGGTTTGGGAAAAATGAAAAAATTAAGATTGGCGTTTATGGTATGTAGTACGTTTTTTGTATTGGCCGCTTGTGGAGGCAAAGCGACCACATCAGAAAAAGATGAAAAATCAGGGAAAACAGATGTGGCTTCAATTGTCATCAACAAAGGAGAATACATCGTTCCAGATGACAAAGAAGTGAGTGAAGATGAAGGCTACTTAGCTTTAGAAATTACCGTTAAAAATGAAAGTGAAAATTCATTGAATGTCAGTAACGGCGATATTAGCTTATACGATGAAAACGACAGTAAAGTAGAACAAGCTTCCGTTTATTCAGAGGATGAATCTTTCAAGTTGTTACGCCATGATAATTTATCTGCTGACAAAAGCAAAACCGGCTATCTTGTTTTTAAAGTAGATCAAGGGAAGCAATATGAAATGCATTTTGAACCGCAGTATTATGATGTTGAAAATATGGATAAAGAGATCAAAGATGTGGTATTGAAAATCGATACAGCAGATTACAAAGACACAACTGAAGAACCTTCTGCTGCATTAACAGCATTTATAGATGAAGTATTCCTTGCTAAAGAAAACGAAGATTACGCTGCAGTAGTTGCAAATAATAAAGAAGAAACAGCTGAAACATTTGATGAAGAATTTACAAAAGCGTTAAGCAACTTTTTCTCGGACTACGAACCAACAACTGAAGAACTGAATCAGCTTGTAGAATCCTTTAAAACGAGCAACGGAAAAGTGGCAGAAGTAGACCAAAAACTGCTTTCTGTTTATCCGACTTCAGCAACCATTCAAGTTAAACCTAAAGCTTTGTCATTCGATAATATGGACGATGAAGTAGAGAGTTTGATGGATAAATACATAGAGGAGAATAAAGACAAAGAATATTCTGATTATAAAGCTGTGTATGTAGATGCAGAAAAATACTTGCTGGAAAACTTGCCAGAAGTATTTAGCGTGGCGAGTCCTACTGAATTAGATAGCTACGGAGATGGCTACCGCATCAAGTTAAAGAAAACAGATGACAAATGGGAAATCGATACAGTGAAGTCTTCGAATAATAATTACTACGAATACCTTGAAGAAGCTTTTAGAGGCGGATTGTACAAATAAGGATGATTGAACAAAAAAGCTTATTTTCTTAATTGAAAATAAGCTTTTTTTACGAAGATGAAAGAGGTGCGCAATGAAAAAAAGGATAGCCGTATTAAGCTTAGCAAGTCTCTTGCTGTTGGTCTTTTTTCTGACGGTACAGAACTACTACAGCAAGGAAAATACGACCAACCGCTTTTTTGAAGCAATCGAAAACGAAGACAGCAAAGCTGTATCTGAGTTGGTTCGAGCAGATACAGATCAATTAACAGTAACTGAAAACAGCATAAAACCTTTTTTACGTTACTTGCAGAAACACGACCAGCAACGAAACAAATTAAAAGAGCAAGTGTTAACAGCGGATAAAGAAAATGAGAAAACAAACGATCAGTTGGTGGTATTGAAACCTGGCAAGAAAAAATGGATTTTCTTTAGAATGTATCAATTCGAAGTGAAATCGCGTTTTATTAAGCTAAAAGCGGATGGTAAGCTACAAAATGCTGAGATCACAGCAGGCACAGAAACATTGACAGCTAATAAAAATGGAGAGTACGGTCCATTATTAATCGGAGAGCATCCATTAACGATTGCGTTCGCAGATCCATTTGGCAATACGATCGAAGTTGAAAAAACGCTTGACCTGATGAAAGAAGATGAAACGATCACGATTAACCAACTAGAAGAAACCGTCAAAGATAAAACGTTTCAAGATAAAGTAGCCGCAGAAGCAGTGCACTATTATCAAACCTATGGAGAAGCGTTGACTAATAATTTAGATGTAGAAAAGATCCAAAACAGTACAAGCGAGCATAAAAGAGAATTAGCGTATTTGTTTGAATATGTAAAAACACTCACCACCAGTTATGACTATACTTTTAATGGGCTGGTATTGAATGCAGCTTCACTGAAATTAACCCATACAAATGAGGGATGGAAAATTAATGTGGATGGCGTGGTTGATCAAGAAAGTACGGTTCAACTCTCGAAGACAGATAACTTTGCGCTGCAGCCTGCTGAAAAAAGCAAAGATTCTGTTATCTTGACGTTAGTTTATGATGAAAAAAAGAATAGCTGGTTAATAGAAAAAGAAAATTATGAAACTTATGAAAAAGATAGTGCCAAATGGACGGATAAGATTGAAAAAGTGATTGAAGATCCAACAACGTACAAATGGGAAAAAAGCGAAATCGATTCTGTTGGTATCCCTATCTAATTGACTGTCTCCTTACTTATTTTTTTGCTTTTGAAACAGAAAGTAAACGAAAATCACCCAAAACAACAGTCAAAAGTGCTAAACTAACTACAGCATTTAACACGATCAACGATAGGGTTTAATAGGAATAAAATAAGTAGAAGAAAAGAGAGATTATTTTGAAAAAAGTGAGACTAGCAGTCATTATCGCTGTTCTTATATTGATTGTTGCAGCCGGTTCATTTTATTTAGGGATGCGGTTTGTTGACCGGCCAATAAAATCAGTAGGGCAAGCAGAGGACTTTAATCGGTCTTTGCCGATAACCAGGGAAAAAGCTGAACTCAATCCAGAATCTATAAACTATGAAAGTTTGGCCAGTGCTTTGCTAAGTGATTACATGAATAGATATCGTTCTAAGAAAGTTTCCGATATCGAACGCTTGCTGTCTGTCGGATTTAATGAGTTTGAGTATATCTCCGGTGATTTAAATGAATTCGTCGTATCGGCTCTCTTTCTTGTTTATCCAGAAAAAGTAGACGATTTAGGATCTTCTTATTGGGGCATGACTGAAGATGATGGATCGGTCCGGAATCTCTATTGGCTGTTAACGCTAAAAAAAGAGAACGATGGTGGCTATACGCTGACCCATATTGCTCCGGAAAAAGCTCCAGATAAAGATCCTGCTACAGATAATGGTCTATTGGATTATCGCATCCAGAAAAACCGAGTGGAACTAACCTTCGACAGCGGCATCCATTGGCAAGCTGTTCCGTTTCCTTTAGCAGACTTGCTTGGTGGAGAAATCAGCGGGGACCAAAGTTCTTTGATTCCTGGCAGTTATTTATTGACGAATGAGCGAGTTGCATTTGTCTACCCTCAAGGCGACAGCTGGAGCCAGCAAAAAGTGACTTTCCAAGTGTCTAAAGATCAAGGAAAGAGTTGGGAAGAATCGGTTATTGCAGATGATTTTGTCGGGTTGCGTTTCAGGAAAATCGATTTCGTAACAGCCGACTTTGGGTATGCCATCCTTTCTGGCGGACGTACGATGTCGCAAGAAGCTCATTACATTTATTTAACGAATGACGGCGGGAAAACCTGGAGAAAGACTCGGTCAGCAGAGACTACCCAGCTTATCAGTGATGGCAGTTTTGTCGATACGCAAATTGGTTTCTTATCTTTTGGTGTGCTCAATCCCGATACACCGACTCTTTATTACACTCAAAATGGCGGCTCTACCTGGGACTTGGCCAAAATAAATGTTCCGGGCATGTACCTGAACATCTTTGTATCCGCTGAAGCGCCTTTTGTAGAAGACGATCATTTAGCGCTATTGGTCAACCAAGGAGATAATGGCGATTATGAAGGCGGAAACGTAAAAGGCAAATTCATTTCAAACGATAACGGGAAAACTTGGGAATTTGCGCAAGAATATAAGCCGTTAGAAGCAGAAGACTAAATTGAAAGATGAAAAAACGTCATATCAAGAAAGGAACCTGTAAAGTGGAAAAAAGTAGACTTCAAAAAATCGGTATTGGCATTTCAGCCGTGTTCGCATTAGCCTTGATCGGTTGGCAAGTGGCTTATGTAGTTGTGAAGCACAAATACCGCATCGAATATCTGGACACCAGCTTCTTTTATATTATCAATGCATTGATCCTGATTTTGGTATTTCTGGCTGTCTTCAATTTTTTTAAAGGACGCAGCAGGATTCAAGTATTTTGTGCTCTTGCGTTCTTTGTTTTGTTGGTTTTTAATGGTCAGAGACTTTATCATGAAAAAGTTCAGACACAAACAAAAATTAATTTTTCACCGGATCATGAGCAAGTTTTTATTTTAAAGCGCAACAGAGAAACAGGAGAAACCATTACGTATCGCAGGTACTACGGACTATTTGCCCGTCCAGATGAAGTTTTACCTTATTATGCAAGGAATACCTTCAAGTTTCAGTGGTTAACGCCAGATATTGTGACGGTCACGTATAGAGAAAAAAACAATGGGGTCATTCGTGAACACGTTGGCACTTATGGAGATCGCGGGAGCGGAATTTCTTACTATTATGTCCAATCAGCTTTAACGGGCATCTGGGAAGGAACCGACAGCGAAGGGGAAACCGTCACGTTGGATTATTCAAGTGGGGAGATGAACCTTTCGATACACGGCGAAAGTGAAACCTTTGAAGCAGCAGATAATTTGCAATTTGGGACAATCGCACTTGTTTTGCGCAGTGGAGATTACGCCAAATGGACCATTGCCTTGAATCAAGATTGCGTGATTGGAGAGAATGACTTAATTGAAGACGGAGGAACGATCACCCTTTCTGATATTTCTCTGAAAAAGACAAAACCGATTGTGTTAGAACGGATACAGTAAGGCAAACAAAAACCATTGTCCTCGATCATGGGCAATGGTTTTTGTTTACCTTAATTTTATTCTTCTTTTTCAGGTTGCTCTTCTTTTAATTCTTTCAATTTCTCAGGATCTTTAAAGGGTTTGAAATCTTCTGCTTTTGGTTCTTCTTTTTCCTCATTTGTATCTGGCTGTTCTTCAGGCATCCCACCTAATTTCTCATCATCTTTAAGAGCTTTGAACGCTGCTGCATCGCGCGTACTGTACTGGTTTCCACTTTCCATTCCTGGATTATCCATTTTTCGTCACCTCATTTTTTCTTTTATTGTATCATGGATCAAACAAAAACGCTTTCCAAACGTTTTTATGTTAGAATAAAAAGAAAGTCAGTATTTTGAAAAGAAGAAGGAAAGTTTATTTAGTTGGAGGAATTTTTATGTCAGGATGGAGTAGTTTAGGAATAGTAGTAGGTTTGATTATTTTATTAGTGATTTATCTGCTTGCACAGAATAAGTGGATACAAATTAAACATTTTCATGTAAGATTGCCTTATTCAGATAAAGCGTTAAGAGGTAAAAAAATTGTGCAATTATCAGATACCCATATACCACGCCAAGGAGTCTCGCTGCTGCAGCTCGTTAAGAAAGTAGCTGCTGAAAAACCTGACTTGATCGTGCTGACAGGCGACTTAATCGATGTACGCTATGATTTGCCAAAAGAGAAATTGCAAAATTTTACTCAATCTTTGGTTTCAATCGCGCCCACTTATGCGGTTACTGGTAATCATGATTTTGGCAGTGGCCGGCTGCAAGAATGGGAAGACGTTTTAACCAAAGCAGGAGTACGTGTATTAATCGACGAAG
>NZ_DAMDAK010000025.1:16458-27895 GCF_032094055.1 Carnobacterium sp.
GAAGCAGAATGGATTGAATTTGAACACGCTGGTTTTGTTTTGATGGGACTATCAGAAAAAGAAGATTTTGATCTTGCACCGAAACCAATCCTTAGAGATGTCGTCTTAACAGAAGGTATGCAAAAACAGCCGAAAGTATTGTTAGCTCATCATCCAGAATTTTTTGAAGAATATTTGATGGATTTGACCAGAGCACCCGATTTGATTTTGAGCGGTCATGCTCATGGCGGTCAGTTCCGCCTGCCGTTTATCGGCGGTCTTTTTTCTCCCGGTCAAGGGAAGTTTCCAAAATACACGGATGGCGTCTACTATGATCCTGAAATACCGGGGAAACGCATGATTGTTAGTCGAGGAATCGGCAATTCCACTTTCCCGTTCCGTTTTAATAATCGCCCGGAAGTAGTAGTGGTCACATTAGATTAGAAAAGTTTTATTGGCAGTTAGATTAATAAAAGAAGCAAACTGTATTCCTTGCTAGTCAAGCGGATGCAGTTTTTTTTGTTGTGTAGGAATGATAAGTTTTTTTGACCTTGCAATCCTAATCTGACCTTTTCGGTTTTACCGAAAAGCACCTAATTTAAAGATTCTCTTCCTTAATTGAGTTACCGTGACATAAAGATGGGATTTTTCGATGGATATGTCACGCAAAGAGATTTATCGTGACATAAGGACAAGAACTTTCTATCGATATGTCACGTAAAGAGATTTATCGTGACATAAGTCCGCCATGGCATCTTTGATATGTCACGCAAACCGTTTTTTAACCGGATTAAGATTTAAAAAATTAAAAATTCTCCTTTAAGGTGTAAGTGTTTTCTTTTGAGTTTTGTAAAAGACTTCGTTAAACTGAGAGTAACACAAAGAGGAGCGTGATAACTATGGTAGAACGTTTATTAGATAGAATGCCTTTAAACAATGGTTATACTATACCAGGGATTGGCTTAGGAACAAGCGGCATGACAGGACAAGAAGCCGAAGATGCTGTGTTTTATGCTATCATGAAAGGTTATCGTTTAATTGATACAGCAGCTAGTTATGATAACGAAGAAGATGTTGGAAAAGCTATCAATCGGGCTGTTAGCTCAGGAATTTCACGTGACGAGATCTTTGTCATTACAAAAATCTGGAAAACCGATATGGGATTCGATAAAGCTACGCAATCCTTTGAAGACAGTTTGAAACGGTTAAATCAACCTTACGTAGATTTACTTTTGATTCATTGGCCGGATAAAGATGATGAAGTAAATCTTGAGACTTGGCGTGCATTAGAAGAAATTTATGCATCGGGACGCGCACGAGCTATTGGTGTTTCCAATTTTAAACGAGCTGATTTGGTACCTTTACTCAAAGAAGTCAAGGTAAGACCCGCTGTAAACCAATATGAAATTTATCCTGGTCATAGCGAACAAGATACCAATGATTTCTGTGACAGTGAAAATATTGTTTCGATGGCTTATAGTCCGATTAAAAGAGGGAAAATCAGCAAAGAAAATAAATTGTTGACACTAGCTGAAAAGCACAACAAAACACCTGAACAAATTGCGTTGCGCTGGAACATTCAACGAGATGTGATTCCGATTCCAAAATCAAGTCACAAAGATCGGATCGCAGAAAATGCAGATGTCTTTGATTTCTTCTTAGCAGATGACGATATGAATCTATTGAATAACCTTGATGCTAATCCAAAAGACAAAAATCGTTTAAGAGACAACATGCCTGGTACAGTGGAGCGTAAGAATAAAGGGCACAGAAGATAAGATGTAACAACAAAGGCTGTTTTTTTTCACAGTACACTTGTTATTAAAAAGGTAGGATAATTGTCCTACCTTTTTTGTCTGCATTTATTCATTTCAACAATTGCATATGGATAGGCAATTGTTGAAATGATAATTTGATTAGAAAGTGATATTCTTATTTATATCAATACACGAGGAGTGATGCCGTGGAAGACTTGAAAGGCAAGATTATTTTCGAATCGTTAAAGATTGATGCTGTTACGTGGTTTACTAGTTTCTGATGGCAGGTTTAATATAGTGAATCATCAAAGTCAATCTAGCATGGCAGTAAAGTTTGTGAACAGGATAGCAAATATACACAGCTTTAAATCAGGAAGGGCATGGAAAATTTCCGATACAGTAAAAACCGCTACCTCTCCAAATAATCTAAATAAGACATCGCTTAGTTTGGCAGGCATGCTATTCTTACATAGATTATTAGCTGGTTTTTTAGTACTTAAAAGAAACGTCCATCCCGCATAGATCGTTGTTTTCCTCTTTATCAGCATAGCCACCATAAGCCAATCCTGTGCTTGATAAAACCACACATCCCCGCATCACTTCAATCAATAATATAGGCCCTCAAAGAACCGTCTAGGCACAGTTGACTAGCGGTTTTTTTATGTATATAATTAAATGTAAGCGCTTTTATAATTAGGCAGTTCTTAAAAAAACTGGTATACTTTAATTATAAAGCAAGGAGAGAACATTAATTTTTGGTAAGAAAGGAGAAAAAACATGGTATTAAATAAGTTGCTGGATGCTTCTAGTTCTAGACGGTTGCAATTAGTTGAAGTGTTGCTATCCGATGACACGTGGTGGACCATTGACGAATTATCTCAACAATTGATGTGCTCGGGGCGCACAATTCGAGCGGACATTCAATATTACAATAGTAACCTGACCAGTGAGATCACTATTGAAACTTCTAAAAAACGCGGCATAAAACTGACGACATCCAATGATTTTCAAATGGAAAAAATTTATCAACGGGCTATGGAAAACAGTTTGAATTTTCAAATCATCAAAAAACTATTTGAGCTGGATATCCCCAGCATAGAAGATTTAGCTGAATTATTATATACCAGTATCTCCTCCATTATCAGAAGTTTAAAACAAATCAACAGCTTTTTAGCAGAATATAATCTGTGGGTTCAATCAAAACCAGTCAAAATCAGAGGATCAGAAAAACAAATCCGTTATTTTTATAGTGTATTTCTATGGGACTATTATTCTGCTGCATTTGATGAATTTCAACATCCTTTTCTTGAAATAGCCAATAAATATATTTATCTGCTTCAAGAAAAGGCCAAAGAACCTTTTTATTCACCATTGACTCAACATAAAACTGCTCTTTGGCTAGTAATTTGTTTAGAGCGGATAAAAAAAGGCTATATCATTGAGGAAAATTATGAACTGCCTGATTTTGAAGTGATCAAAATCAACCAATTATTTGATTCCCTCTCAGCTGAACTCCCATTTGCTATCCCTAAAAAAGATCGTAAGTTTATGATCTACCTCTATCAAAATTTTTATTGGCAATTTTACATTGAGCTGTTAAGCTCCGACTCTTTATTAACGAAATTATACGAAAACGTTAGAGATTTTATTGAAACTCTAAAGGAACGAACAGGGTATACGTTAGAGAACCAAGAAGATTTGATCGTCATTCTAATGAGTTTTTATTTCTATCGCGGTTTATTTAAGGGTGGCAGTCACATTTTGCTTAACCGTAGCCGAAATTTATTAAACAGCCTTAAACCAATCTTTTCTGTTTTCCCTAGAGTTGTAAAAGATGTGTTAAATAAAGGGCCTGATAATAGGTGGACACGTAAAGCCAAAGAAAACGAAGAAGAAATTATTTTTATGATGATCACCTCTTGGAAAGGCCTCACCTCACAAGTCATTCAAGAAAAAGAGCGAATCCAATTAGTCGTCATGTCTCAACAAGGTTGGCGGCATGAGTTGTTTTTGATAGACCTTTTAGAAGCAAGGTATCCTTTTGTTTTAAAAAGTTATGCTTTTACTGAAGCAATCTATCAAGAAGATAAAGTTCAAATGATTTTAACCGATTGCCAAGTGGAATTGACAAAAAAATGGATGGCACCGGATATTAAAGTGATTGGAATTGAAACCGTACCGAGTCAGCGAGATTGGAAAAAAATTCAGCAAGAGATCGATATAATTTTACTCAATCAGCAAACGCGCATTTGTGACGGAGCAGAAGGAACAAACAGCCATCAAAAGGAAGGAAAAGGAAAGCACGCATGAAAGGAAAACTCTTTCTGTTCATGTTCATGAAAATTTGTTATGATAAGAATGAAAAAAACGTTTTCTATTTTTATGCAAATTGAAAAAAGTCAGTACGATATTGAAATGAGCTGGAGGAGATCGCTATGGCATTACGTTTAGGAATTATTGGAACAAATTGGATCACCAATCAATTTGTAGATGCAGCAATTGAAACAGGTTTATATGAAATGGTAGGGGTTTATTCAAGAACGGTTGAAAAAGCCAAGTCATTTGGAGAACCGTATGGAGCAACTATTTTTGAAATAGACTTAGATGTGTATGCGCAACATCCAGAAATAGACGTCATTTACGTTGCATCGCCAAATAGTTTGCATTTTGAACAAGCTGTGACTTTGATGAAAGCCGGCAAACATGTCATTGTAGAAAAGCCGATGTTCTCGAATCCAACAGAATGGGAAGCAGCAGCAAAAGTTGCGAAAGAAAATAACGTCTTTTTATTTGAAGCTGCTCGTCATATCCACGAAGAAAACTTTAATATCGTCAAAAATGAAATTAAAAATATTGACAGTCCTCAGGGAGCTAATTTTACGTACATGAAATATTCTTCCCGTTACAGTCAAGTCTTAGCGGGACACGAACCCAATATTTTTTCTTTGACTTATTCAGGCGGAGCCTTAGCAGATTTAGGTGTTTATCCAATCTATGCAGCTCTTTCTTGGTTTGGTGTACCGGATTCAAGCCATTATTTCTGCACTAAGATCGCAACAGGAGTGGACGGAAAAGGAACCGCGATTCTGCGCTACCCTAATTTTGATGTAACGATCAATACTGGTAAGATCGCCAATTCTTATTTGCCTTCTGAGATTTACGGTTTAAACAAAACCCTTTCGATGGATGGCGTTACCGGCATCACCACCATTGAATTGATTGATCGTAAAACGGATTTAAAAGAAAATATTGCTCAAACGATTATTGCTAATCCGATGACAGAAGAAGCACAAGCTTTTGCAGAGGTGTTAAATAACCCGACTGATGAAAAACAATTGAAAAACTATGCCGAATGGCAAGAGTTAAGCCGCCAAGTCAACCGTGTATTGACGGATCTTCGCCAAGATGCAGGAATTGTCTTCGAAGCGGATAAAAAAGCTTAATTGAATTAAGAAAAGGTTTAAAAGAACAGAAAAAGGAGAAAATCTTAAAAGGATCGCTTACTTTTAGGGTTGCTTCGCCTTTCCTGTTCTTTTTTATTTTGCCGTTTCGCTGCTTTAGCTTTTACAGATTTTTTGGTATGATAGAAAGTAATGAACTGATCGATAATGGAAAATAGAGAAACGAGGACAGCATAAAATGAATGAACAATTAGTGCCTGCCTTACAGCAGTATTGGGAGAAATTAGAGTATACGACACCTTCTGCCATTCAAAATAAAGTGTATGAACCCTTAAAAGAAGGCCGGGATGTAGTGGGGATCTCTCCAACGGGAACCGGGAAAACAGTAGCGTATACCTTGCCTTCGATTGAACAGATTCAACCAAAATCCGGTGTACAGTTAGTGATTTTGGCTCCTTCACAAGAATTGGCAGTCCAAGTTGCAGCAGTCGTAAAAGAATGGGGCAAGCAGCTGGAATTAACGGTACAGACAATGATCGGTGGCGCAAATAAAAACCGTCAGATTGAAAAATTGAAAGAAAGACCAGAAGTGATTGTTGGAACTCCTGGCCGTATTTTGGAAATAGCAGAAACTAAAAAATTAAAACTGCACCAAGTCAAAACCATTATTTTAGATGAAGCCGATCAATTATTGCAACAAGAACAATTGAATACAGTCCGGCAAGTCGTCAGTAAATTACCTGGAGAACGCCAAATGGCTTTCTTTTCAGCTACGAGCAATGAAATCATGCAAGAGTTGCCTAAATGGTTCAATGTAGACCCTGAATGGATCGATGTGACCGATGAAGACCAATCAAAAGGAACAGTCGTCCATGCGTATATCGAAACACCCACTAGAAAACGGGTTGAGGTGTTACGCCGTTTAACACGTATGGAGGATTTTCGCGGGTTGGTTTTTGTCAATAACGTTGCAAATTTGACATTAGCTTTTGAAAAGTTGCAGTATGAAGGGATTTCAGTTGCCGTGCTGCATGCTGAAAAATATAAAACAGAACGCCAGCACGCGCTGCAACAATTCCGTGACGGCAAGGTCAAGCTGCTGCTGACGACTGACGTGGCTTCACGCGGTCTAGATATCCGCGGATTGCCGTATGTGATTCAATACGATTTGCCGCTGAATAAAGAAAGCTACATTCACCGCTCAGGCCGAACCGCCCGGATGGGACAAAAGGGAACGGTTTTAACTTTAGTTAATGAACGTGAATTACGTGAATTCAAAAAAATTATTTCTTCGTTAGACTTAAAACTTACCCCATTATTCCTTTATGGCGGAAAGTTGATTACCGAACGTCCGGAAGCGGAAGAAGCAACAGATGACGAACAAATGAATAAGTCAAAAGCAAAAGAAAAAAAGGCATCGACAAAATTAAAAACGGCTGAACCAACTACTCAACCAGCAGAGATGGCGAGCCCTACCAAGAAAAAGAAGAAACACCGCAAAAAGACAGATAAAAATAAAGGTGCCCGTAAAAAGAACAAACTTTAATAAGGAAAATAACGGAAGAAATTCCATTATTTTTCAACTAACCAAAGTATCCGGTTTCAGGAAGGAGTAGTTAGATCAGCATGCTGTCTCGTAAAAAAGATATTTTAGCGTATTTAGAAAACCAAATGGAACCTTTGCCGGCTAAGGAGATAGCTGAAGCATTAGCGTTGGACCGTGCAAATGTCAGTCGGTATTTGAATGAACTATACAAAGAAGAAAAAATTGAGAAAAGTAAAGGCCGCCCAGTTTTATACCAACTGAAATCCGGACAATTAATAAGAGAAGAAACAGAAGACCAGGGAGATGCATTTGATCAATTAATTGGGCATAGTGCATCCTTAAAAGTTATGATTCAACAAGCAAAAGCGGCAGTTTTGTATCCGCCGAGAGGCTTGCATACGATTATTTTTGGCGAAACAGGAACCGGTAAAACGCTCTTTGCCGAGTGCATGTACCAATTCGCTTTAGAAGCAAACGCTTTGCCGGCTGAGGCGCCTTTTATCTCTTTTAACTGCGCTGATTATGCCCAAAACCCGCAATTATTGTTTGGTCATATTTTTGGTGTGAAAAAAGGGTCTTATACCGGAGCAACAGAAGACCGTTCAGGCTTGATCCATCAAGCAGACGGCGGAATATTATTCCTGGATGAAATTCATCGCTTGCCGCCAGAAGGACAGGAAATGCTGTTTACTTTTATTGACAAAGGCGTTTACCGTCCATTAGGCGAAAGCAGCGAAACGCATACAGCGCAAGTGCAGATCATCGGAGCCACGACTGAAAATTCAGATGTTTTACTGGCTACATTCAACCGGCGAATTCCGATGACGATTACGTTGCCGCCATTAGCTGAACGAAGGATTGAAGAACGCTATGAATTGGTCGCTACTTTTCTGCAGCAAGAAGCACAACGCCTGAACCAAAAAATCGTAATCGAACGCGACGGCTTATTGGCGTATATGCTCTATCCGGCTGAAGCCAATATTGGCCAAGTACAACGTGATTTAAAGCTTGTTTGTGCTAAAGCTTTTCTGCATTACCGGACACATAAAACCGACTATTTGACGATTACGCAACAGGATTTGCCGTTAGCGGTACAAAAAGGCTTGTTGTTAGTGAAAGAAGCTCCTGAACGTTTGGACCGATTAGTTGACCGGCATAAATCTCATTTTTCATTTGTTCCAACCAGTCAAAAAATGGCGATCAATCAAGATGTGGTTTCAGATATGACAGTTTACAATGAAATTGAAGAGCGAGTAGATGAAGCGTTAAAAATGGGTGCTTTGGAAGAAGTGGATTTAGAAGGATTTATTCAAAAAAACCTGACGCATTATTTCAGCGAGTACCTTGAGCAGTTGTCATTATCTGATATTCATCAAGAACTGATTCCAGCCGATATCCGTAACTTGACCGAAAAATTATACGATTTCGCGGAAGAACATTTAAATCGGACATACGAATCGAAATCCCGTTTCGCTTTTGCCTTGCATTTGCAAAGTACACTTGAGCGAATCAAAGAACAACGACCCATCGTCCATCCTAATTTAAATGCTGTACGAAAGAAGTATTCGAAAGAATTTCAAGTAGCGATTGATTTATCCGCCATCATCGAAGAACAGCTAGCCATAGAAATTCCATTTGACGAAATCGGGTTTATCACCATGTTTTTAACGTTAGATATTGAAGAACCGACTCAAGTTATGACGGAACAGGTGGGTGTGATGGTCTTGATGCATGGCAAATCAACAGCCAGCAGTATGTTGGAGACGGTTCAGGATCTGTTAGACACGACAGTCGGAACGGCCATCGATATGCCGTTAACGATGAAAGTGAAAGATATGTATGAAATTGTACGCCAAACCATTGCAGCTAATCGTGAAACGTATCAGTATGGGATCTTGGTACTGACCGATATGGGTTCATTGAATGCTTTTGGCGATATGCTGGCTCAAGAATTAGGACTAGAGGTTCGGACCCTTTCGATGGCCAGTACACCTGTGGTTTTGGAAGCTGTCCGAATGGCTAGTGTGGGTCGTCCATTAGAAGATATTTACCAAAGCTGCCAAATGGCGATGGGAAATGCTTCGCGTCCGAGTCTAGGAACAGCGGCAGAAAAACAACCGGCTGTGGTGGTAGCTTGTTTTACCGGCGAGGGCGTCGCTAAAAGACTGGAAGAGCAGTTGAAAAAGGTGCTCAATCCAAACAGTACCGACATCATTCCTATGCAATTTTTGCAACTAGAAGATTTTATACGGCGTATTGATCAATTAAGTGAACAGCATACGATCAAAGCCATTGTGGGAACTGTACCGGTTCATCACCGGAATATTCCTTACTTTTCCGCTTATGAAGCTTTTGATGAGGAAAAGGTAATGGAAATCAAGTACCAAGTGGAAGAACTTTCTCTTGAACAAATGAGCCAGTCCTTGACCGGGACTTTAACACATGTAGGATCGGTCTATGAACTGATGGCTGCCTTGCAAAAAGTTGTACAAGAATTAGAAAAACAGCTGGGCATTCAATTGCTTTCTGGTGTAAAAACAGGTATGATCCTGCATTTAGCTTTCTTGATGGAGAGTCTAAATTCAAGCAAAGTTTTACGTCGATTCTCTAATGCTGATCAGTATCTAAGGCAATATGCTGCAGCAGCAGAGACAGTTAAGGCCGTTTTAAAACCCTTAGAAGAACAGTACCAAGTTACCATTTCTCAAGATGAACTAGCTTATCTGGTTCAAATGCTGATTGAAAACCAGCTTACGAGAAGTTGATATATGATTAAAGCTGCAGCAATTTTTTTGCTGCAGCTTTAATTTACACAAAATAAATTAGTGTGTAAGGTTATTTGCTTGTGTGTAAATGTAAACCTATACAGAAAACGCTGACAGATAGCGATTTCAACTCCGGAAAAGTTGGCACGAAACTTGCTTTATATAAAGTGTAGGAACAAATAAAATAGATGGAGTGATTAAGAATGACAGATAAAACAATTATGTTAGTATGTTCAGCAGGTATGAGTACAAGTTTATTGGTAACTAAAATGGAAAAAGCAGCAGAAGCAAGAGGCCTTGATGCAGATATCTTTGCAGTATCCGCAGCAGAAGCTGATCAAAACCTTTCTTCAAAAAACGTTGACGTTCTGTTATTAGGACCTCAAGTTCGTTTCATGAAATCTCAATTTGAAAAGAAATTAGCAGATAAAAATATGCAAGACTACGGAATGATGAACGGAGAAAATGTTTTAAACCAAGCGTTAGCATTAATCAAATAAGTAAAAGCAACAGGCGAAATGAAAGGAAGTTTTAATTTGGAAGAGCAAGAAAGTTTACAAACGATCATGGGTTTGATCATTAACGGTGGAAATGCTAAAAGTGATGCAATGGAAGCCATTCAAGCTGCTAAAACAGGAGACTTTGATTTAGCTGAACAAAAATTAGCGGATTCAGATAAAGCACTTGTGGAAGCACATCATTCTCAAACAGCTATGCTGACAGCAGAAGCTTCAGGAGAAAAAATGAACCTTAGTTTATTACTTGTTCATGGTCAAGACCATTTAATGAACGCTATCACATTCCGTGATATGGCTTCAGAAGTAGTAGACGTATACAAAAAAATCGCTGGCGTGACAGCAGAATAAAAAAAGAAAAGCAGGACAAGCCGTTTTGGCTCGACAGGAAAATAACAAGTACAACCCCGAATGAGCATACTGCGCAATGGGTTGTACTTGTCTTTTTACCGAGAGCCAGGGTTGGACTGCTAGACATTCCATTAGAAAAACTATATAAATCTTAATGCAGTAAAAGGTCTGAAAAGAGATGCATTCTCTTTTCAGACCTTTTTTTGTATGAAAAGTGCACAAAATTGACAGTGAAAGCGATTTCCAAGACAATAAAGTAAAGAAAAAAAACTAAATAAGCGAGGATGAGCAAAATGTTGAAAAATGGGTTATTTATCATGGCATTAGGCTTTGTAGCTCTTATTTTAGGATTGACGAGTGGAGATGAGCATCAGTCTATTACTTTATTGATTGGCATTTTATTGACCATTATTGGATTTGTGATTTATAACCAAGCGGAACAAAAAGAAGATTAAAAAGATGTTGTAAATTTTAAGCAGACTGAGTGAATCGATAGAAAGACCAAATCCTCTACTTAAATTAAAGGACGATTCAAAAAGAAAGCTTATCATTTCCTTTACTTTTTGGTAACAAAAAAATCGTATTTTTCTAGTATTGTTTGGTATATACAAAATATACCTATTTTTTAAGGAGATGACCCATGATGGCGATCATAATCTATTACTTGTTTTTTTCAAATTTACAACCCGTTATTGAAATTGACGAAAATAATGAACTTACTGTTGTCTGGGAAAAGCCAAAAAATACTAGTAGAAATAAAACATTTCATGAAAAAAATTGAATCTGTCAGCATTAGCAATAAAAAAAACTGACCCAAAAGGGACAGTTTTAAACGAATTGCAGATTTTTGAATCTGCCTTTTCGAGTTTGGACAAGTCTCCTATTTAAATCAGCGAGCTTGTCTATTTTTTTGTAAAGTCGGGTAAATTGATCTAAAAAAAAGAAATACAGCTCTAAGGTGACGATGAAGCCAAGAAATCACGAACCGTGAACGAATAGCCGAAAAAAGCTATGAGTTCGTCTCTCATATCCGATTTCTTGGACAGACAACCACCAACTAAAGTGAGTCTACTTGTTCACCGAATGGTCCTAGGGAGATTCGAACTCCCGGCCTAACGTTTAG
>NZ_DAMDAK010000025.1:27905-28424 GCF_032094055.1 Carnobacterium sp.
AGGAAACGTTTGCTCTATCCAGCTGAGCTATAGAACCAAATACTAACATCTTTCATTTTCTCACGACTTCGAAAAATTGTCTAGTAAATTAAGCAGATGTTTTCAGAAAAACTACATAATGTAAAACTGCAAATTAAATCTTTAAAAGAAAAGGAAATCTATCTAAAAATAAAAAAGAATGAAACATTTCTAAATTAAATTAATTAACCATGCTATACTAAGTAAAAAAAGATTGTTTTTTAAGAAAGGAAAGGTACTCATGGAACGTGGAACTTTTCAATTAATGAAATCCGTAAATAAATCCGTTGTATTAAATAAAATCCGTTTAGCTGAACCAATCTCGCGCGCTCAAATTGCAAAAGAAACAGGCATCACTCCGCCAACTGTCAGCACAATTGTAAAAGAATTGATCAACGAGAACCTGGTTGAAGAAAGTATTCTCGGGGAATCTAAAGGCGGTCGTAAACCGACTATGCTATTGCTGAAACGAAACGGACATCATGTTATCGGAATAGATGC
>NZ_DAMDAK010000026.1:0-2706 GCF_032094055.1 Carnobacterium sp.
CGATAAATCCGATCTTGATGCATAATCGGTGTTTCGTGGGTGCCTTTCTCTTCCATGACTTTGTAAAGGCCGATACAGTAAACTGGGAAGAAAGGAATAACGGAACTTGCTTTAGTAGTAACGGCAGTGGCAACCACAATCAGGGCTTTGCCGTTAATATCAGTCAATAATTCATTAATAGCATTCGCCTTTTCATCACAATCTGCTTTAGCGCGGCCAAGTGTACCGCCGCCATAGTAATCGTGGTTCAGTTCAGTTCCTAAGTAAGAATAATTAGTTGTGAGAACTCCATCCGCCAACACGTCGGCCTCTTTTAGGGCTTCCATCCATAGTTGCCAGTCTTCTCCACCCATTACTTTGACGGTATCATGGATTTCTTGTTCAGTTGCAGGTTCCAGCGTTACAGTATAGAAAGTCTGCTCTTGCATATTGATATTAGGGCCAACAACTGGCTCCCCAATGGCTTTAATGGAAGATGTATAAGTCTCTCCAGTATCAGGATCGGTTCTTCTACCGCTTGCCAAACTGTAAACAACTAAGTCTACTTTGCCGCCAAATTCATTCTTTATATAATCGATGACTTCTTGCTTACTCTCATGGCTGAAGGCGTCTTGCACAAAGTTTTTAGCAATCAGACCTTCTTTTTCAGCAGCTTCTCGAAAAGCAATGTTGTTGTACCAGCCAGCTGTCCCTAGATTTCTTTCGTTCTTTGGTCCTTTTTCAAAAGAAACGCCGATCGTATCTGCTCCCGCGCCGAAAGCCAAGTTGATCCGAGTGGCTAAACCATAGCTTGATGATGCGCCAATGATCAATACTTTTTTTGGACCTTGGTAAGTCCCTTTGTTTTTCACATAGTCAATTTGATTCACTACTTCCTGTTTGCATCCAAGTGGATTGATACCTAGGGCTACGTTTCCCCGTATATTTTGGTTAAATTTCAACATAATTTATATTCCTCCTTTTCATCGTTATAGGAATATAATATCAGAAAAAGCATCTTAAGCATAAGTTATCTACTAAAATTTCAATTTTTAAACAAATAAAGTAAGTGCCCGACCTACTCAAACGGTCACCTTGGCTGAAGATTTGATAAAATCATTGATTTAATTGGAAATGAGTTAATTATAGTAAAAATTAAAAATGAGGAGGAACAGTAATGAATATTTACCCAATCAAGGCCTTTTCTGACAATTATATTTGGATGATTGAAGAAGGAACAGAAGCAGTGGTAGTCGACCCAGGAGAAGCTGAAGGTGTGATGGATTACCTGGAAGAACAGCAGCTGAATTTAACTGCCATTCTTTTGACCCATAACCACGAGGACCATATCGGTGGAGTAAAAGAAATCTTAGCGAAATACCCGGATACACCCGTTTATGGACCAGAAGAAACTGTACCCTTAGCTAATCGCATTGTTCAAGAAGGAGAAAGTTTCAAGTTATTGGGTCGAAATTTTCAAGTCATCAAAACAGGAGGGCATACTCATGGGCACATTAGTTTCTTAATGGGAGAGAAAGCTCTATTTTGCGGAGACGCCTTGTTCTCCGCAGGCTGCGGCCGAGTGTTCACTGGAGATTACCAAGCCCAATACGATGCCTTGCAGAAATTCAAACGCTTAGATGATGAAATACAAGTTTATGCAGCTCATGAATATACGCAAACGAATCTACATTTTGCCCATTCTGTGCAGCCGTCTAACAAAGCAATTTCTGAAGCATTAGATCAAGTCAATGATTTGCGTGCAAAAGAAGAGCCCACTTTACCGTCAACCATTGGCCGGGAGAAAAAAATCAATTTGTTTCTTCAGGCAGAGACATCGGAAGATTTTGTAGCCTTGCGCAAAGCACGTGATGATTTCTAAAGAGATATAGAAAAACGGATGAAAATGAGTAGATTTTTTAGTATGTTAAAATGTAATCTTAATTGAGCAATCCTGAACCATATCCTATTTTCTCAAATCTGACAGCTGAAACTTTTTTTTATCAATGCGATTCATTAGTCTAAAAGCCAAAAGAGATTTATACTATTAGTGAAAGAATTCATGGGATAGTAGGTGTATTTTTAAGTTATCAATAAAAAATTGTAAAGGAGAGAGTAGAAATGAACCATGAAGAAAAAATTCAGGTTTTAAAAGACATCGTTCAAATCAAATCTGTCAATGAAAATGAAGAGGAAGTTGCCAATTATTTGAAAGACTTGTTTAAAAAACACGAAATCGATTCAACGTTGGTCAACTATTCTCCAGGTCGCAGCAGTTTAGTTGCTGAACTAAGCAATGGAGAAGGTAGAGTATTAGGATTTACTGGACACATGGATGTGGTGGATGCAGGCGACGAATCTCAATGGACCTATCCTCCGTATGAAGGGCATATAGAAGGAAATAAAATGTATGGCCGCGGAACAACAGATATGAAGAGTGGGCTAGCTGCTATGGCAATTGCGATGATTGAATTGAAAGAAAAGAACACACCAATTAACGGGAAAATTAAGCTTCTTGCAACGGTTGGAGAAGAAATCGGCGAACTAGGCTCACAGCAATTAACTGAAGAAGGATATGCAGATGACTTAGATGGTTTGATCATTGGAGAACCATCTAATTACAATCTTGTTTATACTCATATGGGATCCATTAATTACTCAGTCGTATCCCACGGGAAATCAGCACACAGCTCAATGCCCAAAGAGGGAATTAATGCCATTAATCAT
>NZ_DAMDAK010000026.1:2716-6035 GCF_032094055.1 Carnobacterium sp.
CATTTGAATGAATTTATCACAGAAGCGAATCGAGCAATGGACAACATCACAGAAAAATACGAGGATGAAGTACTGGGCCGAACCATTCATAATGTAACTGTGATTCATGGGGGGAACCAAGTCAACAGCATTCCTGAAACCGCAAGTTTACAAGCTAATATCCGTTCCATACCTAGCTATTCAAATGATGATATTATCCATACACTTCAAGCAATCGTTGACAAATTAAATGAAAAAACAGATTATCATTTAGAATTGAAGGTTGATTACAATAAACAATCGGTTAAATCGCCTAAAGATTCTGCACTGATTCAAAGCATTTTAAACGTTTCTGATAAAGATCTTCCACTTACAGGGCTTTCAGCGACTACGGATGCAGCGGAATTTACAAAATCAGCTCAGCCGTTTGACCTCGTAGTTTACGGTCCTGGAGAACCAACCTTGCCACATCAAGTCGATGAATACGTTCAAATAGACAACTATTTGGATATGATCGAGCAGTATCAAAATATTGCAAAAGAATATTTGAAATAACAAAACGTTATTTCTTAAACGTTTATTTTCAAACCATCTTACAAAATAGACTAAGATTAGTATAGGGAGTTTTTTTCCAACGCATCTTAGTCTATTTATTGTTTTATTTGAACAAAAGAAGAGATGAACATTAAACAATTATGGTAAAATTAAAAAGAATAAAAGCCTTGAAAAAATATCAATTTGTTTCTTCGATTTAAGCAGGAAGTAAAATTAAGAAAGGAAATACAAAAAAATGGATTTCGAAACAGTGATGCAAGAGCTTGAGGCCTTAGGTAAGGAAAGAACGAAGAAAATATACCTATCTAACGGTGCCCATGAGCCGCTTTTTGGCGTGGCTACCGGTGCAATGAAGCCAATCGCAAAGAAAATCAAAATAAATCAACCTTTAGCTGAAGAGCTGTATGCTACTGGGAATTATGATGCCATGTACTTTGCAGGGATTATTGCCGATCCGAGAGCCATGACCGAATCCGATTTTAATCGTTGGATAGATGCCGCTTATTTTTATATGCTGTCTGATTATGTGGTGGCTGTAACATTAGCTGAGACCGATATTGCACAAGATGTGGCTGATAAATGGATTGCCAGCGGTCAAGAATTGAAAATGTCTACGGGCTGGAGCTGCTACTGTTGGCTTTTAGGTAATCGTCCGGACAATCAATTTTCTAAAAGTAAGATTTCCAATATGCTGGATATCGTGAAAAAGGAGATCCATGAATCACCAGAACGAACAAAAGCTGCGATGAATAATTTCTTATACACTGTTGGTATTTCATTTTTACCACTAAACGAAAAGGCCATTGAGGTCGCAAGAGAAGTAGGGACAGTAGAAGTCAAACGAGAAAATAAAAAAAGTAGTCTCCTAAATGCTCACGAAAGTATCCAAAAAGAAAAGGATAGAGGAAGGCTAGGTTTCAAACGCAAATATGTAAGATGTTAACGTCAGTTTTGCATAAAGGTGTTTATTTAAGAAGAACTAGATTATAAGTAAATAGAGAATTACTAGATTTTTTCGATTGGCTAGGAGGTTTTAGAATAGATGGGGATGATAGAAGAACATAGATATGTAGAAACGAATGGGATTAAACTACATGTTGTTCAAGAAGGTCCTAAAGAAGGACAACTGATTATTTTGCTGCATGGGTTTCCCGAGTATTGGTATGGGTGGCGCAACCAAATTTCTGATTTAGCAAATAAAGGATTCCGAGTATGGGCACCGGATCAAAGAGGATATAATCTCAGCGATAAACCTAAAAAAGTAAATGACTATCGCATGAATCATTTAGTTGAGGACATTGCGGGGTTGATCAAAGCTTCTGGAAAAGAAAAAGTGATTCTCGTGGGTCATGATTGGGGAGGAATCGTGGCATGGAGAGTGGCAAGAATGTATCCGGATCTGTTGCAGAAGTTAGTCATACTCAATGCACCGCATGAAGCAGCTATGAACAGGCAAATCTTACAGCACCCCATGCAAATTTTGAAAAGTTCATATATCCTTTTCTTTCAACTTAGAGGGATACCGGAGAGATTATTTGAACTGTCCGATTGGAAAATTGCAGTAAAGGCATTAAGGCACAGTAGTAAGAAAGGCACATTCAACGAGGAAGATTTGCAAAGGTACCGTACTGCCTGGTCTCAATTAGGGGCTATGCGTTCAATGATCAACTGGTACCGCGCCAATGTAAGCAGCCTTTCCGATCCAACTATCCCATCCAGAGTCACTGTGCCCACTCTAGTGATATGGGGAGCCCAAGATCACTTTTTGGGTCATGAGTTAGCCAGTAAAAGTCTTGAGTTTTGTGATGAAGGTCAGGGAATATTACTAGGGGAAGCTACTCACTGGGTACATCACGAAGAACCAGAACATGTCAGTAAGCTGATTGTTGATTTTATCAATAACATATAGTGCCATGAAAAAATGAAAGCAGAACGGTCTTTTAAAGAGACCGTTCTGCTTTTGCTCGTTTTGATAGAAAAAATCTGTTATTATAAGCCCATTTCTGACTTCAGACGGCTCAGCTCGTCTTCAACAGCAGCTGACCCTTCGCTAGAGTATTTTTCCTCCAGTGATTTAGCTTCATCCACCGGCTCTTGGTTTAATTCTGACATCGCATTGGCTTCATCCAACATTCGATCAGCTTTGTCTTCCATACGCGAGAATGAACCCATTGCACCTTGCGTTTTGCCAACAGATTCGCTGACGTTGTTCAGCTTTTCTTGTGTTTTCGCTACAGACATCTTGCCTTTGATCATGGCACGGCGACCTTTTAAAGTTTCAATATCAGAAGCCAATTTGTCATGCATTTGACGCATCTTCATCGCGTTTTCATGTGCAGCAGCATAAGACTGTGCTAAGCCGGTGCCAACATTTTCCAGTTCTTGTTTTTTCTTCAGGAAAATACGTGCATCGTCTTCATTGCCGGCTGACAAAGCTTTTTTGGCGTAATCGTTGTATTTCATCACTTCGGCTTCGTTTTGATCAACTGCACGTTTAGTACGGGTTTCTTCTGCAATGACCCCAGCAGTATTGCGCTTAACTTCTGCTAAATCTTCTGTCATATTACGTAAGTACTGATCAATCATTTTTTCTGGGTCTTCCATTCGGTCGATAAGTGAGTTGATGTTTGCGCTAATAATATCGGAAAAACGGTCTAAAATAGCCATATTATATTCCTCCTTAAAGGGTAGTTTTATTTTTTATCATTTTCGTATTTTTTTGCCAATTCTTCTGCCTCTGAACTGCCGTATTTTTCCAGTGGTGTGTTGAGGATCTCTTCAGTTT
>NZ_DAMDAK010000026.1:6045-7602 GCF_032094055.1 Carnobacterium sp.
TGGAGCGTTGCCACCAAATAAAGAGCAGACCAATCAGCAGTACGCTGCCAATAACGATAAAGACAGTGATCCATGGTGACTTGGTAACTTCCATGATTCGATCAGCTGCATTTTGAAAAGCCCGGCTGAAAACTTCTTCATCTGACAAACTATTATCGTAGTAATAACGATCGATATAGTCTAAGAGGATATCACCAGCTTCTGCGTCAATAACGCTTTTTGCCTGTGTTCCGGTCACATAATAATCTGTATATTGACTCGGAACAGGTTCGTAGAATACAAGTAGGAGATGCGCCTCATCTGTAAACAACTCGTCATAAAGCTGATTGGCAAAGTTGGCCATTTCTTCATTTGTTACATTCGTACTAGTAGAACCGTCGATGTTGTCTGTGATATAAACGTAAGGTTGAACGCCAGTTTTATCATAAAAGTATTTCAATCCTTTAGTTAATTCGGTTTGGTTGCCGATCCAACCGGCTTCATCTGTAAAATAGGCAGTTTCATTTACCGAGCTTTTATCTAATGGTTCACGTTCTATCGTTGATTTCGTGATATCATTCGAACCGCCAGAACTGCTCGTGGTGCTTCCGAACAATAAGCCACCGCTAAATAAAGAAAACAGAACAAACAAGATGAATAAGATAATCAGGATTGTCCCGCATCCACATCCGGAGTTTCCTCCTCCACCGCCATAATAACTTGGCCCTCGTCCATAACGCCGCCTTGATCCGCCTGGTATAAAGATGGGCCCTGGCCTGAAAATCGGTCCACTTGAACCGCGGTTTCCGCCATAAGATCCGCGACCGGATGAACCGCCGCCACCAAATGAACCACCGCCCCTACCGCCGCCGCTGCTGCGACCGGCACCGCCTCTGTTTCCACCGAACGAACCGCCGCCGCCGCGGCTTCCGCCGAATGAACCGCCACCTCGGCTTCCACCACCTCTGCCCATAGAAGTACCTCCTCCTTTATCGTCGCATTGTTTGCTTTAAATCTAGCATAGCAAAAGAAACTCTGTCAATTTTTACGCCTTAATGACTGAGGCTTCTATCCTGCTTTGCTGTGGTGCTTTTATGGATTTTTTAACAAATAGTTGGAGTTGTACTTGTAAATATTGCGGGAAACGAGCTGAGAAGTTTATAAAAAAATATAAAAAATAAACCATAGGTATATTCCTCCTATGGTTTATTTCTCTAATTATAATACAAGTTTTCAGTCGGATATACTGGATCATTGGTGATATCGATGCCCAGTTTTTTCATTGTCTGTTCGTTTTCGCTATTCAAAATAACAGTTGAATGAGCCTGTGTATCTTTTAAATTAGGCAGTTGGTGATAAGCAAGCTGCGCTGTCGGATTAGTCACCGCACTGATTGCTAATGCAATCAGCAATTCGTTGGCACTCAATGTCGGAACTCTGCTGTTCAAATCATCAGTTTTTAAATGCTGGATAGTTTGCAGGATCATCGGAGCCAAAAGATCTATTTCATCTGAAATATTGGCCAGCGACTTTAAAGCATTCAGAATGGCAGCAGCTGAAGCATCCATCAGCGTTGTA
>NZ_DAMDAK010000026.1:7612-11310 GCF_032094055.1 Carnobacterium sp.
CAATTGCGATGACGGCTTGCAAGTTTGTACTGTTGAGTTTTTCTTGTACGGCTTTGGCATAATGGCGAGCCGGCAGCACCGGTATGCGATCTTCTTTTTTCTGATCAGTTTCTTCTAAGATCACTTGCATGCGACGTAATACTTCTTCATCGGCTGTACCCTTTTTATAATCATTTTCAACAGCAAAACTGCGACGGATGATTTCTTGTTTCGCAGCTTCTTGAATAATCTGATCATCAATGATACCTGTTTTTAGGCGATTGACCCCCATATCTGTTGGAGACTGGTAAATCGATTCTGTACCAGTGATTTTTTCAATAATACGCTTAATGACAGGAAAGGTTTCCATATCGCGATTGTAATTGACCGCTACTTCTCCATAAGCTTCGTAATGGTAATTATCAATGACATTCACATCTTTTAAATCAACTGTTGCAGCTTCATAAGCGATGTTAACTGGGTGTTTCAACGGAAGATTCCATACTGGGAATGTTTCAAATTTGGCATAACCTGTTTTATTGCCATGCTCGTATTCATGGTACATCTGATTAAGGCAAGTGGCCAGTTTTCCGCTTCCAGGTCCTGGTGCGGTTACTACAACGATTGGTTTTGTCGTTTCAATGTAAGGATTTTTTGCAAATCCTTCTTCTCCTACAATTGTTTCCACGTTCGTTGGGTATCCTTCAATTGCCCGATGCGTATAAACTTTGATGCCGCTTCGTTCCAGTTTTGTCATAAATACTTTGACAATCGGTTGTTCCTGGTAACGTGTGATCAATACACTATTGACAGAAATACCATAAGAACGATATTCATCGATCAAACGCAGTACATCTTGATCATAGGTAATGCCATAATCTTCACGAATTTTGTTTCGTTCGATATCTCCTGCATAAACACAAATGATGATTTCGGCTTGTTCTTTCAATGTTGCTAACAATTTCATTTTGGCGTCTTCATCAAATCCTGGCAAGACTCGTTTGGCATGCTTGTCACCAATTAGTTTTCCGCCAAATTCCATATAAAGTTTATCGTAATGTTGTACACGTTCCAAAATATAAGCCGATTGTTCGTGCAAATATTTCTCTGAATCAAATCCAATTTTTTTCATTATTTCCTCCCGCTTGCTTTCCGTTCCATTCTAAAGGCATTCTTTAGCAGCAGCACACTGTTTGTTCAAAGAAGAGCAGCCTTTATATATCTTTTATCATTATAAAGCTTTTAGGAAAATTGACAAGGGGAGCTCATTGAATGAAAAGGGGTTTTCTTGAAAGCTAAACACTTTTCGTGTAAGTTTAACGTATAGAAAACGTTTGCTTGCATATTTTGTCCAAACAACTTATTTAGTTGACTTGTTGTTTCGCAGTCAGTGTTTGAGTTAAATGAAAACGTCTGTTATAAGGTAAATAGCAGTGTAGACAAATAGAGCAATATGAAAATAAGATTGGCTTTTTTTAAAGTAGTATAAAAAATTGTAGGAGGAATATAACATGAAAACTGCTTCGAAAACTTGGGTGAACGCCATTGTACTAGTTATTGTATTAGCAATTAATTATATAAGCAGTACAGGAATGATAAATAACACAGATCAAAAAGAAATGTCTGATAAATACCTTACTCCCATCACACCTGCTCCTTTTACATTCGGTATATGGGGAGTAATCTATACACTGGTTTTTATATCGATTATTATCCTGATTTTAAATCGGAACAAAGAAAGCTACAAGCGAACTATCGATACATTATCGCCTTTATTCTGGTTATCGTCTCTTTTTAATGTGGGTTGGATTATTACTTTCTTATACGATAAAGTTTTGGTATCAACTGTCTTGATACTGGCTCTTACAGTAGTTCTCGCAGTGATCAATCGATTGATCGTAAAAATCAATGACAACAGGAAAAATATTTTATCTCTTACATTTGGGCTTTACAATGGCTGGTTATTAATAGCGACCATAGTAAATATCGCAGCCTACTTAGAAAAAATTAACTGGAAGAGAGGAGGACTTTCAGAAGAAACATGGGGAATTGTTTTGCTGAGTACTGCTCTTGTAATAGCTCTTTTAATGATGATCTTGCTAAAAAATGCAGCTTTTACGTTACCAGCAGCATGGGCTTGTTTCGGGATCTACAAATTTTTAACTTCTCCTGAAGGATTTGATAACCTCTATTCTCGTTTACCGATAATTTCTATCGTGTTCAGCGTTATTTTGGTTATCAGTGCCTTAGCACAATTTAGAACCAACAAATGGAAAGTAGTACCAGTCCCAAAACATAATTTTCATTATAGAAAAGGAATGAATAGTCTCTAAACGATAGCTATAAATAGTCCTTTTTGAGTAATGAATTTATAGACTTTACCTACTTGTTGAGCTGTTCACCTCTAGTTTGAACAAGCTCCTATTAAAAATCCCTGAGTTTGTCCTTGCATACAGAATAGGGCAGATTTCAGCAACAAATTTAGGATGAAAACTTTAAAATTTTATAAATCATCAAAAAATAGAGAAGAAATTATGTCGCATCCCCAAAGTTAGATTTGTTACGCTAATTTTTGAGGTGCGGCACATTCTTTTTGCTAAAAAGTTACGACAACTTCATTTTTGCCGGATTTTTTGGTTTTTCACGTTTTTCTCTCATTTGCATGGAATCGTTGTAACCCCAGAAATAAGTGAGTACAAATGAAACGATCAATGTAACCGCCGTTGCAAGCAGTGCAAACCAAAAGTTAGAGGTAATTCCTAATTCGGGGTCTATATAGGATGGAAGCCCAATAAGCGAACCGATAATGCTCCACATATTCACATTCAACAAACCGCCAATTGCACTGCCTATACTGGCACAGATAAAGGGACGAAGATAACGCAGTGTGATGCCATAAATGGCTGGTTCAGTAATGCCACAGAATGCGGAAATAGCTGCTGCATATCCAATTTCTTTTAGTTCTGTTTTTTTAGTTTTCATAGCGACTGCTAATGCTGCGCCTCCTTGTCCAACAATTGTCACACTTACCATGGCTGAGAGGTGGCTATATCCTAAAGTTGCAAAATCATTGATGTAGATCGGCATAATGCCCCAGTGCAATCCAAAAATGACGAGTATTTGATAAAAACCATCAATAATGGCTCCAAAAATAGGCGCGTTCCAGTTCAGGAAGGTTTCAAGACCGCTTGCTAAAGCAAAAGATAACCAGGTAATGACTGGCCCAGTGATCAAAAAGGTGATCGAAGTGACTAATCCGATAATGATGATAGGGTTAATAATTGCTTGCAGAAAAGCAGGAACCCATGTTTTGAGCCAAACTTCTAGTTTTTTTACCAGCCAGGCAGCTAATATCATGGGGAAAATGGAGTAAGAATAAGAAACAAACGGAAAATCAACGGACCCGATCGATAAAACATTCAACCCCTTGTCAGCAGCTTCGAGCAGGGTCGGATAGGAAATGGCACCGCCGATGACGGCTGTTAAAACGGCATTTCCGCCTAATCTAGTGGCAGCATTGAAACCAATCAAAATAGGTAAGAAGTAAAAGACTGCATCAGCCATTGCACTGACCAGCAAATAAAAATTACTCACTTCAGATACTATATTTAATCCAGTTAATAAAGACAATAAGCCTTTCATCACACCTGAGGCAGCAAGAATACTAATGATCGGAGTCATGGATCCCGTGATGGTCCCTAATAAAAGATTGAAATTAC
>NZ_DAMDAK010000026.1:11358-13736 GCF_032094055.1 Carnobacterium sp.
TTTTACTTTTTCTAAGATCGTTTTATCTTCTGAGTTGTTAGGAACAGTACTGGCAGTATCCTGTTTGCTTTCAGACAGAGACAATTTTGACATAACGGCATCATAAACATCATTAACAGCTGGCCCAATAATCACTTGATACTGGCCGCCACCGGTGGTGACACCAAGAACACCCGTTAACTTTTGGATAGCCTCATCGTTGGCTTTTGATTCATCCGTTAAATAAAATCTGAGGCGTGTAACACAGTGGATCAAACCGTCTATATTCTCTTTTCCGCCGACATAACGAATAATATTTTCAGCTAAACTTTGGTAATCTTGTGTATGTTTCATTGCGGTTCACCCCTTTTATGTATTCGGTTCGTTAAATGTATATTCTCATATCTGCGCTGATCGTTCCACTATTTGACTCAGGAGTTTCTATGTTTTTATGCTTTATTGTGAACCGCGAATTTACGAGATAATCTGCAAAATATTTTTATGTACCTTATCGTTAGAGAGTTAGCCTTATTAAGGCACTTAAATAGAGTTTACGTGCCCTAACACTGGAGATTTACTCTCGTTAAGGTACTTAACTAGGATTTTCGTACCTTAATGCCAGAAAAACAAACTCTTTAAGGTACTTAAACAGTTTTTTGACTTTAGCTCATTTATTTGAGTTTATCATCTGGCAAAACAATATGAGAAATTCATAAAGAAAAAATTTTTTCAGATTACTGATTGAAAATGCACCGAATATAAAATCAGATTGTAAAGTCAATTAGCTTGGTATAATGCATTTCTCTCCTTATAATGTATAATAAGAAGAGTTCAAAGGAAGGAGGAAAGAATATGAATCGCGGAAAAAAGAATTATACAGCTTATCTATCTTCCGTTGTTATTTGTGTCCTCTTTACGATATGGGGAGCAATACCTGGAAGCTTGCTTGGTAAGTATTCGATGAATCGTGTCGCAGAAGTACTGCAAAATTTTATTTCGACAGAATTTGGCTGGCTGTATGTGCTGTTAATGGTAGTGATTCTGGTAACAGTTGTCTATTTACTATTTTCTAAATATGGAGACATCAAACTGGGTCGGCAAGAAGATAAACCAGAATTCAGTTATTTCTCTTGGGTTGCTATGTTGTTTAGTGCAGGAATGGGAATTGGATTAATTTTCTGGGGAGTGGCTGAACCTGTTATGCATTTGCATGATCCAGCTATTCCTTCTTCTGATAAATTAGCAAATGCTAGAGAATCCATGTCCTACACTTTTTTTCACTGGGGACTGCAACCATGGGCTTTATACGCGCTTATTGGTCTGATTATTGCCTATACGACTTTCAGGAAAGATAAGCCGGCTATTATTAGTGAGAGTGTCACGCCGTTGTTTGCAAAGAGGTATAGAGGGACTATTGGTACAATTGTGGATACGATCGCTATTATTGCCACCGTATTTGGAGTGGCCACTTCTCTCGGATTAGGAGCTCAGCAAATCGCAGGAGGGCTTAGTTTTTCAATCAGCTGGATCCCAAATACATTTGCTATTCAGTTGGCCGTTATCGTAATTGTGACAGTTCTTTATCTAATCAGTGCCACAACTGGACTAGACAAAGGAGTTAAGATTTTAAGCAACGTAAACATTGCATTAGCTGTCCTTTTGATGCTGGCTGTTCTCTTTATTGGACCGACAGCGTATCTGTTAGATTTATTTGTGCAAAGCATCGGAAATTATTTCCAAAAATTGCCGGGAATGAGTTTTCGTTTGGCAGCGTTTAGTTCCGAAAATAGACAATGGATCGACAAATGGACCATTTTTTATTGGTCATGGTGGATTTCATGGGCACCTTATGTATCTTCATTTATTGCTCGGATTTCAAAAGGAAGAACGATTCGAGAATTTGTCGGAGGCGTGCTGATCGTACCAACAGTCTTCACATTTCTTTGGTTTTCCGTATTTGGCGGGACTGGGATTTGGCAAGAACTGTTCAATAATAACAACCTTATCCAAGTTATTACGGAAAAAGGAACAGAAACAGGTCTATTTGCGATGCTGGAAAGTTATGGAAGTATTGGAAAGGTGATCACAGGTATCGCTATCTTGCTGATTTCAACTTTCTTTATCACTTCTGCCGATTCGGCTACTTATGTGTTGGCTATGTTTAGTACAAATGGTAATTTGACGCCGCATGCACGGGTGAAACTCCTTTGGGGGATTATTATGTCCAGTATAGCAGCGATTTTACTTTATGCAGGAGGGTTAGAATCTCTGCAAGCTGTTGCCGTACTTGGCTCGTTTCCATTTTTATTCGTTGTGATTCTAATGGGCATCAATTTCTTTAAATGGCTCGGAGAAGAAAAGATAATAAATGGAAAAAATTAAATAAAGAAAAAAAACAT
>NZ_DAMDAK010000026.1:13746-22589 GCF_032094055.1 Carnobacterium sp.
TAATATAGGAAAAAAGATGCCTCAAACGAAGCATCTTTTTTTTTTTGAATTTAATTTGTATAGTTGTCAAAGTACCCTTGGATATAGACGATCGGGGTTCCTTTGTCTCCGCTGCCGGACGTTAGATCAGATAATGAACCGATCAAGTCTGTTAATCTGCGTGGAGTAGTTCCTTGTGCTTCCATCGCCCCGACTAAATCTTCTTTTTTATTTTCGATATATTCGGAAATGGATTGTTTTAATTCTTCTCCGCGAAGGTGAGAGAAGTTATTATCAGCCAAGTATTTTAATTTTACTTCGTTTGGTGTGCCTTCAAGGCCTGAAGTATAAGCAGGTGAAACAACTGGATCTGCAAGTTCCCAAATTTTTCCAACCGGATCTTTGAATGCTCCATCGCCATAAACCATGACTTCAATGGTTTTGCCTGTTAACTCTTTTAACTTAGCTTGAATGCCATCAACAATGGGCTGGCAATTATTTGGAAAGAGTTTCAACGTATCTTCTGTTGCTTTATTTGACCCTAAAAGACCATAAGCTTCATTAAATCCGCTGCCGTTGATTGAAGTTGTTAAAATATCATCAAGGCCATAGACCGTTTCAGCACCGTTATCAGTTAAAATACGTTTCGTCCTGAAGCGAGAATGGATATCACTTGTTAAGACGTGTTTCGTATACGTTAAAATAGTTTTTGGATTATTTGAGAAAATGACTTCACACGTTGCACCTTCAGCTTCAATCAACTCTCGATAGTAATCGATGTAATCAATCCCAGTAAAGCGGTGCTTTTTATAACCGAAATGCTCACGGAACTCAGCTTCAGTTAAGGTGTCGGTCCATGGATTTACCCCTCTGACATCTAATTCATCAATCTCAACAAGCTGATTGCCAACTTCATCTGAAGGATAGCTCAACATTAAGATGATACTCTTTGCGCCTTTGGCAATACCACGCAAGATATTTGCAAAGCGATTACGACTCAAGATTGGGAAAATGACGCCGATTGTTTCGTCACCAAATTTTGCTTTGATATCTTCAGCAATATCATCAATCGATGCATAGTTTCCTTGTGCGCGCGCCACTATGGATTCGGTTATAGTAACAATATCCCGATTTTTAAATGAAAAACCTTCATTCTTAGCTGCGTTTAATACCGTTTCTACTACAACTTGTTCGATATCGTCGCCTTTATTGATAATTGGACCACGAAGTCCACGTACTACTGTTCCTACTGTGTTTTCCAATATAATCTCTCCTAATTATGATGCTCTATATGAATAGTTGAAATAAACTATCCCCTATTTATTCATTATACCTTTCTAGATAGCTATAAGTAAAATAGAATATGATACTAAATGAATATAGTTCATCATTAGAGCAGTGTTCTTCTTTTACTTATTCAATACTGCTAGATGTCTATTTCAAAGCCTGTTATCGTTTAAACCATTAGTGAAAATGCGGATTTAAGCTCTTTGCAGAATTCAAAAGGAGTTTATGTACCATAACGATAGGAATTTCTATTCGTTAAGACATGTAAAGAGGATTTACGTACTTCAACGTTAGAAAATTATGCAGGTTAAGGTGCATAAACGAGGTTTATGTGCTTTAACGCTGGAGATTCGATCTCTTTAAGGTAGGCAAATAGAAACTGCATATTTTAACATAAGCTAAATAAGGCAGTTCTCATTTTCAAATGCTAAAAAATCCTGAAAAACTTGTTAAAATGGCATTTTAATGTGTTTTCCTGTTAAACTTGAGATAAACAGCAAATGAGCAGGGCAAAAGGAAAGGCGGAATTAAATTGGATTTTTATACCATTGGGCATTCAACACATAGCAGCGAAGAATTTAGTGACTTATTAAAAGCCTATAAAATCGAAACGCTAATTGATATTCGTTCTTATCCAGGCAGCAAATATATGCCGCAATTTGATAAAGAAAATATGGAAAAATGGGTACCTGAACAGGACATTCGCTATCTGCATCTGCCTGTATTAGGCGGCAGAAGAAAGAAAAATCGTGAAATAGATGCAACGTTGGTCGATGGCTGGAGAAACACTTCTTTTCGCAATTATGCTGCATATAGTTTAACAGAAGAGTATGAAAAAGGAATCAGCGAACTGATGGCCATTGGAAACGAAGAACGCGTATGTTATATGTGTTCTGAAAGTGTACCATGGAGGTGCCATCGGCTGATTGTGTCAAATACATTGGCATCAAAAGGGCTGAAGGTTCATCATATTATGACGGAGAAAAAAACGATTGAACATGAGATCGGAATGTATGGAGCAAAAGCTGTCATTGAAGGAACAACCATTATTTATCCCAAGCAGCAAGCAGATACTGAACTACCTACTGAATAATGCTGAAATTTTTATAGGAATAGATTAAAAACTGCCGCTTATGTTTTCACTAGCATAAGCGACAGGTATATTTTCTGTAATTTAGTAAAGGGCTAAGATCGCTCCATTTGCAATTACGCTGTTTCCAATGGAGACTGTTTAGTTCATTTCTCGCACGGCATAATAATTGCCAACATTGTCTCTGAAGTTGAATGTTCTAAAATTACCTTGATAGACGTATTCACCGGTATAATAATCATCTTTTTCCAGCTGATCATGAATCTCTTCAAAATTAGGAGTATCAATTAAGATAGAAGGTTTGTTGTCCGCAACTTCCGGGGAATGTTTTCTGATGAATTCATTATCAAATAATTGAAAATGACAATACAGTGACAGTGCAAGCGTAATCGTAACGGAAGCACCCAGTTCCACGCGCGCAACTTCTTCGGCTTTAAAATAGTGTTTCCAAAAAGAAGCATTTTCTTCCACATTTTCAACATACAACATAATCGTGATCTTATTGGTCATCTGACATTCTCCTTTTTAAGAATTTTAAAAACGGATAATGATGCTACTACCATGAGTTAATAATAGGATAAATAAAACATAAAGTCGATTAAGATAGCTTCCAACGAACGTGCATACTAAGATTTTATCTGATTAAAATTATTCACTAATTTAAATATTCTTTAAATCGAAATGTCTTTAATGGGTCTATTTCAATGACAGGATGTTATACTATAACTGATTTGAAAAATCCATTAATAGGAGCGTGCACTCATGATTATAGGCGTTGAATTAGATTTTGTTGTAAAGGATAGCAAAGCTGCTTTGAATCAGTACAAATCCATATTTGATGTTACAGTAGTTGAGGAAACAAATTTTAAAACAGGCAGTAATGAAGTGGTGTTTACTATTTATGATACGCGTTTTCATATGCTCGATGAAAATCCTGAATATCAATTATTCGCACCGAAAGAAGGCAGTAGGCAATCCTTCTGGTTCAATGTAACCGTTCCTGACATCCAAGAAACAAGTGATAAGGCTATTGCTGCAGGAGCAACAGAAATTCAACCTGTTACAAGAATGGAAGAAATGGGTCTATCCAATGCGGTGTTTGCTGATAGCTTTGGGTACGTGTGGATGTTACACGAAATCCACCATGACGTATCATTTGAAGAACGTGAAGAAATTTTGAGTAAGGATTTTGAATAAACGATAGACCAGCCTTGTCTGATGAAAACTTCAGATTATAAAGAGGGTGTTTCTGAATAGCAATTACCGAAGGAGATTTTTACATGAATTTAAGAGAACAAATCAGCCAATATCAGCCTTATAATGCTCAAGAAGCGAAAGAACAAGAAGTTATGCTGCGTTATTTGGATACATTTGATGATTTGCTGACACGTGAAAATGAATTTGCTCACTTTACTGCATCAGCTTGGATCGTTAATTCGGATCGATCGAAAGTAGTGATGGCGTATCATAATATTTACCAATCTTGGTCCTGGGTCGGCGGTCATGCGGATGGGGATGCAGATTTGCTATATGTGGCGTTGAAAGAAACCGAAGAAGAAACAGGCTTAACGGCGATTATTCCGGTCTCAAAGGACATTTACTCACTTGAAATTTTAGGAGTCCCAGCGCATATAAAAAAAGGCGAACCGATCGCCACACATCTGCATTTGAATCTGACGTATTTAATTGAAGCGGACGAAAATGAAGAAACAACTATTAAACCAGATGAAAATAGTGCAGTGAGATGGATGGATTTAGATGAAGCCGTAAGTGCCTGCACCGAACCTGAGATGAAAGCAGTGTATCAAAAGCTGAATGAGAAATTAAAAACGGTTAAGTAAAATAGAGTTAAAAAGCAGCAATTTAAGTAAGGGATAAATAACGAAAGAACGTTGGAGGGTAAAAATGAATAATAACGATAGATTAGTGCGCTTAAGATATGCATTAGATATAAAAGACTTAGATATGGTTGAAATTTTCAAATTGGGCGAGATGGAAATAAAAATAGAAGATGTCCAAAGAATGTTGCTTAAAGCTAAAAACGATGAAGATTCTACAGTTAACGAGTACTTAAAAAAATGCGATAATCGAACATTAGAAGCTTTTTTAAATGGCTTGATTGTCTATAAAAGAGGAAGACGAGAACCAAAACCGGGTGAACCGCAAAAACAAGAATTTATGATCAAGAATGAGCGAAATGTGAACAATGTTTTATTGAAGAAAATAAAAATTGCACTTGCTCTGACAAGTGAAGAAATGCTGGACATCTTAGATGAAGCAGGAGTGCATTTGTCTAAAAATGAATTGAGTGCAGTATTAAGAAAAGAAGGTCAGCGCAATTATAAAGAATGCGGCGACAGATATGCTAGAAACTTTCTAAAAGGCTTGGCATTAAAATACCGCGATTAAAAAATGGAGAGAGTAAAAAAAGAGGAATCAGTTATGCAGTCAAAGCTGCACAGCTGATTCCTCTTTTAATGTTTTATGGAGTGTTTCTGCTTTTTTTAGTCTTCGGTTGTTTCGTTCATCCAACCTGCTTTATCAAACAAGTAGAAGCAGATACTTAAAATAATTCCGACAACACTTGCTAAAATCATACCTTTTAATTCAACACCAGCAAAGTTAACTGTCAAGCCGCTTAAACCAGCCACAAAAACGATCGAAGTTAAAATCAGATTTTTCGATTTACTGTAGTCAACTTTCGATTCAACCAATAAACGCAAGCCGCTTGTTCCAATCATTCCGTAAAGCAAGAAGGTCACGCCGCCAATAACATCTCCAGGAATAGTAGAAATTAAAGCTGCTAAGGGTCCGACAAAAGCCATACAAATTGAAAAAATAGCCGCTCCGGCAATTACACGAACACTATAGACGCGTGTAATGGCCATTACTCCGATGTTTTCACCATAAGTAGTTGTTGGAACTCCACCAATTAAACCTGATAATGCAGAAGCAAAATAATCAGCAAATAAAGAACGGTGCAAGCCTGGGTCTTTCATCAAGTCCCGCCCAATCACATTTGAAGTGACTACTTGGTGGCCGATGTGTTCCGAAGTTAATACGAGAAGGACGGGCAGCATAGTTAGAATAGCATGTACATCAAATTTCGCCCATTGAAAATGCGGCATAGTAAACAAAGAAGTTTCCAAAACTGGTGTGAAGTCGACCATCCCAAAAGCGATAGCTGAAAGATAACCTACAATAATAGAAATTAAAATAGGAATCGTGGATAAAAATCCTTTAAATAAAACAGATCCTAGAATAGCAACACCTAACGTGATAAAGAAAACAATAAAGTCTTGGGTTGCAGCCGTATCCGTCATCAAATTGGCGCCGATTGAACCGCCTTGAACCGTATTGCCTGCTAATTCCAACCCAATCAAGGCAACGACGGCCCCCATTGCGGCTGGCGGAAGCACAATATCAATCCACTTTGTACCTACGCGGTGAATCAGAAGAGCTAAAAGACACCCTATAATACCGAGAACAACGAAAGCACCTTGTGCATATTGAAAGCCTTGGTTAGCAATGATGATGCTGGTTGGGCCGATAAATGCAAAACTGGAACCCAAGTAAGCTGGGGCTTTTCCTTTTGTGATCAAAATGAATAACAATGTTGAAATACCATTCATCAATAAGACAATACTCGGGTCGATTCCAAAAATAATGGGAACTAAAACCGATGCTCCAAACATAGCAAACGTATGTTGTAAGCTAAGAGGAATAAGTAATTTCCCTGGGACCTTTTCATCGACTTGTATCATTTTCTTTGTTGACATCTATGATTCCTCCTATTGGGCATAAAAAATGCCCTTTTGAATTTATTATTCGCAAAAGGACCTAAGGTATCAAATATGGATTTGTTACCCTTTTTAATCTCTCTGGATTAATTTAAAAGGATTTTGCTTCATTTATTCTAGCAGTAAACATTCTAAATTACAATCTTCTCTTGTTAAGAAATGCAACTTTAGAAAAAGGGTTGTAATACCAAGGGCTATTAGTTGCATCTTACATAAATTAGCGTTAAACTTTATTTGGTTACAAAAAATAAGTGAAAAGGAGTTTGGTAAAATGACTAAAAATATCGGTATTTTAGTAGGTAGTTTACGCAAGGCCTCCTATACAAAAAAAGTAGCAGAAGTATTGGCAAATATGTTCCCTGAAGATTATAATGTATCTTTTATAGAGATAGGTGACCTTGATCTTTATAATCAAGACTTTGATGATGAAGGAAATGTTCCAGAATCTTGGAAAACATTCCGCCACACAATGGAATCTATTGATGCTGTTTTATTTGCCACTCCGGAGTACAATCGTTCTGTTCCCAGTGTTTTGAAAAATGCGATCGATGTTGGTTCTCGCCCTTATGGTGCTAGTGTTTGGGATACAAAACCAGCAGCAGTTGTCAGTGTTTCACCTGGAGCAATCAGCGGATTCGGAGCCAATCATCATTTGCGCCAATCCTTAGTATTCCTTAATATGCCGACTCTTCAACAGCCAGAAGCTTATATTGGAAATGTACTCAACCTTTTAGAAGAAGATGGTTCAATTACTAATCAAGGAACTTTAGACTTCTTCCAAATGATTATCGATTCATTCGTTGAATTGATTAAGAAATATAGCTAAATGATAATTATGGAAAAGCATGTTCACACTTATTTAAGTGATCGTGCTTTTTTTTGCTCTTATTTTTTCTTCACGCTTTTTAGGTTTTAATGGTAAAATTAAGTATGCTTATACAATTTGGTTTTTATTTCAGAGCTGAATTCATGTATTCAGAAAAGAAAATAAAGTAGCTTAGGAGGGATTTATGAGTTTACTGATTATGGTATTATTGTTACTAGTGAGTTTATTGATTTCCAATGTTATTAGTCATTACATTCCATATGTACCAACTGCGCTGATCCAAATAGTATTTGGGGTAATGTTGGCATTGGTGTTTAAAGACGTTTCGTTTGGATTAGACTCAGAATGGTTTTTACTATTATTTATCGCACCGCTTTTATATAATGATGGACGCCACTTTCCTCGTGAAGAACTATGGAAAATGCGAGCGCCTATTTTTGGCAATGCTATTTTCCTTGTTTTGTTCACCACAATTGGTGGAGGGTTATTTATTCATTGGTTGATTGAGGCGCAATCCTGTCTCCTACTGATCCTGTTGCAGTAAACGGAATAGCTAAACGGATCCGTATTCCTGAAAAGATTTTAAGTGTCGTTAGAGGGGAATCGCTGATCAATGATGCTTCTGGTTTGGTAGCCTTTAATTATGCCGTAACAGCTGCCGTAACAGGTTATTTTTCATTAGAAAAAGCAGTATTTGATTTTTCATATATTTTTATTGTTGGGGCACTTTCAGGTCTAGTTACCAGCTTGCTGATTACCTGGATAAGATATAGTTTGCGCAAACAAGGAATTGGAGATGTGACGTTTTATTCCTTAGTACAAATTTTAACTCCATTTATTATCTATATCGCTACAGAAGAATTACTGGGAGCTTCAGGAGTGATAGCCGTTGTCGTAGCGGGCTTGTTACATGCAATTGCTTCAGAAAGAACAGAAACAATTGCTGCGGAAGAAAAAGTCCTAACAGAAAATATTTGGTCGATAGTCTTGTTTATTTTAAATGGGATTGTGTTTCTTTTATTAGGATTGAATATCCCTTCTTCTATGTCTGCAACCGTTGAAAATCCTACAATCGGAAACTGGCGGGCTATTGGTTATGTGTTAGCAATCGGGATCATTATTTTAAGTATCCGTTTTATCTGGTCTTATCTTTTTACGTTTTATCAGTATCATTTTCGCAAAGCAACAGAAGCAGATAAACCAAGTCTTAAATCAAGTCTATCCTCGAGTTTAACAGGTGTGAGAGGGACAGTGACGATGGCCGGAGTTCTTTCTCTTCCTTTGTATTTAGAAAGTGGAGCGATATTTCCTGAACGTTCGCTGATTCTCTTTTTAGCAGCAGGAGTTATTCTGTTTACCTTGGTTATGGCAACTGTCTTTTTACCGTTGTTAAGTGAAGAAGAAGCTGCAACTGATGAAGAAGAATCCGTTAAAGATGCTAGCTTAGTTCGAGCTCAGCAAAAAGTACTATTGGCAGCCATTCAAAAAATCAAACAAGAAACAAATGAAGAAAACCAAATGGTCGCCTTTGCTTTAATGGATGAATACAAAGCTATGTTCAAGAAGATGCAGCCGGAAAAGAGTGCATTAGAAACAAAAGATTACCAAAAAAGAATTACAGAAATACGTCTTTTGGGATTGAAAGCTGAAAGAAAGTATATTCAAGAGGCCATGCAAAGAAAAGAAATAGATCAAGAAACCTTTGAGATATTGGAAACTTCCTATGATCATCGTGAAGAAATCCTTTCTCTTGATATGGGGTCCAGTGTAAAGCACATTATTGGAAGTACTATCAGAGAATGGAAACGATTTAAGAGAAGGATTAAGGGGAACAAAGAAGCTGCTCAAAAGAGAATGCTTA
>NZ_DAMDAK010000026.1:22599-24337 GCF_032094055.1 Carnobacterium sp.
AGAACTAGAAAAACAAGCAAATAAACAAAAAAGAGCTCCGATCATTCGTTTAGTGTTATTAGATTACCAAAAAATGTTATCACGAATTAGGCTGAATACTAGACGGTATGATGAAACAATAGAAGAAAAGAAAGATAATTTACGAATCAAAGTGATGGATACAGAACGCTTTGAAATTCACCGCATGTACGAAGCTGGAGAAATTAGTAATGAGCAAGCTAGAGAACTAAGACGATTTATTAACTATATTGAAAATGTTACTTTATATGAATATGGTGAATAAGATAGAAAAGAAGCTAAGTTATATCTCTTTAGATGTACTTAGCTTCTTTTCTATTTATCCAATTCTTTAAAGTGTTTGAAAAAACAACCGCCGCAATTAATAGTAATACAACAAGCAAAAATTTGTCTCTCGCTACGCTTCACTATTTAAAAATGGTATCTTTCTGTATCAAACACATTATTAATCTGAAAAATAATCTTTTAATTTTTCCAATAATTGATGGCTTTGCGTATTCAGTCCTTCTAGTTGAACCTCGACATCTTGTGCTTTTAGTTTTTTAACAACCGTTAGAATAGCTTCTACGCTGGTGTCGTCCCAAATATGCGAATGGGTAAAATCTAAGATCACTAATTTTTCAACTAAAGGTTCTTCAAAAGCTTTCATAAAATCATGTGTAGAAGCAAAAAATAATTGACCGTGAATCATAAAACGCGTGCCTTCTTTGACTACATCGATAGTTGAAATCTTTGCGATAAAAGCAATGATGCTTAAGATAACTCCTGTCACTACACCAATGGCTAGATTATGAGTATACAAAACAATCGCAACCGTCAGAATCATAATAGCTCCTTCGGTAATGTGCACCGTTTTAACGTAATGAAAACTAGACCAGTCAAAGGTAGCAATCGCAACAGTGATCATAATACCGATCAGTGCAGCAGTAGGGATTTGAATCATTAAACCTTTTAAAACCACGATCAGAAACAATAAGAATAAACCGGCAGTAAACGTAGACAATCGCTTTCTACCACCTGATTTAACGTTAATAACGGCTTGTCCGATCATGGCACAACCAGCAGGTCCACCAAAAAAACCTGTAATGATGTTTGCCAGGCCTTGTGATTTGACTTCACGTTGCTGATCGCTTGTTGTTTGCGTCATCTCGTCTACTATCGGAGCGGTTAAAAGGGATTCAAGCAACCCTACGATCGAAAGCGCCAGAGCAGTCGGGAAAATGATAGCCAAGGTTTCAAAATTTAAAGGAATAGCCGGCAAAGCTAAATGTGGAAGTCCCCCACTCATGTCACCCATATCTCCTACAGTTTGGACTCCCAAAGGCAGGAAAATCGAAGCAGCTGTCATCAGAATGATGGCAATCAAAGCTGGCGGAACAGATTTGATCACTTTTGGAATGATGTACATTAACGCAATTGTTAATCCAACCATTAGGTAAGCTGGTAAACTGCTGCCTAATAACTGCTGGATTTGAGCTGTGAAAATCAATAATGCCAACGCATTAACAAATCCCAACATCACTGATTTTGGAATAAACTTCATTAACTTCTGGATTCCTAAGTAGCCCAATACTAACTGGATAATACCGGTTAAAATCGTAGCAGCCACCATATAGTGAATCCCATGGTTCTTTATCAAATTAACCATCACAAGTGCCATGGATCCTGCAGCGGCCGAAACCATTGCGGGACGTCCGCCAGTCAAAGAAGTAACCAGCGC
>NZ_DAMDAK010000026.1:24347-27887 GCF_032094055.1 Carnobacterium sp.
GACAGAAGCAAATAAGGCGGTCATAGGATTGACTCCGGCAATCAGAGCAAAACCAATGACTTCTGGAATTAAAGCAATAGAGGTCACCATGCCAGCGAGAATATCATTTTTTGTATTTCCCAGCCATTCTTCTTTTTTTATCGCAATTAACATTATTTCATTCCTTTTCTTTAAAATTTTTAACTTTTTCAACTTATAGAATAGAGCACTATAGATCTGACTTCTATTTTATTATGCCTATAGCAGCTTTAGCTTCCCTACAGCTTTTAGTTAAAATAAATAACTCATAAGTAATCCAACAGTTAATAAGAACCCAAAGAAGGTAGTTGTCAGAGCAGTTGCTTTCATTGCTATACGCATATATTGTGGCTCAGCCGATCCTTTACGAAAGCCTTGAATGGCTTCGAAGGGTTTTTTTACCGTTAAAAAGACCACAAAGGCCCAAGAACTGATATATCCTGTCATAACCAAACAGACAAGCCACAAATACGAAATAGCAAAGGCACTAGTTAATACTAGCAAGGCTTTCTTTTTTCCAAGAAGAATCGGCAATGTTTTTCGTCCGCCTTTTTTATCTTCTTCCATATCGCGGATGTTATTGGATAGATTAATGGCCCCCACTAAAATCCCGATGGGAATGGAAATCAACAGGCTTTGAAGGGTAAGGGTCTGTGTTTGAACAAAGAAAGCAATTAAGATGAATCCTATGCCCATTGATGCTCCAGAGAACAGTTCCCCAAAAGGAGTATACGCAATGGGTAAGGGCCCGCCGGTATATAAATACCCAATGGCCATTCCCAATAAGCCGATAAGTGCCAACCACCAACTGCTATTCAGACAAATATAGATACCGATAACAGCAGCTAAAATATATAATAAGACTGCTGTGGTTAAGACGTTTTTTGGCTGTAATCCGTGTCGCACAATACCTCCGCCGATCCCTGTAGAGTCGGCTGTATCCAATCCGCGTTTAAAATCATAATATTCATTAAATAGATTTGTTGCAATTTGAAGCGCTAAACAGGCTGCCATCATTGCAACAAATAAAAGCCAGTTGATCTTTGATTCAGACATGGCTAGGACAGTTCCCAAAATGATTGGAGAAAAAGTCGCTGTTAAAGTATGTGGACGCGTCATTTGCCACATCAATTTTGCAGGACTTACTTCTTTTTCATATTCCATAAAATAGTTCAACTCTCTTACTGTAATATATTTTCCTATTCGTGTTGCATACAGAAAATGAAAGTCTGTATTGCTAGCGACTTTGCTAATTATATAAGATACGTCTGATGATTTAAAGGCCAAAATAGAGAAAACAGGAGAATACGAAAATAAGCGTCATTTATTTCTTTATTGTGAAATGAAAAGAAATTCATTATAATGAGATTAAAAGAAAAGAGGTAAAAAATGAATTGGAATAAAGAAACAGCAGAATTGAAAGTACATTTTTCACCTTATTTTAAGGGTTTATGGTACATTACAGATGGTAAAAAAATCCTAGCAGCAGAGAATGAAACGGATTTGGTATGGTCGGCCAGTATTATAAAATTACCTATTTACCTGTATTATTATGAAAAAGCTATGCAAGGCGAAATAGATTTGGCAACGGAAGTCAACGTTCCAGTCAAGAACCGAGTAACTGGGTCTGGTATTTTGCATTTATTAACATCGAGAGAAACATGGACATTAGAAGAATTACTGCAATTGATGATTGCTGTTTCTGATAACGAAGCAACCAATCAACTCATTCAATACGCAGGATTGAAAGCGCTACAAAATTGGATAGCTACTAAAGAATGGAGCGAAGAAATTAAATTACGTCGTTACTTAATGGATTATGCCTCGGGAGTGACGAATGAAGTTTCAGCCAGAGGAGCGGTAAATATCCTGCAAGATATCCTGGCATTAGGCAAACAGCAGGCAGAATGGAAAGATCGTATTGAAAAACCTTTGTTGAAACAACAATTCCGCAACGGGCTGCCAGGAGCCTTAGATGAGCGAGAACTGCCTATTTTGGAAATGATGAATAAAACTGGAGAAGACAATGGCATTCGACATGATGTAGCTTTATTCCGTTATCATGATCAAGAGTTATTTGTAGGTGCGTTGACACACGAGGTTAAAGAAGAAGCAAAAGCGTATGAATGGATGCAAGAACTTGGAAAACGAGCCTATGAAACAGTCAAAGCTGCTGATGCCGAAAAAGATAGGAAAGAAGCTTAAAGAATAGTGATAAAAAGGATGAGATAAATGAAGAAAATGATAAACGCGAGCTCAACATTTTTATGGACTACTCCTGAGCCACATGAAGTAAAAGAACTGCTCAGAAAGCAAGAACGGAAAGAAACGTTTTATCAGTTAACGGATGAAGCAGCCTTAACATTATATGAAGACCGTTTAGTCGATTCAGAATTGCTATATGGTGAAATCGTGGAAGTACTAGCAAATGAAGGGAACTATACTCAAGTAGTTGTGCCCGATCAAAAAAATTCTAAAGAGCCCAAAGGGTATCCAGGCTGGGTATTTAGTGACGACCTAAGCACTTTGCCAGAAAATTGGACTGCTGCGTTAGATAAAGTTGCTATTAAAAAAGCGACAGCTGAAGTAACGTTTTCCTCTGAATCCCAAAAGAAACAATGTGTTTCCATTGGAACAATTTTATCTGTAGTGGGTTCTGATGAAGCGACTTATCAGGTGATTACCCCTGATGGAATAGGAACAGTCGTTAAAGAATCAGCTCAATTACTTGGTACAGTGATTGAAGAACCAGCCGAACAAATAATTGCAAGAGCTAACAGCTTTTTGGATTTGCGGTATATTTGGGCTGGTACAAGTGCAGCTGGTTTTGATTGTTCCGGTTTTGTGTACAGTCTCTACCGAACTCTTGGCATTTGGTTGAGTCGTGATGCGGAGGATCAAGCGTCAGAAGGAATGGAAGTGGATTACCGGGATGCCGAGCCAGGCGACTTGCTGTTTTTTGCATATGAAGCCGGTAAGGGAAGAGTTCACCATGTGGGCCTCTATCTTGGAAATGATCAGATGATCCATTCACAAACGCCTGGTTCAAAAGTACTGATCACAACTCTTTCTGGAACCAATTATGAAACGGAATTGTGTACGGTCAGAAGACTGATTTGACTAAAAAGCAGCATAAAAATAACTAAAAAATAAAATGAGATAAAAGAAGGGAAGGGTGGGGGAAATGAAAAGATGGTTAAGAGGACTGGGTATGATTGGATTAGGGCTTGCTTTAAGTGCTTGCGGCAATACGGGAGAAACAGCAAAAGGAGATTCCGCTTCATCAGTGACAAGCGAAGAAAAACCGCTCGCTGAGACACAAGAATTACGCTTAACAGCGGCATCTGAAATACCTTCATTGGACACAGCTGTTGCAACAGATTTAACAAGTTTTACAGTTATGAATAATGTATTTGAAGGGCTATATGAACTAGGACCAGATAGCAAACCGGTTTTAGGGGTAGCGGAAGAGAAACCGGAAATAAGCAAAGATGGCAAAACGTATACATTCCATATTCGTAA
>NZ_DAMDAK010000027.1:0-25597 GCF_032094055.1 Carnobacterium sp.
TTGTGACCCTAAAAAAGCATTAGTCTCAGCTGTAGAAGCTAAAGATGCGGTTACTCAATTAGCTGGTAAAGGCTTTTCTGCTACTCCTCAAGTCAATTGGCCTGAATTAATGGCATTTAAAGAAACGTTTACGAAGCCCGTCCCCAAAACTAGTCATGAAAGTTTGCGGTCAGCGGGGGTAGAAACCTTTACTGGCAGTGCTCAGTTTACGGAGGAAAAAACACTTCAAGTAAATGGAGATAAGTTGACAGCGGAACGCTTTGTCATTGCTGCGGGTGCTAAACCGTCTATTTTACCGATTGAAGGAAAAGAGCACTTCTTAACCAGTAATGATTTTCTATCTTTGCGAGAAATGCCTGAAACCCTTACTTTTGTCGGCGGCGGATATATTGCTTTTGAACTGGCAGCTATCGCTAATGCTGCAGGAGCTGAAGTTCATTTGATTCATCACAACGACCGTCCACTGAAAGCTTTTGATGCAGATTATGTAAAAGAAATCGTACATCAATTGGAAACAAAAGGCGTGACATTTCATTTCAACATTGACATTAAAAAAATTGAGAAAAAAGCCGACTCTTTCATTTTAACAGATGGAAAAGAGTTTGAATTGACCAGTGATCTAGTGTTTTGTTCGACCGGCCGGGTCCCAAATATAGATGAGTTGAAATTAGAAAATGCGGGGGTAACAGCTGACAAAAAAGGCATCAAAGTCAATGAGTATTTACAAACTAGCAATACGGCTATTTTTGCTTGTGGCGATGTGTTGTCGAAAAACCAGCCCAAACTGACACCTGTATCTACCTTTGAAGGAAGTTATTTGGTTCATTATCTGACAGGTGAAACAACAGAAAAAATTGCTTATCCAAGTATTCCAACCACAATTTTTTCCAGCCCTAAATTAGCTCAAACTGGAATAACGGCTGCAAAAGCATCTGAACAAGAAGAGGATTATGACATTTCGGATATTGATGCAACGTCTTGGTTCAGCTACCATCGGGTGAACGAACCCGTTTCGAAAATCAAAGTCATTACAGAACGTAAAACAGGATTATTAGTCGGAGCAACCTGCATCAATAAAAGAGCTGACGATTTAATCAATTTCTTGAGTATTTTGATTGATCAAAAAACACCAGCAGAGGATGTAGCACAGTTGATTTTGGCTTACCCAACCGTTGCTAGCGACTTAACGTCGATTTATGCTTAAATTTTATCTTTATGGAACTCCAGACCAAACTAAAAACATCTCCAGCAACGACTTCAGATCCGTTGCTGGAGATGTTTTATTTAGATGTTTAGTCGATTTTCAACAACATAGCGTTTACAGCTACGATCACTGTACTAAAGGACATGATAATGGCGCCTACTGCAGGGCTTAAGAGAATTCCCGCAAAAGCCAGCGCTCCTGCTGCTAAAGGAATTGCGACGATGTTGTAGCCAGCTCCCCACCATAAATTTTGAACCATCTTTTTAGAAGTATTTTTAGCTAGAGATAAGAAATGGAGAATATCTGCTGGATCGCTTTTGACTAGGATCACATCAGCTGAATCTACGGCTACATCGGTTCCGGCCCCGATCGCAACACCGACATTAGCTCTGACTAGGCTTGGCGCATCATTGACTCCATCTCCGACCATCATGACAACTAAACCGTTATTTTTGTATTCCTTAACGAGTTTTTCTTTGTCTTCAGGCAGTAATTCTGCATGGACATCATCGATTCCAAGTTGTTGAGCAACGGCAGCAGCTGCTTGCTGATTGTCGCCAGTTAACATGACCGGTTTGATGTTTTGAGCTTTTAAGGCTTGGATCATGGTTTTGGCTTCTGGTTTGATTTGATCGCCTTGTGCAACTAAGCCGATATTTTTATCGTTGACCAGCAAGAAGCTAACCGAATTACCTTTAGTGGACAATTCAGAAAAAAGTTGCTGATCGTAAGAGATACCTTTTTTAGTTAGATAAGCGACGCTGACGATCTTAACCGTTTGGTGATCAATGGTTCCTTTGATTCCCACACCCGGAATGGTTGAAGTGTCTGTTGCTGCAGGAGTGGTTAAGTTTAATTCTTCCAATTTTTTTAGCACTCCAATGGAAAGCGGGTGACTGGAGTCTTTTTCTAACGCTCCCATATATTCCAAAACGTCATTTTCAGTATAGTCCGTTGAAAAAGATTTAAAGGCTGAGACTGTAAAATTGCCTTCTGTTAAGGTTCCGGTTTTGTCCATCATAATGACATCCACTTTTTTTGCAACTTCTAAAGCTTGTCTGTTTTTGACCAACAACCCATTTTGAGCTCCTAAAGAAGTGGACCGGGCTGTTGCTAGTGGAATAGCCAAACCAAGGGCATGTGGACAAGCGATAATGAAGACGGTCACCATTCGTTCTAAAGCAATGTTCAGATCTTTTGTAACCGTTAGCCAAATAATAAAAGCTAAAATACCAACAGCTAAAGCTACATAGAAAAGCAATTTAGCAACTTTATCTGAAAGCGACTCTACTTTTGATTTTTCTTGTTGAGCGCTGCTAACGAGTGCCATGACTTGCGACAAGTAACCGGATTCGCCTGTTCCTGTCACATCGATGGAAATGGTTCCTGATCCGTTGATGGAACCTCCGATGACTTTGTCTTGCTCTTTTTTCGTAACATCTTTTGCTTCACCAGTGACCATGGATTCATTAACAGTTGTTTGTCCGTTAATAATAATTCCATCAGTCGGAATTTTTCCGCCGGCTTTTACAACGATTTTGTCTCCAACATGCACTTCTTTTAGCGCAACTTCAACAGTATTTCCTTCTTCATCAAGTACATTGGCTGTTCCAGGCAATAATTCGGCCATCTTTTGCAGAGCATTGCCCGCATTGCTAACAGCATTCATTTCAATCCAATGCCCAAGCAGCATAATTAAAATCAGCGTGGCCAGTTCCCAGAAGAAATCCATCACGTGATTTTGAGTGTGAAGGAGGTTATTAGCAATGAATGCATAAACACTGTAGAAATAAGAAACCGAAATTCCTAAAGAAATCAAGGTCATCATCGCTGGGTTTTTTCCTTGAAGCTCCATCTTGGCACCTTGTAAGAAAGGCATTCCGCCGTAAAAGAATAAAATAGAAGCTAAGATTAAAACGACCCAATCCGAACCATTAAAGGAAAATTGAAAAGGCAAGGCAACGCCCATCATTGGCGAAAGCAAAATAATCGGAATGGCCAAAATCAAAGAAATAAAAAATTTCTGTTTTAAGTTTCCCATATGCATCGAATGATCCATCGAACCGTGATCCATTTTACTATGGTTCATTGCTTCATGATTCATCTTGCTATGATCTACTTGTTCCATAGCCTGGTGTTTGGTATGGTCAGAATGGTTTGTAGGTTGTTTTTTATCAGACATCTGAATTCCTCCTTGATTACAAAAATCTATTTTGTTTACAAATGTAAACGTTCGTTACCTGAAGCTTACAATGTTCATTAAGAAATGTCAAATGATTTGCAGGTATTTAAAAAGACAAAAACTTAAATGCTGAAGCCTTTTTATTGATTTAGTAAGGTTCAATAACTCTACCAATCATTTTATGTGCATTTGAATCCATACAAGGTGTACAATAAATATGGAGACTAAATAGTGAGAGTAGGGATAAATGTGAGAAGAATTGTATTTGTGCGTCACGGGCAAAGTGAATGGAATGCGTTAAACCAATTTACTGGTTGGGTTGATGTGAATCTAAGTGATGCAGGAGTGAAAGAAGCTCATGAAGCAGGACATAAATTGAAAGAAGCAGGAATTGAGTTGGATATGGCGTTCACATCTGTTTTGAAACGTGCCATTAAGCCCTGCCATATCGTCTTAGAAGATTCTGATCAGCTTTGGGTGCCGGAAATCAAAACTTGGCGTTTAAACGAACGTCACTATGGAGCTTTGCAAGGCCTTAATAAAAAAGCGACGGCTGACAAATATGGGATCGAACAAGTTCAACTTTGGCGTCGGTCATATGATACGTTGCCTCCTTTATTAAAACCTGATGATCCTAATTCAGCTTTAAATGATCGTCGCTACGCTAATCTGCAAAAGCGTGTCGTTCCAATGGGAGAAGACTTGAAAACTACATTGGCAAGAGTTATTCCATTTTGGGAAGATCAAATTGCACCAGCTGTACTAGAGGGGAAAACTGTTTTAGTAGCTGCTCACGGGAATTCTTTGCGTGCTTTGGCAAAATACATTGAAGAAATTTCTGACGAAGATATCATGGAATTAGAAATACCGACTGGACAACCTCTTGTTTATGAATTAGATGATGAGTTGTCAGTGATCAAAAAATACTACCTTTAAGAAAAAACATTGAGCAATAGAAAAGAGGAGAGTGGGACAAAAGGCGTTTAGACTCGAAACTTCTACCTCGCATACCATATCCCTAAGCAGCTAAAGCTGCAAGGGCTAAGGCAACTGGAGCGAATAAGCGCAGTATGGTCACCGACCATCGAGCATTATTCGTGAAGTGGACGTCGAGCCTGCCTTTTGGAGCATGTTTAAGAAAAATAGTTAAGAAAAAGGGAAGAGGGTTGAGACTTAGTCTCGACCCTTTATTTTTTATAGATTGGATTTTATAAAAAAATAGAGAAAAGAAATGTTGAAAGATCAAGCAGCTCACAATTTTTGCTTTTGTTCTGCAGCGGCTAATAGGTATCTATCTCACAATAAAAGCTGAAAAACAGGCAGTAGTGTAGCTAGAGCCAGTTTAATGAACAATTCGACACAAAAAGATGGGTTTAAGTATTTGTTCCTTTTTTAGGGATCTTATCTAAAAAATAGATAAGCAAGTAAATAGAATAGACGACCGTTTTTTTACAGGTTATACTAAGAATAATTCAAATAATTTTTAGAGAGTTGATTAACAAGTGAAAGGTTGGATAAGATGAAAAATATTACAATACTAATTCCTGCCTATAACGAAGAAGCGATTATTGATCAGATGTATGAAAGACTGACAGCTGTTTGTGCAGCTTTACTGAATTATGAGTTTAATTTTTTATTTGTAAATGACGGCAGTTCTGATGGAACATTGGATAAGCTTAAGCAATTTAAAAAGCAGGATCAGCGAGTGCAGTATATTGATTTATCACGGAATTTTGGTAAAGAAATTGCTATGTTAGCGGGATTCGATCACATTCAAGGAGATGCAGCGATCATTATCGATGCTGATTTACAACAACCTCCTGAATTGTTTGGAGAAATGCTAGACTGGTGGGAAGCTGGTTACGATGATGTGTATGCTATCCGAAAAGCAAGAGAAGGCGAAAAATGGTTTAAAAAATGGGCTTCAAAAGTATATTATCAACTTTTACAAAAGGTAGCCAAAGAAAAAGTTTATCCGCAAGCAGGCGACTTTCGCTTATTAGACAAAAAATGTATCCAGGCGCTGACAACTTTGCGCGAGCAAGAACGTTATACAAAAGGGATGTACGGCTGGATTGGGTTTAAAAAGAAAGAAATTGCTTATGTAGCTGAACCTAGAGCGGCTGGTGAAAGCAAATGGAAGTTTTCAGAATTGGTCAAATTGGCTTTGGATGGAATTACTTCTTACAGCACAATTCCTTTGAAAATATGGTCTATCGTCGGTTTCGTTATTTCGTTATTTGCATTTGCGTATTTAATATTTGAACTAATAAAAACTTTGGCTTTTGGAACTGAAACAGCAGGCTATGCTTCTATTATTGCGGGGATTTTATTTCTTGGCGGTATTCAATTGATTTCATTGGGTGTAATCGGCGAGTATTTAGGACGAGTATTTATTGAAACAAAAGAACGGCCCTTATATTTTATTCAGGAATACTCAGAAGAAGAGGAAAAACAACAAAAATCGAATAGAGATGAAAGTGGTGCAAGATAAAAAAATGTCAACATTAAAAAGACTTTATCAAAAGAATGAAGAAATAATCAATTATCTAGTATTTGGAGGACTGACAACGTTAGTCAATGTGGTGGTATTTTTTGTATTTAATTCTTTATTAGATGTTCAGTACCTAATTGCAAATGCGATTTCTATTGTACTATCTATTCTATTTGCATTTTTTACAAACAAAAAATACGTCTTTAAATCTGAAACCATAACGACACAAGCTTGGTTGAAAGAGTTCCTTCTGTTCTGCAGCTTCCGCTTGGTTTCAGCTGGGTTCGATATGCTGAGTATGTGGATTTTGGTAGGCGGGCTTGAATTAGATTCAAATCTAGCCAAGTTGGCAACACAGTTTATTGTAGTGGTATTGAATTACTTCTTCAGTAAATGGTTTATTTTTAAATAGAAAGGAAGGGACGCCATGAATGCCTTTAACAAAAAGAGACGATCTCATCCTATCTATAGTTACACATTTTTGTTTATCATTATGGTGGCCTTGATTTATGGTTATTTTTTTATTGTGCAGAAGTCGTTTATCTGGGAAAGCGACGGATTTAGCCAACATTATTTGATCTTTAAAGAATACTTAGAAATCATTCGTAACTTCTTGCATCATCCTTCAGCAGGCATAGAACAATGGGACTGGAGTATTGGTTTAGGTGCGGATGTCATCGGTTCATATGGGTACTATGTTATTGGAGACCCTTTTGTTTATTTAGGGTTATTGTTCCCGGCCAGCCAAACGGAACTGGCGTTTCATGTTTTAATTTTATTACGGATGTATGCAATAGGCGGTTCTTTTTTAGTATTTTGCCGAAAAATAGAAGTTGATCTGCCTGGGGCTTTGATTGGTTCACTGATTTATACGTTTACTTATTATGTGGTATTGAGTGCTACACGGCATCCTTTTTTTCTGTTGCCGATGATTTTATTCCCATTGTTGTGTTTAGGAATGGAACGCATTTTGCATCGTCAGTCAAATGCTCTTTTTATAGGAAGTATCTTTCTGGGAGCGTTTAGTAATTTTTACTTTTTTTATATGTTGACTATTTTAATTTTTCTTTACGCGTTAGTACGTTATTTTCATTTATATGGCAGAAAAGAAATCAAAAGAATCCTTCCTTTCATTTGGACCGCTATTTATTCTTATGCTATTGGCGTCTTACTTTCCGGTATCGTATTTTTTCCAGTCGTTTGGAGTTTTTTGCAGTCTTCCAGAGAAGCTTCCAGCAAATTTGCGCAAGGATTATGGGTATATCCGGCAGAATATTATGTGGCTCTGATTCGGAATTTTTTTATTCCTGGTAGTTATTTATGGACTGCGCTTGGATTTTCGGCATTTGTCATGTTAGTGATTCCTTATATTATCCGCCATAAGAGAAAATTCAGTTTTATTGTCAGTCTATTATTTATCTTTGGATGTATGTTGCTACTACCGGCATTTGGCTCGATCATGAACGGCTTTTCCGGTCCATACAATCGTTGGACATTTGCACTGCCGTTTTTCTTAGCGTGGGGAGCGGCCTATTTGTATAATCAACGATTCCAGTTAATGAAGCGTGACTTAATGGCAATGGTTGCTTCGCTGCTTTTCTTTACTTTAGTCACTGGGATTTCTATTCGAGTAACGGGTTATCGCTTCATGTATCTGGCTCCACTGCTCTTTGCTTGGGCAATGTGGGGTGTCTTATTCATCATTTCCATCAAACGACAAAGACAAACATTACAGCCGTTCGATAAGCAAGGACTTTCCTTTTTATTACTAGCATTGATCATGGGAAATTTAGCTTATAATGCAATGGGGTATTATTATCCTTGGGGAAAAAATACAATGGAAACCTTACTTGACTATGGCACAGCAGACGAGGCATACTCAGCTACATTTGGCGGCGCTGAAAAATTGATTCAAGAACACGATAAAGAAATTTATCGAATAGGAGTTACTTCACAAGACAGAAAGATTAAAAATCAAATGATCTTATTAGAGAGAATGGGATTATCTTCCTATCTTTCAATTACAAACGGTCAAGTGGCTAATTTTGCTCGGCAATTAGAAAACGGACAGTTTCAATTGATCCAACCAGTTAGAAATGGATTTGATGACCGCAGCATTATGAATCATTTCTTGAGTGTGCAAGCGATTGTGACAGAAGAAAAAAATGAAAAGTACTTGCCTTATGGTTATCATGTTACAGCTAAAAAAGAAACGAAAGGCCGCTCCTTTATTGTAGCAGAAACTAGTTTAGCTTATCCTTTTGCTTATGCAGAATCAGTTTATTTGCCAGAATCTGATTTTGAAGAATTGAATCCCATTGAAAAAGAAGCCTTTTTATCTTATGGAACTGTGGTAAATGCAAAAGAAGGACTTACAGAGAAATTAGAGCTATTTGATGAGAAATTTGGAGTGAAATCTTTACCGATTGAAATGTCTTCAGATAATGAAACTAAGGTTGAACTAAGAGATCAACAAATTGTGGTCAAAGACCCGAATGGAAAAGTGAATATTACGATTAAAGACCCGAATGAAATAAATCAAACAGCCGTCTTTGTGTATTTAGAGGGATTGCATTTTGAACCAGTTCCGTCCAAAACCGGCTGTACTGAAAATGGGCGATCAGCGAAAAAGTATTTACCAATCAGATTTACTCAGTTTTAGTTCTTATATCCCGCGTAAGAAGATGCTGTTTCATTTAGGGTATCAAACAAGCAATCAAAAAAACCAAACGATCAGTTTGCAGTTCGATCGAATCGGCAGCTATGATTTGGCAAACATCCAAGTATTAACCCTGCCATTAGATGATGCTTACCAACAACGGGTCAAGGCTAAAAAGGAAAATGCGTTAACGATCACTACTTTCAAAAATGAAGAGATTAAAGGAACAGTTTACCAAGAAAAGGACAGTGTCTTAACGACAACGATCCCTTTTACAAGCGGCTGGCAAGCTGAAGTAAATGGGAAACCAGTCGATACGATCCGAGTGAACGAAGGTTTTGTTGGTGTGCCTTTAGATAAAGGCCAATCAAAAATTACCTTTACTTATCAAACACCCTTCTTAAAAGCTGGAATGGCAGCCACTTTCTTAGGAGTTCTATTGACAATCGTAAATCAAATGGTTCAACAAAAAAGAAGGAAAAATAATTAAAAATCCCTTAACTCATCTTTTGAAAATGTGAGTTAAGGGATTTTTGTTAGTCAGATTCGCTATAAATAGGAGCTTTTTCTTTTGCTAGTTCTATACTGACACCATAATGATCAGAAACGATTGGACTATTTAGTCCATTAAAGAAGACTTTAGAGATAAGAATATGGATAGGTTGGTTTGTAAAAATAAAATCAATTCTTAATGGTTCATTATTCTCAGACCACCCGTCAATATTTTTTTCAACGGTATATCCTGTATCTCGTTTTGCAGCCAAGTGAAAAGTATCAAACCATTTTTGGCATACCAGCTCATATCCTTCATTCTTAGCTTGAGCGGGGTTATTGAAATCACCCATTAAATAAACGGGTCCCGGCAAAGAATCGAAAACAGCAGAACATTTTAACCATTGATCTTTAAATGAATCATTTTCATCTTCCCACCAACCTAAGTGAAGGTTAAAATACCAACTATCTTCAATTTGAACGCCCAACACAAGACGCGTTTTATAATTCTCATATGCTTTACTTTTGGAAGCGTAAAAGGTTTTGATCTCTTGGATCGGATGAAGGCTCAAAAATGCTAAACCTTCATCATAAATATCGTAACCAATATGAGTCGGCTGCCAAGTCCAGGCATACCGTAATCCGGCTTGTTCCAATTTTTGCTGCACGAAGAAAGCAAAATTGTTTCGTTTGATTTGAATAGTAGACTCAGCAGCTTGATAAGCAAAGTGATTGGATACATCTATAACAGACTCATCAATGGATTGGTTTACTTCTTGGAAAGCAATCACATCAAATTGATTGGCTAGTATGGTTTCGACAAGCGCATCTAACTTAGTGTCCGGTTGTTCTTCTAACCAGCTGTGAGTGTTTAAAGTCAATAATTTCAACTATCTATTCTCCTAAAGCATCCAGGATATCTGATTTCAAGACGTCCGCTTTCGGACCATACACCGCTTGGATACCGTTATTTTTTTTGATCAGTCCTAAAGCGCCTAGTTTTTTCCAAGCAGATTCATCACCAACGATTGCTGGGTCTTTTACTGTGACCCGTAAACGAGTCATACAAGCATCGACATCAGAAATATTTGTTGGACCTCCTAAAAGAGTGATGATGTCTTGGACTTGTGCACTTGCTGCTGGAACAGCTTTTCCTGTTGAAACGGCAGCTGAATCAATAGCTTCTTCAGTCGAAGATTCATCAATATAGTTGCCTAAACGACCAGGTGTAGCAATTTTGAAACGGCCGATCAAGTAGTAAGAAACAAAATATGCAAGTCCAAAGAAAACGATACTGCTAAGGACAAAATTGATGACATCCCATGTTAAGCCAGCGTTGACCGACATCGGTACACGAGTTAGGAATTCTAAATTTCCAAACGAATGAACGCGTAAAGGAATAAGGTCAGCTAAAGCAAAAGACATTCCTTGAAGCACTGCATAAACAACGTATAAGAGAGGTGCTGCAAACATGAACATGAATTCAAGCGGTTCAGTCACTCCTGTTAAGAAAACCGCAATAGCTGCTGAAAAAAAGATGGATTTGTATTTTTTGCGTTTATCGACATCTGTACGGCGATACATAGCTAAAGCTACACCCATTAAAGTTCCACTGGCGCCAATCATTTGTCCAACTTTGAAACGAGCAGGGATAATAGACGTTAATAAATCATTATAGGCAGTCATATCACCGCTATTTTTTAAATTGACTAAATCGCTTACCCAAGCCAACCATAATGGATCTTGTCCAAATACTTGAGAGCCGGCATTAGCACCCGTTAAAATCGTATAGGTTCCGCCGAGAGCTGTATAGTTCACTGGAATGGTCAACATATGATGTAATCCAAAAGGCAGTAAGAGACGTTCTAATGTTCCATAAACGAATGGTGCTAAAACAGGAGCGGTATCAGCAGAAGTTGCGATCCATTGACCAAAATTGTTGATCCCTGTTTGAACCACTGGCCAAACAAGCGCTAAGCCGATAGGAACGATCACAGACCATAAGATGACTACGAAAGGAACAAAGCGTTTTCCGTTAAAAAAGGAAAGAGCTTCCGGCAATTTCCGGTAGTTGTAGTATTTATTAAAAACAATTGCTCCAACAAAACCTGAAATAATACCAACAAAAACGCCCATGTTTAAAGCAGGAGCACCAAGAACAGACGTAAAGTAGCCATCAACTAAAATTTCTGAACCAAATAAGGTTTTGGTCGTGGCACCTTCAGTAACCAGCATTTCTGACGAGATACCAAAAATAGAACCAGTAGTGATATTGATCAAAATAAAAGCTAACAAGGCTGCAAATGCTCCGCCAGCCCGTTCTTTAGCCCAAGAGCCCCCAATAGCAGCGGCAAAAAGAATATGTAAATTACCAATGACACCCCAACCTAAACTTTCCATCACATTTCCTATGACGGATAATAATTGAATATCGCCTCCAAACATGACGATCATTTTACCGATACTGATCATTAAGCCTGCAGCAGGCATAACAGCAATCACGACCATTAAAGCCTTTCCGAGTTTTTGCCAAAAATCAAATGAAAACATTTTTTTCATTTTTGTTCATCTCCTTAAATAAGTTAATTAATGCAAACGATTGCTTTAAGTATAAGTGCTTTAAAATGAAGTTGCAAGCGATTTCCGAGTAAGAGAACGAAATAAATAAGTTGTTACCGGTAACAGTTTTGCTTATTAAATTGCAGTGTTTAAAACTACTCTCTATAGTATTCAAAGGCTAATAGGGATAAAATTTGAACCGAATCGAAATTGACAACGCAATCGTTTGCGTTTATGATTGCGATAGAACATTAAAAAGTCTGCTGTACAGTTTAAGGTATACGAATAAAGCAGTTCGAGGAGGAAGAAAATGGAAAAAAAGCGATTATTTGAATTAGACGAATGGAAAATCAAAACACAAACATTGGATAAAGAACAAAGGAGATTACAAGAAAGTTTGACCAGTATTGGAAACGGTTATATGGGGATGAGAGGAAACTTTGAAGAGCGCTATTCAGGAGACCATCATCAAGGCAGTTACTTAGCTGGCGTTTGGTATCCAGATAAAACGCGTGTCGGCTGGTGGAAGAACGGTTATCCCGATTATTTTGGCAAAGTCATCAATTCCATGAATTTTATCCAATTGGATTTGTTTATAGATGGAGAGGCAGTAGACTTATATAGTGATACCATTCATGAATTTGAAATGGAGCTTGATATGCAGACGGGAATTTTATCGCGCCGTTACATCGTTGAGAAGAACGGAAAGCAAGTACAAGTTGAAGTTGAACGATTTGTCAGTCTGGCTCAAAAAGAATTGTGTGCGATTCGAATGAATGTAACAAGTTTGAATGAAGCCGTTGACGTACGTTTTGTGCCAGGTCTAGACGGCAACGTGACAAATGAAGATTCAAATTACGAAGAAAAGTTCTGGCTACCGGTAACGGCAATGAAAAACACGTTGATTGTTGAAACAAAACCAAATGACTTTGGGATTGAACAGTTTACAGTGGCTGCAACGATGTTAAATCGTACCGTTGGCGTTGAAAAAATTTGCGATACTGTATCGGATATGTGTGTCAATGAAGAGTTCGTTGGAAAACTAGCAGCAGGCGAACAAGTGTCTATTGAAAAGTTGATTATTTTGACGACTTCACGAGATAGTTCAAAAGAAGAAGTAGGAACGCGCAGCCAGGCGATGAGTGCTGATTTGGATTCTGTTTCTTTTGCAGAATTGAGAAAACAACACGCTGACTTATGGCAAGAGCGTTGGGCGAAAGCGGATGTGATCATTGGAGGCGATAGTGCTGCGCAACAAGGGATTCGCTACAATCTATTCCAATTATTCTCAACCTACTATGGTGAAGATGAGCGTTTAAACATTGGTCCGAAAGGCTTTACAGGCGAAAAATATGGTGGAGCAACGTACTGGGATACAGAAGCGTATGCTGTCCCATTGTACTTAGCGTTGACCGATCAACAAGTGACTAAAAATTTACTGACTTATCGCCACAATCAATTGCCGCAAGCTGAACACAACGCGCGCCAACAAGGGTTAAACGGAGCACTTTACCCAATGGTAACGTTCACTGGAGTTGAATGCCACAACGAATGGGAAATTACATTCGAGGAAATTCACCGCAACGGAGCGATGGCTTATGCTATTTACAATTATACAAATTATACCGGCGATGAAAGTTATTTGATAGATAAAGGGCTGGATGTTTTGGTTGGAATCAGCCGGTTCTGGGCAGACCGTGTCCATTATCATCAAGGAAAAGATCAATATATGATGCATGGAGTCACTGGTCCTAATGAATATGAAAACAATGTCAATAACAATTGGTACACAAACACGATTGCGGTTTGGACACTGAACTACACATTGGCTGCTTTAGAAAAAGTACCAAACAAAAAAGAGGCCTTAAATGTAACGAAAGCTGAAGTAAAAGAATGGAAAGCCATTATTGAAAAAATGTATTATCCGTATGATGCTGAAAAAGGTGTCTTTATCCAGCACGATACTTTTATGGACAAAGAATTGCGTCCGGTCACGGAGCTCGCTCCAAGCGAGTTGCCTTTGAGTCAAAATTGGTCGTGGGATAAAATCTTGCGTTCACCTTTTATCAAACAAGCCGATGTCTTGCAAGGGATTTATTTCTTTAAAGAAGAATTTTCTCAAGAAGAAAAACAACGAAATTTCGATTTCTATGAACCGATGACCGTTCATGAATCGAGTCTTTCACCAAGTATCCATGCGATTTTGGCAGCCGATTTACACCGAATGGACAAAGCGGTTGAATTGTACAGCCGTACAGCTCGATTGGATCTAGACAACTACAATAACGATACGGAAGATGGGCTGCACATTACATCAATGACCGGCAGCTGGTTAACGATCGTAGAGGGCTTTGCGGGTATGCGCACAGCGAATGAAACATTAGCGTTTGCTCCATTATTGCCGACAAACTGGACTCATTATGAATTCCACATCAATTACCGAAGACGCTTATTGAAAATCACTGTGACCCAAACCGCTACAACGATTGAATTAGTGATCGGTGATCCGTTAGAGATGAAAATCTACGAAGAAATTATTTTGTTAACCAGCCAATACAGTTGCGCAACAAAAGCTGCAAAAGTAACAGTACAGTAGGATAGGAAGGCGGAGAAAAGATGAAAGCTGTATTATTTGATTTAGACGGTATCTTGACAGACACAGCCGATTACCATTATCAAGCATGGAAGAAGCTAGGTGCAGAATTAGGAATTGAATTGGATGAAGCCTTTAATGAACAACTGAAAGGCATGAGCCGTACAGAGTCTTTAGCTTTGATCTTAGCTAAAGGCGGCTTGGAAGAACAGTTTACAGTTGCAGAAAAAGAGGCATTGGCAACGAAGAAAAATGGGGTCTATAAAAAAATGATCGAGCAAATGTCTGCTAAAGATATCTTGCCTGGAATCAAAACGTTATTAGATGAACTAAAAGAAAAAGGCGTTTTGTTGGGATTGGCTTCAGCGAGCCAAAACGGTCCCGTTATTTTAGAAAAGTTAGGACTCGAAGAATTATTTGATACGATCGTAGATCCGGCTAAATTATCTGCTGGAAAACCTCATCCGGAAATATTTGAAACAGGGGCTGAGCAATTGAATGTGTCGGTTCAAGAATGCATCGGAATCGAAGATGCAGCGGCAGGAGTTCAATCCATCAATAGTGCCGGTATGGCAGCAATAGCTGTTGGAGATGAAACAACGTTGGGAGCGGCTGCTAAAGTTGTGCCCTCGACGAATGAGTTGACTGTAGAATTGTTGACCGCTGTCTGGGCTGAGTCTGTTGGAATTCACTAAACGACGATTTGGTTGGATAGGCGATCAAGAAATAACAGAATACCAACTGACAACTACTAAAGGGGCCCTTTTTCGGTGTTTAAATTACGGAGCGGTCGTGACCGGTATTGAGGTACCCGATCGTAACGGAAACTGTGAAAATGTGGTATTGGGTTTCGATACACTAGAAGAGTACGTTCAGGACTCGCCTTACTTTGGTGCGTTAATCGGGCGTGTAGCGGGACGAATCAAAAATGGCGCATGGGGAACGCATCAATTGACTCAAAATGAAGGACTGCATCATATTCATGGCGGACAACCCAATTTCAGTCAAATTGTATGGGATGCTGAAGTGAATGAAGCTGCTGATTTTATCGATATTGTTTTTACTCATACAAGTCCAGCAGGAGACAATGGGTATCCCGGAAATGTAACGGTAAAAGTAACTTATCGATGGACTGAAAATGCTGTTTGGAATATGGTCATTCAAGCAGAAACGGATGCAGCGACGTTGTTTAATCCAACGAACCATACGTATTTCAACTTGAGTGGGACTGCAAAACGAACTATTTTAGACCATAAACTACAAATTTCCAGTGATGTTTATGCTGAAGTTGGTACTGACAAATGTCCAACGGGAAGGTTGTACCCAGTTGATGGAACACCTTATGATTTCCGAACGCCTATTTTTATGTGCGAAGCATTGGAAAAGCAACCTGCTGGTTATGATACACCCTTTAAATTGACGACAGGAGACATGCGGCTTAGCGAGCCGAAAAGCGGCCGGCAAGTAGCAATTCGTACGACTCGAGAAGCAGTCGTTGTTTTCTCGACAACAGGGATGGATGAAGATTATCTAGTAATGGGTAAGAAAATGTGCAGTCACTTGGGAATTGCTTTAGAAACCCAGGAGCTGCCGGATTCTGTTCATCATCCTCATTTTCAATCGATCGTTTTGAAACCAGGGGAACGGTACTTTTCACAAACAACCTATCATTTTTCTGCTTGAAAAGGCTTGCCAGTCGTTAGTTTCTAACTTATGATAAGAGAAAGAAATAAAGATACTAGAGGTTGAGGGAGTGAGCAGATGGCGATCACGATTAAAGATGTTGCAAAAAAAGCAGGTGTGGCGACTTCAACTGTTTCGCGAACGATTCAAGATCATCCCAGTATTAGCGAAAAAACGAAAAAGAAAGTTCGCTTAATAATGAAAGAACTTGGGTATCAACCTAATTTGGCCGCACGAGGCTTGGTAAATAAAAATACACGAACGATTGGAGTCATTTTGCCTGTATCTGGTGGGGCGGTCTTTCAGAACCCTTTCTTCTTAGAAATGATTCGCGGCATCAGCAAGACTTGTAACGAGAAAAAATACATGGTGGCGATTGCTTCAGGAACAACAGAAGAAGAATTGCTGGAAAGTATCCGAATGATGGCAAAAGGCGGTCGGGCAGACGGTTTTATCGTGTTATATTCTAAAAAAGAAGACCAAGTGATCAATTATCTGCACCAAGAGAATTTGCATTACGCTATTATTGGAAAACCTTATCAGTATGAAAATGAAATCTTATATGTTGATAACGATAACCAGCTAGCAGGAAAAGACGCAGCAAATTATTTGATTGGACTAAATCATCAAAAAATAGCCTATATTTGCAGCGATGTAGGTGAAATGGTTACAGCTGAACGACTATCTGGTTACCAACAGGCCTTGGTGGCAGCAGACATAGCCATTGACCCAACGTATATTGTAGCAGAAGCTTTTCAAGATACAGAAAATAAGCAGCAGCTGGCTTCGTTATTTCTGGCTGACGAACATCCAACGGCAGTAGTGGCGAGTGATGATATAGTAGCTATGAGTCTAACACATTTATTGAAAGACATCGGATTATCAGTTCCAAATGATATTTCAATCATCAGCTTCAATAATTCTATTTTTGCTGAGATGATCCAACCAGCGTTAACTTCTATCGACGTTCATATTGACTATTTGAGTAGTCAGGTAGTGGAGAAGTTGGTTGAGTTTATTGAAGGTAGACAAACAATAGCAATGAAAGTTATTTTACCGCATAAAATCATTGAACGAGATTCATGCAAGAGCAAAATAGAGTAAAACTGAAATTTTCAACAAAAAAACATTCTTACTTAAAAGAATGTTTTTTTATCTGATTTTTAGCGGTCTTTAATGGTATGGATTCGAATAATGTTGTCTAAATTAGATAAATCTTCTACGACAGTAGTGGAGTCAATTTTTTCTGACAAGCTGATCGTATACAGATTCAAATAAAGTGGGTTCGAAGGATCTTTTAAGTCAACGGAGTATTCTAAATCAACTAGCTGGATGTCTTTTTCATCAAAATACTTTTTGATTTCTTTTCGTGTTTTTTCTCGATGATGGTAATAAACTTCAATTTTTTTAAGATCTTCTATCCGGAAAAATCTTTTGATTAGCCGCAAAGTTGCTAGAATAATGATACAACCTGTGACAGCAATAAAATAATACCCCATACCAACAGCAATACCAAGCCCCGCAACGGCCCAGATAGAAGCCGCAGTAGTCAATCCAGTCACACTTCTTTTGGTAACAATGATGGTTCCGGCACCTAAAAATCCGATACCGCTGACAATTTGCGCTGTCATCCGTGTCATATCTGTGTTGAGGATCTGCAGCAAATCTGGGTTGACTAAAGCCATTTTAACAGTCGTATAAGTGGCTTGTGTCTGGATTAAAGCAATCAAAGCTGAACCGACAGCTACCAGAATATGAGTCCGAAGACCAGCGTTATGTCCGCGCGTTTCTCGTTCATAGCCGATGATACTTCCAAAAATAACCGCTGCGATCATGCGTCCGGTAATTTCAAAATAGTCTAATTCAAACATAGGGTCTACCAGCCTTTCACAAAAAAATTGAAGAAATGGGCGTTAAGTAGCTTTTAATTAAGTATAAACAAAAAAAAGTATTTCCCCTAATAAAAACCTTTAAAAAGATAGAAGCCAAGTCCACATATAGGTTTAGCTTCTATCTTTTTTGTACATATATGATTAAAGTTAAGCAAATGCTGTAAGGAAATGATAAAGCACACCAAGAGCTCCCGCAAACAGCATAATGTAAATCGGATTTAATTTGAATTTTCTTAAGATAACCAAACTTAATAAAAACAGAACGAAAGCAACCCAATTTAAATCAGCGAAGTGAATAGGAAAGGTATCATCATTGAATAAAGCAGTCAATAGAATAGAGAGACCGGCAGAAGCAATCAGAGCAACGACAGCTGGCCGCAGTCCTTTAATAATACCTTGAACCATGCTCAGTCCTTTATATTTATAATACAATGTGGCCAACGTCAAAACGAGTATAGCAGAAGGCGTTACACAACCCAATGTAGCAACTATAGCACCAGGCATTCCAGCAATTTTTGTTCCAACAAATGTTGCTGTATTGATTGCGATCGGACCAGGTGTCATTTGTGAAATCGTTAAAATATCAATAAATTCAGTTGAAGATAGCCATGGATGAACTTCAAGCACTTGCTCTTGAATCAGAGGAAGTGCAGCGTATCCGCCACCGAAACTAAACAATCCTACTTGGAAAAAACTCCAAAATAATTGTAAATAAATCAATTTACTTCTCCTCCTTTTTAGCTAGAAGGTTCGCGCGGTGAGTCGCATAAGCACCGATCAAGCCGCAAATAAATAGGATCAGAACAATATTAACATTAAAAATAGCTGTCGCAATAAAAGCTAGAAACATAACAACAATGGGCAAAGTATATTTTGCCTTTATAATATCAGAACTCATATTGATAACCACATCTACAATAACTGCAGCCACTCCTGCTTGCATACCAAATAAAAGGGCATTAATAATAGGGTTATCACGGAAAGCAATATAAAAGTAAGAAATTATTGTAATGATAATTAAAGGAGGAAAAATAGTTCCTAATGTTGCTATAAGAGCTCCAAGAAATCCAGCCATACGGTAACCAATAATAATGGACGTGTTCACAGCGATCGGTCCAGGAGCAGATTGCCCGATAGCCACTAAGTCCATCATTTCTTCCTCATCAATCCAATTTAATTCCTTAACGAATCGTTTCTGCATCAAAGGCACAATAATATAACCGCCGCCAAAGGTAAAGGCGCTTAATGTAAAAGTAGACGAAAATAATGTCCAATAAAATTTTTTGTCTTTTTCCAAAAAAACTTCCTCCTCAGTTCTATTTTTACTTATTTGGTTCTAGTATACATGAAAATCGATTGGTTTCAGAAAGATTTGCATATCCTATCTGGTTTTCCTGTTATGGTAATTAGGAGTCAAGCAACTGAATTGCAAAAACGAACAAACTATTTAATAATAATGAAGAATAAGAGAAAGAATAAATGTTAGTTAGCTTAATTCTTGGTTAATTTTAGAATGGAGAGAAGACGTAATGGGAACTTGGGAAATATTTACCATCATAGGAACCATTTCATTTTCATTGCAAGGTGGATTGATTGCAATGGAAAAAAAGTATGATTTATTCGGAGTGTACTTATTCGGGATTCTAACAGCCTTTGGTGGAGGAGCCATTCGCAGTATATTGATTGATGAACCAGACTATCAATTGTGGAATCAAAGTAAATTATTCTACATTTCAATTATAGCGATTACATTGATCTTGCTTTTTCCATCTATTTTTCTAGCAAGCAGAGAATTATGGGGAAATTTTTTTGATGCGATTGGTCTGATTGCTTTTTCAATTCAAGGTTCAATAGTAGCGGTGAAATTAGATTTGCCTGTTGGGGCGGTAGTGGTTTCTGCGCTAGTGACAGCAACTGGCGGAGGGATTTTGCGCGATTTGCTGTCACACCGGCAGCCAATCGTTTTAGGCGAAGTAATTTATGGATTATGGGTTCTTCTGATCGGGATATTCATTGGGATGAGATGGGCCACGACAACGACACATCTCTATCTGCTCTTTATTGTTTTTACTACCTTACGCATTTTATCTTTTGTATATCATTGGAAAATTCCTGTCCGCAAACTTAAGGAGTAGTAGAAAGAGCAAACAAATTTTTTACTTTCTTTTTAATAGCAAACTCCCTATACTTAACTTAATACTCGAAAGAAAGTAGGAGAAAAAATGGCGAAACAGTATGATTATATTGCTATTGGTGGCGGAAGCGGCGGGATCGCTTCAATCAACCGTGCAGGAATGCATGGAGCTAAAGGCGTTTTAATAGAAGGAAATGCCATCGGCGGTACCTGTGTGAATGTAGGGTGCGTACCTAAGAAAATTATGTGGCATGGAGCACAAATGATGGATGAAATGAATTTGTATGCACCAGATTACGGTATTGATATTCCATCAAAAAATTTAAACTTTGCCAAATTAGTTCAAAATAGAGAAACGTTTATTGAACGCCTGCACGGCAGTTATCAAAAAGGCTTAGACAGTAACGAAGTAGATTTCGTTCATGGGTATGCTAAGTTTATAGACAATAAAACCGTTGAAGTGAACGGGGAACAGTATACAGCCGATCATATTTTGATTGCTACCGGCGGAAAACCGGTGTTCCCAGATATTCCAGGTGCTGAATATGGAGTAGATTCAGATGGTTTCTTTGAAATGACGGAATTGCCCAAACGGACAGCTGTAGTAGGAGCTGGGTATATTGCAGTAGAATTAGCGGGTGTTCTGCATGGATTAGGATCAGATACACACTTATTTGTTCGCCAACATGCTCCTTTGCGCAACTTTGATTCCATCATCGTAGAAGGATTAGTTGAAACAATGGAACGGGAAGGCGCAACTTTGCATACGTATGCAGTCCCCGAAAAAGTTGAAAAAAATGAAGACGGCAGTTTGACTCTTCATTTAGAAGATGGAACAGCGCACGAAACCGATGCTATTATTTGGGCGATCGGCCGGGAGCCAAACACAAGTAATTTGAATTTGGCAGCGACAGATGTGGCTGTAAATGATGGAGGTTATATCAAAGTAGATGAATTCCAAAACACATCCGTCAAAGGAATTTATGCTATCGGCGATGTTACAGGGCATATTGAACTGACTCCTGTTGCAATTGCGGCCGGGAGACGTTTATCTGAACGCTTATTTAACAATAAACCGATGGAGCATTTGGATTACAATAACGTCCCCACAGTTGTCTTTACCCATCCGCCAATCGGTACGGTTGGAATGACGGAAGAACAAGCAATTGATCAATATGGCCAAGCGCAAATCAAAACATATGAAACGCGTTTTACAGCCATGCACAGTTCTATTACTGAAAATAGACAAAAGACTTATATGAAACTGGTTTGTTGTGGACCAGAAGAAAAAGTTATCGGTTTGCATGGAATGGGCGCCGGTATGGATGAAATGCTGCAAGGATTTGCAGTAGCTATCAAAATGGGAGCAACGAAAGCTGACTTCGATGACACAGTAGCTATCCACCCGACTGGAGCAGAAGAATTCGTAACCATGAAATAATCAAGATGAACAGAGCAAAGGCAAAGGTTGATCCTTAAAATAAGTATCTAAATTGCAAAGCGTCTAGGTCACACAACTCAATTAAGAAGAGATGCGAAAAACGTAGAAAGCGCCAAAAATATTTGGCAGCTTCCTACGTTTTTTTTACTATGTTTAACTTTTGAGCCTGCTTTTCTTGTTCGGACAAAATCCTTATCTAATCTAAATTGAGCGAATTCGTTTGTTCCATTTTTTAAAGAGCATCAGACAGATTTAAACCATTCACCTTCAGGGGTATAGTTGATCACATCTCCATTTTTAAAATAAAGAGCTAATGAGTGTTGTTCTTGGTTGCGTTTGATTTCGCGTACATTTTCTTTGGCGTATACTGTGGGGTCGCTTAGAGCCTCCATGTGTCGTGCATAAACCAGACTGAGTCGTTCGATTTGATTTTCATCCAATTGATCGTATCCTTTGACTTGATCCCATTCCATATAAGATTCTCCTCTCTTATTTTCTTTCATAGTTTCATTATACAAGGACTGTCCCTAAAACGATAACAAAACGCAGACCTCTTAAAAAAATCAGCTACACTATCCTTGATTATAGTTGTGCACAATTTGTGGATAACTATGTTCATAAGCTGTGGTTAAACTGAATAAACCTAAAATACAGAACAATTAAGCTTGAAATAATAAGAACTAGTTTACGAAATAGTTTAGTTATCCACAAAAATTAGTGGATAACTTTAAAAAAATATGTGGAAAAACCATTTTATAGGTTATAGGTTTAGCGGTCCTAGAAAAATAATTTTCCCTTAACTTAATGGGTTATTATGGAAGAGGTTGCTGCCTTTGGATAGCTTCTTTTAAGGCTTTTTGCATCATACCGATGCCGCCTCGATTAATTAAAGGAAACGAAAGAGTAGTTTCCTTACTCACAATAGAGTTCAGTAAGAAAACAAATTTTTTACCACCCAGGACAGTGATGGCAGTTTCTTTTACAGCTAAACTTTGCCATTGTTTTTTCAACGTTCCCAATAGAATTGTGTTTGCGTTCACGCCTTTTAGGGTGAAACGGACATCATAGGTATGAGGAACTGCATCACTTGGCCTTAAAAAGCCATAGAAAGGAGAGAGTATCACATACTCAAGTCCGAACTGTTCTGCATATTGTCGACAAAGCTTGTGAAAAGTTCCTGTATAGGCTTCATCGGCCGAAACGGTTTTTATATCTGGATTTTTATCCCAAATTTTAGGTTTTCCACTAGGAATAATTAACATTTTTATCACTTCCATTAAAGATATTTGTATCAGCTTGCCAAAAAAGAAAGTTTAAGCAAAAAAGATCATAAGTAGTATTTAAACTAGTTATACTACTGCTAAGACTAGTTAAACACGAACGATTAATTATAATAAAAAGAAATAGTTAATTTGTTCGTTGTGTTTATCAAAAAAATCATTTATACTGATGAAGATAAAGGAATATACTCTAATATAATTAAGCGATATGGGCTTTAAGTTTCTACCGGACACCGTAAATGTTCCGACTATTAGTAGGATAAGCGCTTTTTTTGTTTGTCCTTAAATAGTCGAATCAGAACGGTTGGCAGAGTGCTAACTGTTTTTTGTGATTGTACCAGTAGTTAACCTCTTACTCTATCTTCATGAGCGTTATCTTCTCATAAAGTTGATTATACTAGATAAAGAAGCTCCATTTCTTTTTGTATTTCTTTTCAAATATAAATAGGGTGGGAATAGAAAAGATGGAAAATTTTTTTAAATTGAAAGAAAACGAAACAACTGTTTCAACAGAAATCATGGCAGGAGTCACTACTTTTTTCGCAATGTCCTATATTATATTTGTTAACCCCGCAATTTTATCGTTAACGGGCATGCCTTCACAAGCTGTTTTTTTAGCTACGCTGGTTGCATCTGCAATTGGCACATTGGTTATGGGACTTTTTGCAAATGTACCTTACGCCCAAGCTCCCGGTATGGGCTTGAATGCTTTTTTTACATATACAGTCGTTTTTGCTTTAGGTTTTACTTGGCAAGAAGCCTTAGCAATGGTGTTTATTTGTGGACTATTTAATATTTTTATTACGGTAACAAAGATACGAAAATTGATCATCAAATCGATTCCTGAATTAATCCAACATGCGATTGGCGGAGGTATCGGGGTATTTGTTGCGTATATCGGCATTAAAAATGCTGGATTTCTAAAGTTTACTTCTGAAACTCCCAATATCCAATCTGTCAATAATACTCCTTTTGATGCTGCAACGTCTACTTATGAAGGCGGCATTACCAGCGTAGTAACAGACGGCGGTATCGTTCCCGGGCTAGTGGATTTCACTAGCAAGGGTACTTTATTGGCTTTGATTGGCTTGATCATCACAGTAGTGTTGATTGTTTTAAATGTCCGAGGGGCAGTTTTGATTGGTATCATCGCTACGACACTGATCGGTATTCCGATGGGGATTGTGGATTTATCAGCAATCTCGGATCCTGATAATTCATTAGGAAATGCTTTTTCTGAATTGACAGTAACGTTTGGAGCTGCATTCGGAACAGAAGGCATGCAAGCTCTATTCTCAGATGTCACTCGTTTGCCATTAGTATTGATGACGATTTTTGCTTTCAGTTTATCGGATATTTTTGATACGATCGGGACATTTATTGGAACAGGACGTAAAACAGGAATTTTTACTGCAGAAGATGAAGCAGCTTTAGACAATAGCTCAGGAGTCAAATCAAAAATGGATAAAGCTTTGTTTGCAGATGCGATTGCAACTTCTGTAGGGGCCATTTTTGGTACTTCCAATACGACTACGTTCGTCGAAAGTGCAGCTGGAATTGGAGCAGGCGGACGGACCGGTTTGACCAGTGTGGTAGTAGCGGTTCTTTTCTTATTAGCTAGTTTTTTCTCTTCTTTGATCGCGATTGTTCCCACACAAGCCACTGCGCCTTCACTGATTATTGTCGGTATCATGATGATGTCTTCATTCTTGGAAATCAAATGGGATGATTTAGAAGAAGCAATTCCAGCATTCTTTACTTCCATTTTTATGGGATTGGCTTACAGCATTTCTTATGGAATTGCAGCTGGTTTTATCTTTTATGTTATTGTAAAAGTAGCCAAAAAGAAAACACATGAAATTCATCCCGTTCTATGGATCTCTACTGGTCTGTTTATTTTAAACTTCATCGTCTTAGCCTTTATTTAATGATTTAAAAAAATAGAATTTCGCTGTCTCCATTGCCTTCAGAACATGGTAAACTGAAAGCTATGGAGGCAGTTTTATTTTACCATAGGGTATGTTAAAATTTTTTCATTCACTGTCTAGTAAGCCCGTTTTGCCTCGCGGAAATTAGAAAAAGGAGATAAAAATATGACGCCTTTCACAGAACAGGTTCTTTGCATTTTAAAGCACATTCCAGCTGGAAAAGTAATGACTTATGGACAAGTAGCAGCACTCGCCGGCAGTCCGAGAGGAGCACGCCAAGTTGTTAGGATACTGCATTCCATGAGTAAAAAGCACGATCTGCCTTGGCATCGAGTGATCAATGCTAAAGGAGAAATTGGAATGACCGATCCGGAAGGAAAGTTCACTCAGAAAGAGAAATTAATGGCTGAAGGAATACATTTTACAACGTCTGGAACAATAGATCTAACAACCTACCGTTATCAGCCTCCATTTCAAAATGAACACGAAAAATCAACACACGTTGAAAAGAGCTAAAATAACGAGAGCAGCTCATCAAATTCTTTGCTTTGCTTATAAGAGAAAGATATAATCAACTTAATAATGAATGGTAGCGCACTAATATTTTTTTACTTAAGGGAAGGAAGGTAACAGCGATGGATAATGATAACGTAAAAAAGCAGCAGCTGAAAGAAACCTTTTTTACAGAAAATGAATCAACTGTTTTGGAAAAGATGCAATCAACTAAGGAAGGGTTGACTTCTCAGGAAGCAGAAAAAAGAATTGCCGACTATGGACCCAATCAGTTGGATGAAGGAAAAAGTAAAAGCTTATTGATGAAGTTTCTGGAACAATTTAAGGACTTTATGATCATAGTCTTGTTGGCAGCGGCATTAATTTCCGGTATTTTTGGGGATGTAACAGATTCGATCATTATCCTTGTTGTGGTAGTATTGAATGCTGTTTTAGGGGTGTTTCAGGAAGCGAAAGCTGAAGAAGCCATTAACGCGCTGAGAGAAATGTCGTCACCTGAAGCACGAGTAAGAAGAGACGGAGCAGTGATCTCATTAAAAAGTG
>NZ_DAMDAK010000027.1:25607-27387 GCF_032094055.1 Carnobacterium sp.
TGATCAACTGGTACCTGGAGATATCGTCTTATTGGAAGCAGGGAATATTGTACCTGCTGATTTGCGTTTGATCGAAGTAGCGTCTTTGCAAATAGAAGAATCTGGTCTGACCGGTGAATCAGTTCCTGTTGATAAAGAATTGACAATTATTGAAGACGCTAAAGCCGGTATCGGCGACCGGACCAACATGGCTTATATGAACAGCAATGTTACTTATGGACGTGGAGAAGGCGTCGTTGTTGCAACAGGAATGGATACTGAAGTAGGTCAAATTGCTCTTATGTTGGCTTCAACAGAAGAAACCATGACGCCGCTGCAAGAAAATTTAAACCGATTAGGTAAATATTTAACAGTAGCGATTTTAGTGATTGCTGTCATTATGTTTGTTGTCGGTATGCTGAATGGAAGAGAATGGCTGGATATGCTGTTGACTTCTATTTCATTGGCAGTTGCGGCCATTCCTGAAGGTTTACCAGCAATCGTTACAATTATTCTCGCTTTAGGAACACAGAAAATGGCTAAACGGAAAGCGCTTGTCCGGAAATTGCCAGCAGTTGAAACATTAGGCAGCACTGATATTATTTGTTCTGATAAAACAGGAACATTGACTATGAATAAAATGACGGTTGAAAAAATGTATGTCAATGGACAATTACTAGATAACAAAGCAGCATTTGATATGGAATCACCAGCATTGCGGTCAATGGTTTATGCCAATGATACACAAATAGCTGGAGACGGAACATTGATTGGCGATCCCACTGAAACAGCTTTGATCCAGTTTGCTATGAATAAAGGAATAGACGTACAAGCGCAACTAGCTAAAGAGCCGCGAGTAGCAGAAATACCTTTTGATTCGGAACGGAAATTGATGTCAACGATCCATAAGCAAGCCAATGGTCAGTTTTTAGTTGCTGTTAAAGGGGCACCGGATGAACTATTGAAAAGATGTACTCAAGTAGATAATCAAAATAAAGTCGAGGCAATGGATGATAAGACACGAAAAGCTATTCTAGATACAAACCATGACTTGGCCACTCAAGCGTTGCGGGTGTTATCAATGGCCTATAAAGTCGTTGATCAAATGCCAAGCGAGCTCAATTCAGCAACTGTTGAACAGGATTTGGTTTTTGCAGGTATGACCGGCATGATCGATCCAGAACGTGAAGAAGCTAAAGATGCGGTAAGAGTAGCACGTGAAGCAGGGATTCGGCCTATCATGATCACTGGAGATCACCGCGACACAGCTGAAGCCATTGCCAAGAGATTAGGTATTTTAGAAGAAAAACAAAAAGATGGTGTCATTACAGGAGCTGAGTTGGACGAGATCAGTGACGAAGATTTTGCCACTAAAGTAAAACAGTATTCTGTATATGCACGAGTTTCCCCGCAACATAAAGTTAGAATTGTTAAAGCATGGCAAAAAGCAGGTAAGATCGTGGCAATGACTGGTGATGGCGTGAATGATGCACCAGCATTGAAAACGGCGGATATCGGTATTGGAATGGGAATCACCGGAACAGAAGTATCAAAAGGCGCCAGCGATATGGTTCTAGCCGATGATAATTTTTCGACGATCGTTGTAGCAGTTGAAGAAGGAAGAAAAGTCTTTTCAAATATTCAAAAATCGATTCAATATCTATTATCAGCGAATTTAGGCGAAGTATTGACTTTGTTCATTGCTACATTGTTAGGCTGGAGTATTTTGGCGCCTGTTCATATCTTGTGGATCAATTTAGTGACGGATACGTTCCCAGCAATTGCATTAGGATTGGAACCA
>NZ_DAMDAK010000028.1:0-7338 GCF_032094055.1 Carnobacterium sp.
GTTAAACCACCTTACACAGTTATTTCGTTCTTACTTTGTTCAGTTTTCAAAGGTCTAATGTGTTTGTGTTGTCGTTTTGACAACTCCTAAATATTACCAGAAGCTGTGATGCTTGTCAACAACTTTTTTCATTTCTTTTTTTATGTTGCTCAAGTTCTCTTGCAACAACATGTATTACTATACCAGCTACTTGGCGTTGAGTCAACGTTTTCTAGCAATCAAATCTTCTTTTTTATAAAAGACGAACAACTTTATTTTATTTAGCTAAAATCTATTTAAAAAACAAAAAAAGACGAATCCAATATACTTATTCTACTTTTTTATACGTAAAAAAACGCCCTTCTCTTCTTATAAAAGAATAGGAGAAGGGCAACTGTTTATTTTTCTTGCCATGTCTTTTCAATAAAATCAACACGACCTGACCCTTGACTGTAACGTGAATAATGAGCTGGGTTTTTCTTATAGAAGTCTTGATGGTATGTTTCGGCTGGATAAAAAGGTTCAGCCGGCTCTATCATTGTAACGATCGGTCTTTTAAAGCGGCCGCTATTTTGCAAAGCCTTTTTCGAATTCTCTGCAATTTGGCGTTGTTCTTCACTATGGTAAAAAATCACGGGACGATAGGATGAACCACGATCTGCAAATTGGCCGCTTGCATCGGTTGGGTCAGTTTGTCTCCAGTAAATTTCAACTAAGTCATTGTAGCTGATAATATCTGGATCAAAAGTAATTTGAACAGCTTCAGTGTGTCCTGTTGTACCGCTGCACACTTCTTCATAAGTTGGGTTAACTGTATGTCCGCCTGTGTAACCAGAAATAACAGAATGGATACCAGGCTCTTGATCAAATGGTTTTACCATGCACCAAAAACAGCCGCCTGCAAAAGTTGCTTTTTGAAATTCTTGTTCACTCATCATCTTTTCCTCCTTCATTTAATGCTAGATAAATTATATCATAACTATTTACATAGAAGAATAAAGTCACTTTTCTAAAATATTCTGGTTAGCTAAATAGACTTAGCAATGAACATCTTAATTAGAAACAATGACTATTTTCCCAAGCGCATGGTGTGTTTCACTTAGTTCATGTGCATCATAAATCCCTTTTTCGTTAAGCGGAAATTTCGCACCAAAAATTGATTTGACTTTTCCCGTTGCCATTAATTCAGCAATTTTTGATAATTCTTGTCCATTAGGTTCTAACCATATGCTTTCAAATTCTACATCAAATTGCTTTCTGAATTCTTCATCAGCAAGTCCTACAATAGAAATCATTCGCCCTGCTTTTGGTTTTAAAATTTTAAAACTGTCCTTTTGTACTTCTCCACCCATTGTATCTAAAACTAAGTCTACTCCATCTAAAAGCTCTACAAAGTTTTCTGTCTTATAATCAATGACTTGATCAGCACCTAGATCAATTAACAGATCGTGATTTTTTTTGCTAGCTGTAGTAATTACCTTAGCTCCAATAGATTTTGCTAGCTGTATTGCATATGTTCCAACTCCGCCAGCACCAGCATGAATTAAAACTGTTTCACCTTTTTTTAATTTACCGTGATTAAACAAACCTTGCCAAGCCGTTAAGCCGGCAAGCGGGATTGCTGCTGCTTCTTCGAAACTAATATTAGTTGGGATTTTAGCAAGCAATTCTTGATCTACTACTGTGTACTCAGCGTACGTACCAAAGCGAGTCGTTTCTGGACGAGCAAAAACTTTATCGCCTACTTTCCAATCTATTACTTCTTCCCCAACTTCACTAATAACTCCCGCTACATCCCATCCAAGAATAATAGGGAAGGCCCAATCCATCATTTGTTGCAAGTATCCTTCACGTAATTTCCAGTCTATTGGATTGATGGATGTTGCTTTTACTTCAACGACCACTTGTTTTGAACTTGCTTTAGGACGATCTATTTGCATTTCTTTTAATTCTTCTTTGCCACCATAATTTTCTATAACGATTGCTTTCATGTTTTTCCTCCAGTATCATTCACATACTTATTTTTTGTTAGTTACCATTCATTTTATAATAAATCTTTCTTATTATAATTGCTAGACATTTGACTTAAATTAAATTAAATAAAAACATATCTTATGTCTACGCTTAAAAAAGCAAGATGTAAGATACGTTTTTAAAATTTATATGAGACTTATTTTCTTATTTCTGTGACTCCACCCATGTATGGAACCAAAACTTCTGGGATTTTAACTGAACCGTCAGCTTGTTGGTAATTTTCCAAAATAGCAGCAACCGTTCGACCAACTGCAAGCCCAGAACCATTCAATGTATGCACATATTCTAATTTTTCTGTGGCCTCATTGCGGTAACGAATTTTTGCACGCCGCGCTTGGAAAGCTTCTGTGTTTGAACATGAGCTGATTTCACGGTAAACATCTTGTGCCGGGATCCAAACTTCTAAATCATATGTTTTAGCAGCTGAAAAACCCATATCGCCTGTACACAAAGCTAAAACGCGATAAGGCAAATCTAATTTCTGTAAGACCGTTTCAGCATTATGCGTCATCTTCTCAAGTTCTTCATATGAATCTTCAGGTTTACTGAACTTCACCATTTCTACTTTGTTAAATTGATGCAGTCGTATCAAGCCGCGTGTATCTCTCCCAGCGCTGCCCGCTTCTGATCTGAATGAAGGGCTAAGAGCTGTAAAATAAACGGGTAATTGTTCTTCATTTAAAATTTCATTGCGGTAATAATTGGTCAAAGGAACTTCTGCTGTTGGGATCAACGTAAGGTCTCTATCTTCAATTTGAAAAACGTCTTCTTTGAATTTAGGAAATTGGCCTGTTCCATACATTGATTCGCTGTTGACTAAATAAGGTGTCATCATTTCAGTGTAGCCGTGTTCCCCCGTGTGCAGATCCAACATAAAATTATAAATTGCGCGTTCTAGTCTGGCACCCAATCCTTTATAGTAGACAAAACGACTGCCGGAAACTTTTGCTCCCCGTTCAAAATCTAAAATATCTAAAGCTTCTGCAATTTCCCAATGAGGTTTTACTTCAAAATCAAATGTTTTAGGCGTGCCCCATTTTCTTACTTCAAGATTATCCTCTTCATCCGTACCAATGGGCACTGACTCATGCGGCAAGTTGGGTAAGCCAGAAGCAATGTCTTCGATTTGGAAATCGATTTGTGCTAATTGTTCATCTAGTTGTTTGATTTTTTCCCCGACTTCACGCATTTCTTGAATTTTGTCATCCGCATTTTCTTTGTTGCGTTTTAAGACAGCGATCGCTCCAGAAACTTCATTTCGTTGATTCTTTAATTGTTCTGTTTCTACTAAAAGAGACCGTCTTTTTTCGTCCAATTGCATAAAGTTATCCAAAGTCTCTTTTTTGACACCTCGGCTGGCTAATTTTTTAGAAACCGTTTGGTAATCGTTCCGCAATTTTTTTATATCTAACATTTTCTTCTCTCCTCTGTTTTAGACTTATCATTATATTCCTTTACCATACAAAAAAGGCCATTCCATCCCTAGTGAATATGGGACGAAATGGCCTGATAAAATCGCGGTACCACCCAACTTTAGAAGTTTTATACAATGAAAACTTCTACGCTTTACATCAGATAACGGTCTGGAGCCGAAATAATTTGGTCAACCAGTAGTTGATTCATTATTTACTTCATGCAATGGATTCAAATAAACAAATCATCAGTTTTCACCAACCACTGACTCTCTAACAGCATTTATTTATTTTACTATTTTGCATTACTAACGTTCAATTTGTTCAATTTTAGTAAATCTAGTTTACCGAACCCTTATCGTTAAGTCAATGAAAACAAATCACTCTATTTTTAAAAGGCTTAAAATAAGTTAGAAAAGAAATCTTTGATCCAACGGCCTGATAGCACAAAAACATTCGCTTTTTCAACAGCATCAGCTGCCACTACAGCTACTTCTTCGCCTTGATCGCCATCGACATAACCTAACTCATCATCTTTCACTGAAACTTGAGCAGTTCCAACTTTTTCAGATTTTTTAATCGGAGCCGTTACTTTGCCTGCATCATTTAACACATTTTTCTGAGGAGTATAGCTTACTTCCATATTTTCCAAATCTGTATCAGTTGGAACAAATAAAGATACATCCGATTCTACGGCTAGTTTTACACTGTCCGTTTTCCCTTTTTCTACAGCTAACGGTTTCACATCATTTAAAACATCATTTTTCTTGTAAACTTGTACTTTTTCCCAGTTTGCAAAAGCCCAATCCATCATTTTGTCTGTTTCAACAAAACGTCTTCTCAAGTCAGCTTCTCCATCTTTTACGTTCATTACAACTGTAATGATTCTCATACCGTTTTCTTCAGCTGTTCCGGTAAAGGTAGCTCCTGCAAAATCAGTCGTTCCTGTTTTCAGTCCATCCACATTTTCTCGTTCAGAGTTTAAACCGGGCAACATCCAATTCCAATTTTCCATTTTGATTTCATCAGAAGTTCCTTCTTTAAACTTCATTTCAGAAATACTGGTCGTTTCCAATATCTCTGGATAAGATGCCAGTAAGTGTTGAGCAACGATAGCTACATCACGTGCAGTCATCGCATTTTCATTGTCTTCCTTGCTTCCTGGATACAGGTTTCCATACAAGTCGGTATTGGACAACCCAGTACTATTGTACAATTCATAATCAGAAATGCCCCATGATTCTACTTTTTCGCGCATCATGTCGACAAATTTTGGCTCATCTCCGGCAATTGCTTCAGCAATCGCAATGGTTGCCCCATTTGCTGAATAAATAGCCATCGCTTGATACAATTCTTTAAATGTATACGTTTCGTCTTGTCTTAAAGGAACATTTGATAACGAATTGTTCTGGCTGATTTTATGAGCATAATCACTGATAGGAACCTTTTGATCCCAAGTAATATCGCCTTTTTCAATGGATTCGAAAATAATGTATTCTGAAATCATCTTCGTCATCGAAGCAATTCCCAACTTTTTATCTCCATTTTGATTCATCAATACTTTTCCTGTTGTAGGTTCAATAATAAAGGCTGCTGCTGCATCAATTTTTGGAGCGGCTTCTGCAGCTGAAGCGGTGTTGTTCAAGTTGGAAACTGGAAGAAACGTTCCTACCATAAAGGTAATAATAAAAACCAGTCCGAATTTCGTCATTTTTTTCATTTCTTAAATTCTCCTCAATAAATTTACACTTTTTTTAAGTAAAAAAATTCACTCACCGTTCCATGTTAGCGAAATTCTACGAAAAAAACAACTATATTTTACATTATCTCTTTGCAGACAACTGTTTTTAAATTTGTTCTTTTATTTTTGATTCACGTGAAACATTTTGATCTTTTGATTTTGTTTGGCATAAAGGAAAATGCAGGATAAACTGAGTTAGATATTCATCTGACTTTGCATAAATCGTCCCTTTATGAAGTTCCACAATACTTTGGGCAATCGCTAACCCCAAACCCGTTCCGCCTGTTTCTTGTGAACGTGACTCTTCTACACGGTAAAAACGGTTGAATAATTGTTTTAAGGATTGTTCGGGAATGGGCTTGCCATCATTATTAACTGAAACAACAACTTCTTCTCCGACTTTTTCGGCTTCAATAAAAACACGCTGCCCGTCGTTTCCATAATTTAAAGCATTCGATATGAGATTATTAAAGACACGCACGATCTTTTCCGTATCAGCTTCCATTAAGATAGCTTCTTGTTTACAGATAACTTCAATTTGCATGTGTTTCTTTTCTGCTTCTAATTCAAAGTCAGCGGCTAATTGTTCCAATAATTGCACCATATCGAACTCAGTTAAGTTTAATGGAGTAGTGGTTTGCCGGACACGTGTATATTCAAATAGGTCTTCTACTAAGACTTTCATTTGCTTTGCTTTTTCATAAGCCGTGTGGGTATACTTCAGCACTTCTTCTTCGTCTCGGTAACTGCCTTCTTCTATTAAACCCAAATAACCAATCACCGAAGTAAGCGGCGTTCGAATATCATGACTGACATTTGTGATCAATTCATCTTTTGATTGTTCGATTTTCCGTTCTTCTTCCATCGCTTTAACCGTGCTGTCTACTAAAACGTGAATGCTGTCTACTACTTTTTTCATATCCCCGTTAAGGTCTGTAGTAATCCGATGATCATAGTGCCCTTCTGCAATATAATGCAATTCACTGATCACGTGATTCAACTGCATTTGTTTGTAGCGTCTTTTCAAGCGCCAATGAACTGTGATTCCAGCAATAATAAGCAATACAAAAGCAAAAAAGGGTGTGATTGAAATGACTTGATTGCTCTGAATACTAATGATTGCATCGCCGAATATCCATAACGAACGGATAACTCCAGGAAAAGCTATGACAATTCGGCTGAGGATAGCAAATGCCGCATAGTAAAGTAAGCTAATTAAACCGACTGTAATAATTCCTTCAAAAATCAGTTTGCTTTTTTCTTTTCTCGTTATTTTCAAGCTGCTGCTCATCTCCTCTATTATTGGCGCATCAGGTGCTTACCGGTCTTCAATTTTATACCCGACACCCCAGACCGTTTGAATCACTTTTTCTCCGCCGGTTGCTTCTTCAATTTTATCCCGCAAATGACTGACATGAACCATAACTGTCTTAGCAGATACTAAACTTTCTTGTTGCCAAACCCGTTCAAAAATTTCATCTGCACTAAAAACGCGATTTGGGTGGCTGGCTAGCAAATAAAGAATACCAAATTCTAAAGCTGTTAATTGAATCGACTGGTTGGTCAATGTCCAGACTTCGTGCGATTCTTTGCTGATGATCAGCGGTCCGATTTCTAACTTATCTGGTCCATCTTCAACAGAAGCATAGGTACTGCGTCTTAATAACGATTTGATTCGTGCCATGACTTCCAATGGATTAAAGGGTTTAGCAACATAATCGTCTGCTCCAGAGACTAACCCTTTGATTTTATCCACATCGGTGGTCTTTGCACTTAACATTAAAATCGGCAATTGTGAATCTTCCCGAACTTTTTTCACTACTTCCATGCCATTGATTGCCGGCATCATAACGTCTAATACCATTAAATCAATGTCTCTGTGAGTTGATAACTTCGTTAGGGCATCTTTGCCATTATAAGCTTGTTCTACTTCATATCCTTCATTTTTGATGTAAATACTTAAGAGTTCAACAATTTCTTTATCGTCATCTACTACTAAAATTTTCATTGTTCGATTTCCCTCATTTTTAGGCGTATTTTTACTCATCATAACAGAAATAACTAAAGAATTCGTTAAAAAAAGCTGATCATTAGGCGTTTCCGTCTTTTTGATCAACTTCTTTTAGGTTTTTTCTAAAAATTACTTATTGAAGATGGTATTCCTTATTATTG
>NZ_DAMDAK010000028.1:7348-10392 GCF_032094055.1 Carnobacterium sp.
TTGGATCGAGTAGTTAGGAGCTTCTTTAGTAATTTGGATATCATGTGGATGTGATTCCCTTAATCCGGCTCCACTCATTTGAACAAATTGAGCCTCTTCGCGCAATTGTTCTAAATTAGCAGCACCCACATAGCCCATACCAGATCTTAGTCCACCAAGCATTTGGAAGATAATATCAGAGACAGCTCCTTTATAAGCCACTCGTCCCTCAATTCCTTCCGGTACTAATTTATTGGCTTCATTGACGCTTCCTTGGAAATAACGGTCGCTAGAACCATGTTCCATGGCTGCTAAGCTGCCCATACCACGATAGGTTTTAAAGCGGCGGCCTTGGAAAATTTCGAATTCACCTGGAGACTCATCTGTTCCAGCCAACATGCTGCCCAACATTACAGCATGTCCACCGGCTGCCAATGCTTTAACGATATCTCCAGAATACTTGATTCCACCATCTGCAATGATGGTCCGGCCATATTCGCGTGCAACTGCGGCAGCATCATAAACAGCTGTAATTTGAGGAACACCTACACCCGCAACTACACGTGTTGTACAAATGGAACCTGGTCCGATTCCTACTTTTACAACATCTACGCCAACTTCATAAAGAGCACGCGCCGCTTCTCCAGTAGCTACGTTCCCAGCAATTAAAGTGACGTCCGGGAATGTCTCGCGAATCTCTTTGATTTTGCGGATCACACCTGCGCTATGTCCATGTGCAGTATCCACAATAATGGCATCTACGTCTGCATCAACTAGAGCTTGTGCCCGTTCAAATGTATCAGAGGTCACACCGACAGCTGCTGCTACCAATAAACGTCCGTGGCTATCTTTAGCTGCATTGGGAAACTCAAGTATTTTTTCGATATCTTTGATGGTGATCAATCCGCTTAACCGACCTGTTTCATCCACAATCGGCAGTTTTTCGATTTTGTGTTTTTGCAAGATTTCTTCAGCTTCTTTTAAAGAAGTTCCTTTTGGAGCTATGATCAAGTTGTCTTTTGTCATGATTTCATCAATAGGAGTGCTATAATCTGTTACAAAACGCAAATCACGATTTGTTAAAATACCAACTAAAATGCGATCTTCCATATTGTCAACGATTGGAACACCACTGATACGGTAACGGCCCATTAATTTTTCTGCATCAGAAATCAAATGAGTAGGAGTCAGGAAAAACGGATCAATAATGACGCCACTTTCGGAACGCTTTACTTTTCTGACTTCACCAGCTTGCGCTTCAGCGCTCATATTTTTATGAATGACGCCTAGTCCCCCTTGGCGCGCCATTGCAATCGCCATTTTTGAATCCGTTACAGTATCCATACTGGCACTGATGATAGGCATATTCAATTTAATATTTTTAGCTAACTGAATACTTAAATCCACTTCATTCGGCAAAACATGGCTTTCAGCTGGAATTAAAAGAACATCGTCGAAAGTAAGACCTTGTTTTACAAATTTCGTTTCCCAATTTGACATTTATTAAACACTCCTTTTTTTATTTTCCCTTAAATTTGGTTGAGATTTTACTTACAAAAGTAACAGAGATACTTTTGTTCGTCAAGATGAGTTTGCTTAGATAAGGCTTACATCTTTTCTTTTCTCATGAAGCCACTTTGAAAGAAAGAATTTACTGAAAAAATGATGAGAAAAAAGCCTCAGACGGGCAATAGCCTAAAGCCTGAAGCTTTCCATTCGGTTTAAAATAAACCGCCGCGGATATTTAATTTTCGTTTAAAGTACATTTTAGCAGCGAACGCCACCACACCTATTGCAATATTGACACTTGCAGGCAGTAAAATATTGATTGAGGTCGGAATAAATGCCATAGATGCCGTCATCAAGAACATCCAACCTAACATACCGGCAGTTGAAATCAGGATATAACGTAAAGTACTGCCTTTTTTTGTTTTGTTTTTATCTGGCACATTTTTTGAAATAAGCAAAATGACAAATCCACCAACGATAAAGTTTAAGATCATCGTGATCAATCCCATTTCAGAACCTTGGCCTTTGCCGATAAAACCTGACGCTCCTGTAATCAAGGCGAACATGGCTCCCATTAACAACCCGCCATCCAACATGATTTTCCAATCTTCTGACCGGCCGGTTTCTTCTTCTTTGGGCCCTTCTAATAAAGCATTGGTGCACTCCGTAACGGTTCCATATAATTGACGAGCCGTTTGACCAGATTTTTGCCCTTTAATTAAAGTTTTCAGCATATCGTTATAAATAGATTCACGTTTTTTTTCTGAAATATTAGCGGCAATCAATGCTTTATCCAAATTCATCATGTATTGATCGTTTCGTTTAGTCAATTGTTTAAATAATGCTTCATTTTCTTCTTGTTTCAGCACTTGTTCATTTGTATTCTCTTGTTCCACTGGAAAAGCCTCCTATTGAATCCTTAATTAAAATAAACTGATAAATCAATTCTATTATTATACATTAAATCGGAACAACATCACATCGCCATCTTGAACGACGTATTCTTTTCCTTCTGAACGCACACGGCCAGCTTCTTTAGCTGCTTGCATGGTTTCGTATTTATCCAAGTCTTCAAAAGAAACTGTTTCGGCCCGAATAAATCCTCTTTCAAAGTCGGTATGGATAACTCCAGCAGCTTGAGGAGCTTTCATCCCTTTTTTAAATGTCCAGGCGCGTACTTCTTGCACACCGGCTGTAAAATAAGTAGCCAACCCTAATAAAGAATAAGTGGAACGAATCAATTTATCCAAACCAGATTCTTCAATACCTAGATCTTCTAAGAACATTTCTTTTTCATCATCTTCTAATTCAGCAATTTCTTCTTCTATTTGAGCACAAATAACAATAACTTCTGAATTTTCTTTTTCAGCAAAAGCTCTAACTTGTTGAACGTACTCGTTATCATCTGCTTGTCCTACTTCTTCTTCCGCAACATTCGCTACATATAAAACGGGTTTTGTGGTCAATAAGAATAAATCATGCACAAATTTTTCTTCTTCTTCGTTAAATTCAATGGTCCGAGCAGATTCGCCTTTTTCCAAAGTCGCAATGATTTT
>NZ_DAMDAK010000028.1:10463-11938 GCF_032094055.1 Carnobacterium sp.
AAAATCAATTCCAAATTGATCGTTTCAATGTCTGCTAAAGGATCAACTTTTCCAGTCACATGGGTAATATTGTCATCGTCAAAACAACGGACAACATGGCAAATCGCATCCACTTGACGAATATTAGCCAGGAACTTATTCCCAAGTCCTTCACCCTTGCTGGCGCCTTTAACAATACCAGCAATATCGGTAAATTCAAACGTTGTCGGTACTGTTTTTTTAGGTATCACCAATTCAGTCAAACGATCTAAACGATAATCGGGTACTTCTACTACTCCTACATTAGGATCAATAGTAGCAAAAGGATAATTGGCAGCTTCTACTCCTGCTTTTGTAATTGCGTTAAAAAGAGTTGACTTTCCAACGTTAGGTAAACCTACGATTCCTGCTGTTAATGCCATTCTTCATTCACTCTTTCTCTTCTTATATTTAGTTGCTTTTTTCAGCATGTTCAAGAACTTTTTTCATTTTTTTTTCGAATTCTCTTCTGGGCATCATAACCATATGGCCACACTTCGTACATTTAATCCGAATGTCCATACCCATTCTAATAATTTCCCAGCGATTTTCTCCGCAAGGATGAGCTTTTTTCATTTCAACCATATCATGTAGATCATACATTCTTTTCACACCCTATCGTTATTTTCTCTATTCATCATCAAACTGAATGTCTAAAACATCTAAAATACGAGTCAGATCATCTGTGGAAAGATACTCAATTTCAATTTTACCTTTTTTATTTTTTTCATGAATCGTGACAGAGGTTCCAAACTTGTCCATTAGCCGTTCTTCGCTCTCTCGAATATAATAAGGTTTTTGGGCCGCTTTTTCAGACTGTGCGTTTTGCTCTTTTGGTTGATTCATTTGGATTACCAACTGTTCTACTTGACGGACAGTTAGATTATCTTTCATGACCCGTTTGGCTAACTTTACAATCTGTTTTTTATCTTTTAATCCTAATAGTGTGCGCGCTTGTCCCATCGAAATGCCGTTATCTTGCAGCATTTGTTTGACTGCTTCAGGCAATCCTAATAAACGCAAATAGTTTGCGATATACGGACGGCTTTTTCCTAAACGAGCCGCTACTTCTTCTTGTGTCAATTTTAATTTCTTCATCAACATATCATAAGCTTCCGCTTCTTCAAGTGATGTGAGGTCTTCTCTTTGTAAATTTTCTAAGACTGCTACTTCCATCATTTTTTCTTCATCAAATTCACGGATAATTGCTGGAATCGTCGTCTTCCCCGCTATTTTTGACGCTCTAAAACGCCGTTCGCCGGCAATGATTTCATAGCCTTTGACTGTTGACTCACGCAAAATAATCGGTTGGAATACACCAGATTGTTTAATAGAGTGTGCCAATTCGTTCAAAGCTTCTTCATCAAACGTTTTTCTTGGCTGATAAGGATTTGGCCGGATATCGCTTAATCCAATTTCTTGTACCTGTTCGCTTGCAATATCGATTTTATCTAAAT
>NZ_DAMDAK010000028.1:11981-12495 GCF_032094055.1 Carnobacterium sp.
GATCATAGTCAATAATAGACAATCCATGACTTGGCGCCTCAGATAACCGAATATTGCGTGGAATAATCGATTTGTAGACTTTCTCACGGAAGTATTTTTTCACTTCGTCTACTACTTCATAACCCAAATTAGTTCTTGCATCCAACATCGTTAACAAGACTCCTTCAATTTTCAAATCCGGATTAAAATGTTTTTGTACCAAACGGACTGTATTCAACAATTGGCTTAGTCCTTCAAGTGCATAGTACTCACATTGGACAGGTATTAGAATCGTATTGCTGGCGGTAAAGGCATTGATTGTTAAGTGGCCGAGAGAAGGCGGACAATCGATCAAGATATAATCATAGTCATCCGAAACTTTTTCTAAAGCTTGTTTCAACCTTATTTCACGAGCCATTTGGTTAGTCAATTCAATTTCTGCACCTGCTAATTGAATCGTAGCAGGAACGACCCAAAGGTTTTCTCTTGAAGAGGGCAAGACCACTTCTTCAATCGGTGTATCATTGACTAAAAT
>NZ_DAMDAK010000028.1:12505-25210 GCF_032094055.1 Carnobacterium sp.
CTTTTTCCACATCTGCTTTACGGACACCTAATCCACTTGTTGCGTTTCCTTGAGCATCAATATCAACCAGTAGGATCTTTTTACCAGAATAGGCTAAACTAGCACCTAAATTAACCGTTGTAGTAGTTTTTCCGACTCCGCCTTTTTGGTTTGCAACTGCTATAATCCGTGCCATTCTTTTCCCTCCATCTATGTGTATCTATCTTGTGCTCTTACTTTTCCTTAAAAAGATAAAAAGGAGAAAGAATACGAGTGCGCATCTTTCTCCTACGCATTTGTTCAAAATGAAAAATTCATTTCTCGCTCTTTATTTAATTGTTCTGTTTTCTTTATCAAGATCAACGGATGACCATGTTCTATTTATAACGGACTTTTATTTGGTGTTCCTGGTTTTCTTGGAAACTTTTTGGGTGTTTCTTTCTTCTTATCAATCAATAAAATATGACGTTCGCCAGCTTCTTTTGGTAGTTCAAAAACAAAATCCTCGCGAATTTTCCCGCCAAGTATCGTAATGGCTTTTTGACTTTCTTGCATCTCCTGATCACTATTACTTGCTTTCAATGCAATAAAAATACCGCCTTTTTTTACTAGAGGTAAACACAATTCAGCTAAAACACTCATCCGGGCTACAGCTCTGGCCGTGACAAAATCAAATGATTCACGGAATTGTTTATTTTGCCCAAATGTCTCTGCACGGTCATGGTAGAAGTGCACGCCTTCTAGTGCTAATGTCTCTGCTAAAGTAGTTAAAAATTGAATCCTTTTGTTTAAAGAATCCACAATGGTTACTTCTAGTTGAGGAAAGATAATTTTTAGGGGGATGCTTGGAAACCCAGCACCAGCACCTACATCACATAAGCTTTGGACCCCTTTATTAAAATCCACATACAATCCGGCTGTTATGGAGTCATAAAAGTGTTTTAAATAAACTTCTTCTTTTTCAGTAATGGCTGTTAGATTTATTTTTTCATTCCATTCCTGTAATAACCTCAAGTAATCATCAAACTGTTGCATTTGCTTCTCCGTAATGCCAATCCCTTTGTCATGAAGGGCCTGTTTAAACTCTTCTGGATTCATCAAGACAACTCCTTTTGATAGCGTGAAACACTATTTTGTTTCACAGGTTCATCTGTATAACTGTATAACAAATCTAAGCTAAGTGCAATGCTTAATCAAAAGTTTTTTTAGTTTTTTTAATAGATCGTGCAATCAGATTTTTCCTAAAATTCGACGAGTTAATCAATAAAGACACCAGATATTGGATATCCGATGTCTTTATTGATTAACCTGTATGGTCCCTACTGGGCTCGAACCAGCGACCCCTACCTTGTCGAGGTAGTGCTCTCCCAACTGAGCTAAGGAACCGAGTAAATTATTTTCTTTATTGTTAAAAAATTAACAACAGCTTTATTATAATAGAGCCTATTCCTTAAGTAAAGCTTTTTAATAAGAAAGAAGTAAAAAAGAACTTACCTCCAGATAAAACTTTCAGCTCGTTCTTTTTTTACTCAGTTATGCACGTATTTAGTTTTCAATAATGAAAATATTTTTATCGAAATTATATAATACACGTACCCAAATAGTAATCCTATCAGATTATTTAGGATACGAAAAATTACTGCATCATGAACCCCATAAATACCACTAGCCAAAGCTAAAGCTCCAAAACAATTAAAGAGCGACTTATATCTATAGGAAGAACAAAGTCCTAATGCCAATCCACCCATAGGTCCTAAAATAAATGTTGCTGAAGGTGGAGTAAGTTGCAAAACTACGCTAAACAATACAGAACCTAGAACAACCCCTATCAAACGGTCATAGAAACGTTGCTGAATATCATTGGTATTATAGTTAGACAAAAGTGAGGAGCAGGCAAGTCCAACCCACATAAACCTATTTAATGAACTATATTCCCCAATAAAGAAAAGTAAGCTAACTCCTAACGCTACATATACCAGCCATAAATTTCTTTTAGAGAAGAAATCTTCTCCGATCACTTCTTGCATAAACGAATGGTTTTCATTTTTATTTTTATGTTTTATAAAAAATATAACTGCAAAGAGTATATAACAAAAAACCAATAACAGACCTTTATTGCTTAAGTTATAAATATCTTTAGCATTAGAAGTCCCCGTTAAAAAAATATAAGAAAATGAATATAAACTAGCATTACCCATTTGTGGATTACTACTTGTTAAGAAAAAAAGAATTAACAGAGATATAAAATTAAGAAAGAATCCAGGAATTGGTGAAATTATCTGATTCAAAACTGGTGAAATAAACAGAACCGCAAATACAACAGCCAGACTAATAAGAGAGTGAGTGATGTGGTAACCAAAATCAACAAAACGGATACTCAACAAAATACAAAACAATACTACTGCAAGAGAACTAGTATCTTCCCCAAAAAAAGTTGTGATAACAGAGACAAAAAAAATCGCAAAAGCCACTAATAAAACATCTCTAACAACTAAAGCCTTTATAAAAAAATGCTTTTCTCTACTCGAGTTTGCGTTTTTTACTTGTTGTTTCAAAACGAACGGATCTAACTGAAGCGATTGGTAAAAATTCATTCGCTAGTTCCTCCATTATTGAAATGGGTTAATAACTTATCAGCTTCAGCTACTTGCTTAATAAAAAGGTCATAGTCGTCTCCCATATTTCTTTTCAAATAATAATAAGGTTTCATTAAATAGATATAGTTTTCATCCAGAGTTTCAATTCCTTTTTCTGTAATAGCCAAATAGTAACTGCGTTCATCTAGGTTATTTAATTCTTTTTTTACTAAACCTTTTTCAATCAAACTCTTCAATGTCCTGCTAACTGATTCCTTTTTTAATTTTAAATCCTGACTTATCTTTATCGGTGTTTCTTTGCCCTTTGCAAAAAAAATCCATGTTAATATATCTAATTCATTTGTAGTAATAGTAAGTAAGTAATGCTGTGCCAGTACTTTTCTAGAAAAAGAATGGAGCAGAGCGATATTTTCACCCATCTCTTTCCAATTTGTATCATTCATAAAAATCTCCTCCACATATAGTTAACGATGTTAATTATATATTCGCAATATATGCGTGTCAAGATAAGTACCCAGTTTTCTTAGATGTTATAATTTCAGCAGGGTTTCAATAAGTATACCCGTTTCTTTAAGCTAGATTTCTAACTTGAATAATGCTCAAAATTTTTCTTGAAAAAGGTCCTACCAGCAGCAATTGTAAAGGCAATGCGGCAATCACATTCATCTTCCATGCAGTTAAGTAAGCTGACAAAAGACCTTCAGAACCGCTTCCTCCCATTAAAATGCCAAAAAGCGACATACAAGTCACCATTCCCAGCACCATCAGAGAAGAAATAGTCAAAATCAGCTGAAGTTTACTGTCTTTATTGATCGGCAGTTTAAAAGCAAGTTTCTTCGCAATGACTCCTACAATAAAAACATCCAAGATAAATGCGACCACAAATCCGGGGACCAATCCTAAAAGTAAAGCTGTCCATGTAAACTGGTTATGAATAATTAGATTATATAAACTCATACCAAATACCATACAAAAACACATTAATGACGTAAAGATAATTCCTTCTTTTTTATTCGTTGGCAAAATAAACGTCTCCTTTCTGAGTAACAGAAACTACCCTATCATGAAATATTTTTTTTCGTAAGGATTTTTTTCAAAAAATAACCTCCCATTTCATTGTCAGCTTATTAAAGTAATCGAAGCCAGTCAAAATAACTTATGATTAATAGTTCCCTCCAACTTGTACTAACTACTATAAGTTAGAACTCTTCTAATCAGTCTTCTTCACGAAGTTCCATATACAAACACGAGTTACTAGCTCTATAAGGGCACAATTAATTTATTATAACTGCCTTTTTAACTTTAAAAGCATCTGATCTGATTAAGGTCTTTTATAGACTGAACCTCTTCTTCTCTGAATGCGACAAGTCCATTGCTAAACCTTTATCTTTGTAAATACTATAGTTGGAAACATAATAGCTTATAGCTAATAATTCACTATTTTTACTTTAATGCTTGCAAAAACAGTTATCTAAGTTTAATATAATTTTTTAGGCAAACCTAAAGATAGCCATTAAATTTACTGTTTTTTACAATAAAGTTTTTTAGTGAGTAGTATTTATTCATACATCTTATTCTTAAGTATGCTTTATTTTTAAAATAACATAAGATTTTCATACAAGGAGGAATTAATAATATGGTTGAAACATTTCAAGCTTTCCACCCCGTTTTACAAGCTTTAATAGCAGGCTTATTTACTTGGGGATGTACAATTTTTGGTTCTGCTTTTGTATTTTTATTTAAAGAAGTTAACCGAAAATTTTTAGATTCCATGAACGGTTTTGCAGCCGGCGTCATGATCGCAGCTTCATTTTGGTCTTTATTAGCTCCTTCTATTTCTTCTGCTGAACAAAATGGATATGGTTTTTGGTCTTGGGTTCCAGCAGCTGTTGGTTTTCTAGTCGGAGGATTCTTTTTAAGATTGCTTGATGTGGTTATTCCGCATTTACATTTGGGAGAGCCAGTAGAACATGCGGAAGGACCAAAAACGAGTGTTTCAAAAAACATGCTCCTCTTTTTAGCCATTACGATTCACAATATTCCTGAAGGTTTATCGGTTGGTGTTGCTTTTGGGGCTACAGCTGTAGGGATAGCTAATGGCGATGCATTCTTAAGTGCTGTCGGACTGGCTATCGGGATTGGGATTCAAAATATTCCCGAAGGATCCGCTTTGTCCATGCCGATTCGAGCAGCTGGAAGCAGCCGCTGGAAAGCTTTTAACTTAGGACAGTTATCCGCTATAGTAGAACCGATTGCAGCCGTTATTGGCGCATTCGCAGTTATTTCAATGTCAGCTATTTTACCTTACGCTTTAGCCTTTGCAGCAGGCGCAATGATTTTCGTTGTTGTTGAACAATTGATTCCTGAATCACAAACAAATGGCAATAATGATATTGCTACACTCTCCTTAATGCTTGGGTTTACCGTCATGATGATTTTAGACGTTGCTTTAGGCTAAACCATTATCTAAAAAAACGTTCCACCCTTTATTCTTATGAAGAATAAAGGGTGGAACGTTTTTTGTATTACATTACTTTCGCAATTTTTCCTTGCTCAACATAAACCATCAAAACAGAAATATCTGCGGGATTCACACCGCTGACACGACTAGCTTGCGCGATCGTTTCTGGTTGAATCAACGTTAGTTTTTGTCTTGCTTCAGTAGCAATTCCATTAATTGCCGAATAATCGATGTTTTCAGGAATGCGTTTATTTTCCATCCGTTTTAATTTATCTACTTTTTGGATAGCTTTTTGGATGTAGCCTTCATATTTTACTTGAATTTCAATTTGTTCTTCTACTTCTCTTGACAAGTTTTCAGCTAGCGGTGCAAACTTGAGAATATCCCAATAAGAGATTTCTGGCCGACGCAAAAAGTCTAGTGCTAGAATACCGTCTTTCAATGGAGCAATATTTTTTTCAGCTAAAAATGCTTGGACCTCTTCTGTCGGTTTTAAACGAGTGTGTCTTAAACGTTCCAATTCTTCTTCCACTTGAGCTTTTTTAGTAAGAAAAGCAGCATACCGTTCTTGTGAAACAAGACCTAACTGATGACCTATTTCAGTTAAGCGGAAATCAGCGTTGTCATGGCGCAACAATAACCGGTATTCGGCACGAGAAGTCAATAAGCGGTACGGTTCATTTGTTCCTTTAGTAACTAAATCATCGATCATCACTCCGATGTATCCTTCGCTGCGCTTCATCACAAAAGGTTCTTTTCCTTGAACTTTAAGCGCTGCATTGATGCCTGCCATAATTCCTTGTCCGGCTGCTTCTTCATATCCGGAAGTCCCATTCATTTGTCCAGCTGTAAATAGGTTTTCCACCACTTTGGTTTCAAGTGAAGGACGTAATTGGTACGGAACGACCACATCGTACTCGATTGCATAACCGGTCCGCATCATTTCTGCATTTTCTAATCCTTCGATCGTATGCAGAATGTCTTCTTGCACGTCTTCAGGAAGCGAAGTCGATAAGCCTTGGACATATACTTCTTCTGTATGACGGCCTTCAGGTTCTAAGAACAGTTGGTGTCTTGGCTTGTCGCTAAACCGAACGATTTTATCTTCGATCGATGGACAGTAACGCGCTCCTACACCTTCTACGATTCCGGTAAACATAGGTGCACGGTGCAAATTGTCTTGGATAATGCTATGTGTTTTTTCATTTGTATACGTTAGCCAACAAGACAATTGATCTTTTAAATACGCACTGTTTGGCGTTTCATAACTAAAATGGTTCGCCTTTTCATCACCCGGTTGTTCATCTGTTACGCTATAATTGATCGTTGAAGCTTTTACACGAGGCGGAGTGCCGGTTTTAAAGCGATTCAATTCAAAACCATGTTCCAACAAACTCTCAGATAGTTTAATAGATGGTTGAGAATTATTAGGACCAGAAGAGTATTTTAATTCGCCGATGATGATTTCTCCTCGAGAAGAAGTACCAGCTGTTAAAATGACTGCTTTGGCGCGATAAATAGCTCCTGTATTGGTGATAATTCCTTTACAAACGCCATCTTCAATAATTAATTCTTCAGCAATTCCTTGTTTCAACACAAGGTTCTCAGTGCTTTCAATGGTTTTTTTCATTTCATTAGCATACATAAATTTATCAGCTTGTGCCCGCAACGCTCTTACAGCAGGGCCTTTACCTGTGTTCAGCATTCTCATTTGGATATAGGTTTTGTCAATGTTGCGCCCCATTTCTCCGCCTAATGCATCAATTTCACGAACAACAACTCCTTTAGCTGGTCCGCCGATTGATGGATTACACGGCATAAAAGCGATCATATCTAAATTAATTGTAATTAAGAGTGTTTTGCTGCCCATTCTCGCTGCTGCTAAGGCAGCTTCAGAACCAGCGTGTCCAGCTCCCACTACAATCACATCATAATTGCCTGCTTCATATTGTTGCATCGAATCATTCCTCTCATTTCGTTAATCAAATTAATTACTTTCTTCTATATAAACCCCAATACTGTTTGTATCTTATCTAAATTGAGCTGCATGTCCCAGACACTTGGCAATTTAGATAACTTTCAGCAATGCGCCGGATGCTCTTGCTTGGAAAGTTCCTAAAATTGCTGTGTGTCTACACGGGTCACTCCGCATCTTATCTTAATTGAGCTGCGTGTCCCAGACACTTGACATCCGGGTAGTTGAGCTACGAACAACAGCTACTCGAGAAAAAGATAAAAGTTTTTGAAATCATAGATTTCTTCAACTTTTCCTATTTTCTTCGAAGCTAAACGTTGTTCTTCGCATCCTTATTTTCCTAGGCAGAATTGGCTGAATAGTTGAGTAAGCAGTTCATCTTGCACGCTGTCTCCTGTAATTTCTCCTAGAAGGTCCCAACAACGAGTCATGTCAATTTGGACTAGATCGACTGGCATACCCGTTTCAATTCCGTTGATGACGTCATCTAAAGCTGTCTCAGCATCATTCAATAAAGCAATATGCCGTACATTGGAAACATACGTTGCATCTCTTTCGCCTGTTTGACCGGCAAAAAACAAACTGGCGATTTGTTCCTCTAACCGATCGATTCCTGATTTAGTTAAAATAGATGTTTTCACAATCGAATCAGGTTCAACCAGTTGTTCTAATTCAGTCAGATCTAAGCGATTAGACAAATCCATTTTATTTAAAATAATAATGCGGTGGTTTTGTTCGGTTGCTTTTATCAATAACTTGTCTTCTTCAGTTAAGGGTTCATTTTGGTTAAACACCAACAATACTAAGTCAGCATCTTGCAGTGCTTGGCGACTTCGTTCAACGCCAATGCGTTCAACAATATCTTCTGTTTCACGGATTCCAGCTGTATCGATCAATTTTAACGGAACGCCTCTGACATTGACATATTCTTCAATCACATCTCGAGTTGTTCCCGCAACTTCCGTCACAATTGCCTTTTCTTCTTGCAGCAAGAAGTTCAATAGACTCGATTTTCCGACATTAGGTCGTCCAATAATAGCTGTTGCCAAACCTTCTCTTAAAATTTTTCCTTGGCTGGCTGTTTGCAGCAATTGTTGGATTTGAGCTTTTACCAGTCGAGCTTTTTCGACTAGTAATTGAGAGGTCAGTGTTTCTACATCATCGTATTCTGGATAATCAATGTTCACTTCTACTTGAGCAAGCGTATCTAAAATATCGGAACGCAATTGCCGGATCAATTCAGATAAATTGCCATCCAATTGTTGTAACGCAACATGCATCGCTCTATCCGTTTTAGCCCGGATCAGGTCCATCACAGCTTCTGCTTGTGACAAATCAATGCGGCCGTTTAAAAAGGCCCGTTTGGTGAATTCACCCGGTTCAGCTAGACGAGCACCCTGCTGCAAAACAACTTGTAGTACTTGGTTAACGGAAGTGATACCGCCATGGCAGTTGATTTCAACAATGTCTTCACGAGTAAAGGTTTTAGGAGCTCGCATGACTGAAATCATTACTTCATCAACTATTTCATTCGTCTTTGGGTTTTGAATGTGTCCATAATGAATGGTGTGGCTTTTTTGTTCTGCTAAAACTTTCGATCCTGATTGGTAAACACGATCAGCAACTTCTACTGCATGTTCTCCGCTTAGTCGGACGATACCGATAGCACCTTCACCCGGCGGCGTTGAGATAGCTGCAATTGTTTCAAATTCTAATGACAAACTCCTTCACTCCTTCTTAATTTTTCGCACGAAAAAAGTGCCCACTCCACCCCTTTGCTGTTGACAAATGGAATGGATAAAGCACTTTGACTACTTTTATCATTCAGATAAGTTTAATTTTTAGTTTAGTTTCTTTTGCTGGTTGTTCCGTTAAGACTATACAAGTTCTCTAACTATTTGTCAATAATTTTAGTTCACTTTTTTTGCTATTCATGAACTGCTTTCTGTTTTTTCTCAGCTATTTTACCTCTTTATATAGTAGAAAGTGAAAATGAACGGTTTTTCTTTTTATTCAAACTACCGCATAATCTACTAGTCAGCAACCCTTATCCCATCGTTTACTTTTCCTTTTCAGGATATTTTTTATCCTTCTAAAGAGAAAGCAAGCTTTTTTTACATTACAAAGCAAAGATTCACTTATTCAAAATAAGGCAAATTATCTAAAGATAGGTTTTATTTTTCCAAATTTTTGAACTAATTTTTTTAAAAAAAGCGACACATTCGACTTTTCCCCTCTAAAACAGGAGCTTAATTTACGAATAATTCGTTAGTGTGTCGGTGAGATTACAAAGAAAGCCTTATCTTACGAAAAAAGACTATTTGTAGTTCTTTCGACAAATAAAAGCTCTAATAATACAAACAGACTAAGAAAAGATAACGTTTGGCGTAATCACTTTATTTTTTCAATATTCGTGGTAGGATAGCAAATGTTGAAGGAACGAACCCTTCATTTACAACAATAGTTTAACTTACAATTAAATAAGTCGCTAGAAACTACAGTCAATTGCTCTTAACGAAATGTAGTCAATAAAACTATTATGGAATAAAAAGGAGAATAAAAGAATGTTTAACTTTAAATCAAAATTATTTATCGCAGGTGCTACTTTAGCTCTAACAGGTGTTGTCGCTGTTTCAAACCCAACTGAAGCTTCAGCAGCAGAATACGATACGACTACTTGGGAAGCACGTTCAGTAGCCGATATCAAACAAGATATTCAAAATAACGAAGACGGCAGCACAGAATACACAATTCAATGGGGAGATACTTTATCTTCAGTAGCAGCTGCTACTGATACATCCCTTAATGCTTTGATTGATGTGAACGACATAAATAATGCCAACATTATTTATAGTGGCAATGTTATCTCTTTGTCTGCTGACCATTCAACAGTTACCATCGAAAAAGAAGACGAAGTTGTCAGCTATGATGTAAACCAAGCTGAAGAAGCTGTTGAAGCTGAAACAACACAAGAAACAGAAGCTCCAGCTGAAGAAGCACAAGCTCCTGTTGAAGAAACTGAAGCTGCTGTTCCTGTTGAACAACAACCAGAAGAAACACAAGCCGCTGAACCAGCAGCACAATCTGGTCAAACCGTTACAGTACAGGCTACTGCTTATTCAACGAATCAACCAGAATTAAGCGATACAACTGCAACAGGAATCAATTTAAATGAAAATCCTAACGTTATTGCTGTAGACCCAAGCGTTATTCCTTTAGGATCAACTGTGACTATCCCAGGATACGGTACATTTATCGCTGGCGATACAGGTAGCGCTATTCAAGGAAACCGCATCGACATTCATATGACTGATTTAAACCAAGCTTTAAACTTTGGCAGACAAACACTAACTGTTCAAGTTTCAAACTAATTGAAAATACTTTTATTGAGTTAGCATTAAAAAGATCTTTTCACAAAAAAACTCTCTCATCTTGGCTGGCCCATTGATGAGGGAGTTTTTTGCTGTTATCTGACTAAAACATACAGCTTATTTTCTGATAAATGTCCAATCCGCATTTTATTGCAGATATAAAAATTTCATTCCTAAAGAAATGATTAGGAGGCGTTTTTTCCGTTACTGAATGTGCTAAACTATAAGGGAAGAAAAGAAATGAGAGGCAAAAAACATGAACAAATTCACTGAAATTTACTTAGAAATTGAAGCGGCTATTTTAAATCAATCTTATTTAGCTGGAGACCTCTTGCCAAGTGAAAATGATTTAGCCAAAAAATATGCTGTGTCTCGCGAAACCATTCGAAAAGCTTTGGCTTTGTTATTAGAAAATGGGTATATCCAAAAAAAACAAGGCAAAGGGTCAATTGTTTTAGATGTGAAACGCTTTGATTTCCCCGTTTCCGGCTTGACCAGCTACAAAGAATTGCAAGCGGCTCAACACTTCAACAGCCAAACGATTGTTACCCAAAATATTTCCACTACTTTGCCAAGCTTTTTAGCCGAGCATTTAAAATTACCCGAAGAAACGGCTGCTATTTATGTTGAAAGACAACGTCAAGTAAACGGCGAAGTCGTCATTTTAGATAAAGATTATCTTTTAACTTCCGTTATTGCTGACATGCCTGATGAAGCTGCACGTGATTCTCTCTATACTTATATTGAACATACGCTTGGATTAGTGATCGGCTATGCTCAAAAAGAAATTACAGTTGAACCGGCTACTGCTGATGATTATCGATTAATGGATCTACATGACGATACACATGTTGTGGTCGTCCGGAGCGATGTTTATTTAGAAGATACGACACTCTTTCAATATACCGAATCTCGGCACCGATTGGATCGGTTCCGTTTTGTTGAGTTTGCTCGACGCCGAAACCCTAGTGAAACTCCTTAAATTAAAAAATCCTCCAGAAATGAATCTGGAGGATTTTTTAATTAAGCTTCAAAATAAAATGCAATGGTTTCATAAGGAGCCAATGTCAGCAATTCGGTCAATTCTCTTTCCACACCGTTTCCAATCAAATAACGGCAGTTGCGTTCCAAGAATTCTTTTGGTATCTCAACACTTGCCCGTTCGTCATAAAAGTGACTCAAGACCAACAATTGTTCTCCTTGGTATTCTCTAACGTAAGCATACACACTTGGATGATCCATTAAGATTCCCCGGTAACTACCTTCAGAAATAACTTTCATTTCCTTCCGCAATTGAATCAATTGTTTATAATAATTTAAAATCGAGCCATTTGCTTGTTCTTGCTCCACGTTAATTTCATGGAAATTCTCAGCTACTTTCAACCAAGGTTTTCCTGTTGTGAAGCCAGCATGCAACTCATTATTCCATTGCATCGGCGTCCGACTATTATCACGGGATTTTACTTTAATGATCTCCATAGCTTCTTCATGCGATAACCCTTTTTCCAACATTTCTGCATAGGCGTTATGTGTTTCTACATCAACATAATCAGCTAATTCTTCGAAACCGGGATCCGTCATCCCTATTTCTTCTCCTTGGTAAATATAAGGCGTTCCACGCAGCAAATGAATTGTTTGAGCCTGCATGGTTGCCGAAGCTTCAAAATGATGAACAGGGTCCCCAAAACGGCTGATAGCTCGAGGTTGATCATGATTGTTCCAAAACAGTGCATTCCATCCGTTGCCTTCTGACATACCCACTTGCCATTCATCCAGTAACTGTTTCAACTCCATAAAATCAAACGGCATCAAACTCCATTTTTCTCCATTCAAGTAATCCACTTTCAAATGATGAAAACTAAAGACCATCGATAACTCTTCATTTTCAGGGTTGGAATAAGCCACACCATTTTCTATAGTCGTTGAAGACATTTCTCCAACTGTCATGGCTTCTTCAATCCGTCCAAATGACTTTTGATTCAACTCGTGAATAAATTGGTGAGCGATTGGCCTGTCGGTATACAACGATTTTCCAACATGATCATCCGCATCAATCAGTATTTCGTCTTTTCCAATCACATTGATCACATCAAAGCGGAATCCAGTTACACCTTTATCCAACCAAAAATTAACCACTCCATATAGTTCCTGACGAACTTCTGGGTTACGCCAATTCAAATCGGCTTGACTAACATCATACAGATGCAAGTAGTACTTCCCTGTATCGCCGAACGGTGCCCAAGCCGGGCCGCCAAATTTGGAGGCCCAGTTGGTTGGATATGAACCATTAGCTTTTGGCTCTCGCAAAATATAGTAGTCTTG
>NZ_DAMDAK010000028.1:25220-27270 GCF_032094055.1 Carnobacterium sp.
GGTACTTCTTGTCACCGGCTAGTGCTTTTTGAAACCATTCATGTTCAATTGACGTATGGTTTAAGACCATATCCAGCATAATGTCCATTTGATGTTTTTTTGCTTCTTTAACGAGCACCTCAAAGTCTTCCATCGTTCCAAATAACGGATCAATTTCAGTATAATTGGAAATATCGTATCCGTTGTCTTTTTGCGGAGATGAAAAGAAAGGGTTCAGCCAGAGCATATCTACTCCCAAGCTGGCTAAATATGGAATCTTTTCAATAATCCCCTTTAGATCTCCAATTCCATCTCCGTTTGAGTCCTTAAAAGACTTTGGATAAACTTGATAAACGACTTTTTCATGAAATGTGCTCACTTTTATTCCTACTTTCTAAAAAATTATTGTCCTAATTCTGGTTGGCTTGCTTCAATGGCTTGATCTGATTTATTAAAGATATTGTATTTACGGAACACAACAGTTAAGACAAACGGTACCACGATAGCGATGGCCATACAAATAATAAAGATGATCCAGTATTGATTTTGAATGGAAAGAATCCCAGGAAGTCCGCCGACTCCGATTGAATTCGCTGTAACATTAAACATCGTTGAAACCATTCCTGCAATGCCGGAACCGATCATTGCTGCTACAAATGGATAAACGTATTTGATATTGATCCCGAACATCGCCGGTTCTGTTACACCTAGGTAACAAGAAATAGCTGCTGGGATTGAAACTTGTTCTTCTTTTTTATCGCCGCGGTGAAGGAAAATAATCGCTAATACAGCAGAACCTTGAGCAATATTTGACAAAGCGATCATTGGCCATAAATTCGTTCCGCCATAGTCTGCAATCAATTGCAAATCGATGGCATTTGACATATGGTGCAGTCCCGTAATAACGAGTGGTGAATATAAGAAGCCGAACAATGCGCCAAATAACCAGTTCACTGAGCTACCTAAACCTGCGTACACTAAACTTGAGATCCATCCCCCAATAACCCAGCCGATAGGGCCTAAAACAGTATGGGCAATCAAAACAGTCGGTACTAAAGCGAAGAAAGGTACAAAAATCATTGAAACAGCTTGCGGAATAACTTTACGCAACCATAATTCTAAATAAGCTAACAAGAAACCAGCTAACATAGCAGGGATAACTTGTGCTTGATAACCAATCATATCAATTTTGAAAAAACCAAAATCCCAAAACGGAATATCTGCTGCTGCTGTTCCAGCAACGGCATAAGCATTTAATAATTGCGGTGAAACTAATGTAATCCCTAAAACAATTCCCAGTATTTGTGTTGTTCCCATTTTTTTAGCAATACTCCATGTGATCCCAACTGGCAAGAAGTGGAAAATAGCTTCGCCGATCAGCCATAAAAAGCTGTTAACGCCACTCCAGAATTGAGAAACTTCTACAATCGTCTGACCATCAAGATATCCCATAGGAACAGCTTCTAAAATATTACGGAACCCTAAAATCAGCCCCCCGACAACAATTGCAGGAATAATCGGTGAAAAAATTTCAGCTAAAACGGACATCGCACGTTGAACCGGATTTTGGTTCTGTTTGCTGGCAGCTTTCACCTCATCTTTTGAAACGCCTTCTTTACCGGAAATTTTCGCAAACTCATTATAAAAAGTAGCGACATCATTACCGATAATAACTTGATATTGACCAGCTTGCGTAAATGTTCCTTTAACTGCGGGTATTTCTTCTATCTTTTTGCTATCCGCTTTTGCAGGATCATTTAATACAAAACGCATCCGAGTCGCACAGTGACTAACTGCAGAAATATTCTCCGGACCTCCAATATCTTGTAATAATTGTTTTGCATCTTGCTTGTAATCTGCCATTTTTTTCTCCTCCTTTTAAAAAAATATTCAACTTGTATATACAAGTTGAATATACCTTTTTTCATAACAAAATGCAAGCGTTTTATCTTTTTTTACAAAATAAAAAATAGCTCACCCAATAGAAAGTTGTCTCTATATTAGGTAAGCTATTTTCTTAATTTTTATTTTGCCGGTTCAACCACTAAATAACGGTGAGGCTCATTGCCCT
>NZ_DAMDAK010000029.1:0-4311 GCF_032094055.1 Carnobacterium sp.
TTTTGTTCTTCTTTTCTGACTGTTTGTTTAAGCGTTCGAACTTCGACTTCTTTAGCTGTTAGTGTTTGTTCCATTTGACTAATTTGCTGCGTCAAAGAAGATAGCTCGTTTTTACGTGAAAAAAGACTGCTTTGGTTCCCTTTTTTATTGGCTCCGCCAGTCATAGAACCGCCAGCATTCATCACATCTCCTTCAAGTGTCACCACTCGATAACTATATTGAAGCAGTTTAGCTATTTCGTTAGCTGCTTTTAAATTATGAGCCACAATAGTTGTTCCGAGTAAATTCTGAACAATCGAAGCAATTTCGTCCGGGTATTGAACAATGTCACTAGCAATCCCAATAAAACCTGTTTGATTTTTAACTTTTACTTCAACAGCAGCAGGTAATCGGCGCGGCTTAATGGTAGACAAAGGTAAAAATGTCGCTCGGCCAGAATGCTTTTGCTTTAAATATTGAATAGCTTTACGTCCACTTTCTTCATTTTGCACGATAATATTTTGCGAGGCAGCTCCTAATGCAATATCAATAGCTATTTCACTTTCTTTTGGAACAATGATCAACTCAGCCACGGCTCCAACGATTCCACCAATCTGTTTTTTATGTTTAAGGACTTCTTTGACCCCTTGATAAAAACCAGTATAATCATCTTTCAATTCTTGTAAACTCTCTTTTTTAGCTTTCGCTTGCTGTACAACCCGTAAAGCATCATACATCATTTTTTCTTTTTTTTCTAATTGAGTGTATTGTTTCTGAATAGTTGCCTGTTGTTCTTGATACTGCAAAAGTTTTTTCGCTATTTCTTGTTGACTAGCCGTTCTATCAGCAGTCACTGCGGTAAGTTGGCTAGCAACTTCTTTTACTTCTTTTTCTAATGCTGCCATAGCGACTGACGTTTTCATTCTTCTTTGGGCAGACTGACTAAAGGTCTTATCTAAATAGCTTTGTTCATTGCGTAAACTAGTTTGTTGCTGCATCAAATCTATATAGTGATCACGTATTTGTTTCTGCATTTTCTCATCGGTCAACGTCTTTACTTGAGTTATTTTTTTTTCTAAGTCAGCTATTTTATTTAATGTTTGACGCTTTGACTGTTCGTATTGTTCTCTATTTTCTTTCGTATGCTTGGTTTGTTCATTTAAAACTTGTTTTTGACCTTCTAATTGTTCATATTGCTGAATGGCTTGTACCAATTGAGCTTGTTCGTTATCAAAAACATCCGTAAATTGCTGCTTTTGCTGCTTTAACAGCTGCAGGTGTTGCTCAATTTCGTTAGTTTCAGCTTTCATTTGATTTAATTGCTGATTAAAAGCAGCTATTTCCAATTGTTGAGCAGCCCATTGTTCCTTTAGATGACTAATTTCAACTACCGTTAAAGCTATTTCAACATCCTTTAATTGTTCTTTTTGCAGTAAGTAATCTTTCGCAATGCTACTTTGTATTTGAAGCGGCTCAATTTGGCTATCTAGTTCATAAACAATATCTTGAACACGATTTAAGTTATCTTCCGTTTCAAATAATTTTTGCTCTGCTTTCTTCTTGCGTGTCTTATATTTAAACACTCCTGCAGCTTCTTCAAAAATAGAACGGCGATCTTCTGGCTTACTATTAAAAATAGCTTCCACTTTCCCTTGAGAAATAATGGAAAAAGATTCTTTGCCTAAACCGGAATCCATAAATAATTCAATAATGTCTCTTAACCGACAAGCCTGCTTATTTAAATAAAATTCACTCTCACCATTTCTATGAAGTCTTCTTGTAATATTGATTTCCGAAAAATCTAATGGCAGAAAATGATCTTCATTTTCTAATATTAAAGAAACTTCCGCGATATTCAATGGTTTTCGCATATCAGTTCCAGAGAAAATAATGTCATTCATTTTCCCGCCTCGTAAACTTTTAGCTGATTGTTCTCCTAATACCCAACGTATCGCTTCAATAATATTGCTTTTTCCACTGCCATTCGGCCCCACAACTGCGGTTACTCCTTCATGAAACTCAATGGTGGTTTTTTCTGCGAATGATTTGAAACCAGCGATTTCGATTCTTTTTAATTGCACAATAGACTGGCCCCTTTCCTTAAACGTTTCATTAATTGAGGATAAGCTCGTGCACGTAGCTTATCCTCAACGTATTTTTATTTGTCTTCTAAAATCAGTAAAGCATTTTCTGCAGCTACTTGTTCAGCTGCTTTTTTTGTTTTTCCTTGTCCTTGCCCCAGCACTTGACCTTCTGCACTGACCTCAACAACAAACATTTTTTGATGAGCCGGACCAACTTCTTCAACTAAACGATAATCAATGGTAATTTCACCTTTTTTTTGTAAATATTCTTGTAAATTTGTTTTGTGATCCATCACATGTGAGAAAGCACCGGATTGAATTTTAGGAAAAATAGTTTGTTTCAAAAAAGCTAACACACTGTCGATTCCTTGATCCAAATATAAAGCTCCAATAAAAGATTCGAATAAATCGCAAAGCAAAGCTGGTCTTTTACGACCATCCATTCGTTCTTCGCCTTTGCCTAAACGTATATAACGGTCAAAGCCGCATTCTTTTGCAAATAAGCTTAAACTTGCTTCACAAACAATTGCAGCTCGCAGTTTAGTTAATTTGCCTTCAGGCAGTTTTGGATAATGCTCAAATAAATACCTTGAAATGATTAATTCCAATACCGCATCTCCCAGAAATTCGATTCGTTCGTTATCTTTTAAGTGTTGGTTCCTGTGCTCATTCACATATGATGAATGCGTGAAAGCTTCTTCTAAATAGGCAGTATTTTGAAATGTAATATCATATTTTCTTTTGATCTCTTTTAAAAATGATTCATTCATTTTTTTTCTCCTCTCGACCAGACTTGTCCAATCATTCTTATTATACTGTGTTTTACAGTAAAAATAAATAGTTTCACTGTTTAGCTGTTCAAATCAGCTTATTCTTCTTTCGAAAAAAGCTTAAATAAAAAATCCGGTTCTTAAGAAATGTGTTTTCCTTAAGAACCGGCGGTTTTTTATGAACTTAGTTTAAGTTAGCTTCGATGTAATCTACTGCGTCTCCAACTGAAGAGATATTTTCTGCATCGTCATCAGAAATTTCTGTTCCAAAAACGTCTTCTAATTCCATGACTAATTCTACGATATCTAGTGAGTCTGCACCTAAATCATCTTTAAACGTCATTTCATTGGTCACTTTTTCTTCGTCTATTCCAAAACGTTCAACGATTATTTTTTTTATTTTTTCAAAAGTTTCGTTTTTTGACAATCTTTACACCTCCGTTTGGCTTTTCCATTATGAATTACTTTTCACATCTGAACATACTTATTTTACAGATACTTTTTCAGAATGTCTAGACCTTTTTATGAATTGCTTTTTATCCTTCTAAATTATCCAAATCTGCTTGTTTAGCTTCAAACTGATTGACAAGGTCATCAATTACTTTTGAAGCCAACATTTCATGAATTTGCTTAATGGTATAATAAACTGCTTCTTTTCCAGTAGAACCGTGTTTTAACCACAGGTGCTTTGACTCCAAATAAAACTGATCCCCCATGTTTAGAGTAATCCAGTACATCTTTCATGCCGGATAAACTATCTTTCAACAAAAGACCGCCTACTTTAGCCTTTGGTCCATTATCATACACCGCTTTTTTCAGCAATTGCATCATGGATAATGCCGTTCCTTCAATTGTTTTTAACACAGCATTTCCAGTATAGCCATCTGTTACAACAACATCTGCTACGCCGCTTAACAATTCACGCGCCTCCACATTGCCAATAAAATTAATGCTTGGCTCAGCCTTCAATAATTGATGCGCTCTTTTAGTGATGTCATTTCCTTTATTTTCTTCTGTTCCATTATTCAATAAACCAACAGTAGGATTGGAAATACCTTGGACAAACTTAGCATACTCACTCCCTAAGATGGCATATTGGTGAATATTCTCTGGTTTAGTATCCGCATTTGCTCCAACATCCATTAAATTAAACGTCTTTTCTGCTTCTGTAATGACTGGCATTGTTACCAATAAACCAGGGCGGTCGATTCCTTTGATGCGTCCGATGATCAGCAATCCTGCTGTCAAAAGTGCTCCTGTATTACCAGCTGAAAAAAGAGCATCTGCTTCTTTGTTTTTTACGGCTTGTGCAGCTAAAACCATTGAAGCATTTTTCTTGCGTCGTACTGAGCGAACAGGATCATCTTCACTGTTTATTTTTTCATCTGTATGCACAATTTTAATATTAGGTTCACCTGTTAAGTACTGTTTGATGGCTGTCTCATTTCCATATAAAATGAATTCCATCTCCTTGAATT
>NZ_DAMDAK010000029.1:4321-5089 GCF_032094055.1 Carnobacterium sp.
TTGGCTGCTAACACGACCCCCTCTACTATTGCTTTAGGAGCGTTATCTCCGCCCATTGCATCTACTGCAATTCTCATACTGCTGGCCTCCCTATAATTTTCCGATTTGTCTTTTTAGTTGTTTTGATCGTAGTTTTAAACCTGATTTTTTGCCCATTGTTAGTTAAAGTTGACTCCCGTTAAATTTTCTAATCCAATAGCTTGTCGTAATTCATGATAGGTAGGATTAGTTAAAAAGTCAGGTTGGTTGACTAATGCTGTCGCTTCTTCTCTCGCAGCTTCCAAAGCACCAAAATCACCAATAATGTCGCCAACTTTAAAATCAGGCAAACCAGATTGCTTGGAACCGAACAGATCTCCTGAACCTCTTAATTCTAAATCTTTTTCGCTTAAAATAAAACCATCGTTCGTTTCCGTCATAATCTTCATTCGTTCAATCCCAGTTTCACTTTTGGGATTGGCCACTAAAATACAATAAGATTCTTTATGCCCCCGTCCAACTCTTCCTCTCAATTGGTGCAGTTGAGATAAGCCAAATCGATCAGCATCGTAAATCACCATGGTCGTAGCATTCGGTACATTCACTCCTACTTCGATCACGGTGGTTGAAACCAATACCTGTAATTTATTCTCTTTGAACTCTTGCATAATGGCTTCTTTTTCAGCCGGTTTCATTTTACCATGCAGCAAACCTACCCGGTAGCGCGTTGCATAATAAGAAGAAAGATTATTATAAATGTCTGTAGCGTTTTTAACATCTAGACTTTCA
>NZ_DAMDAK010000029.1:5099-6182 GCF_032094055.1 Carnobacterium sp.
ACAAATTACATAGGCTTGTGAACCTACTTGTAATTGTCGTTCTATGAATTCTAAGGTTCCCTCAAAATTCTTAGGTCTCGTCCATATCGTTTCAATAGGAATACGTCCAGCAGGCAGTTCATCAATAACGGAAACATCCATTTCACCATAAGTTGTGATGGCTAATGTCCTGGGTATAGGCGTTGCGGTCATGAATAAAACATCAGGTTCTTTGCCTTTGCTGCGTAACGTTTTTCTTTGATTTACCCCAAAACGATGTTGCTCGTCTGTAATCACTAATCCTAGATTTGCAAAATGAACATCTTCTTGAATCAACGCATGAGTACCAATGATAACATCTAACTGCCCAGTAGCCAATTCTTCTAAAATCATACGCCGCTCTTTTGCTTTGGTTGAACCTGTCAATAAGGCTATTCGAACTTCTAAAGGATCAAATAATTGGCTTAAACTTTCCATATGTTGTTCAGCTAGAATCTCAGTTGGAATCATCAATGCCGATTGGTACCCTGCATTGGCAGCAGCAAATAATGCAATAGCCGCTACAATTGTTTTTCCACTGCCCACATCTCCTTGTAATAATCGGTGCATATGCCTTGCTTCTTTTAAATCATTACAAATTTCATTAACGACTCTTTTTTGGGCCATAGTTAATTCAAAAGGTAGTGTTTTTATAAAGCGGCGTAAATCTGCTACATCGTACTTAATTTGCGTACCGTGTCCGCTTGCTGTTTGTTTTTTTCGTAAACTTTGTAATTTAAGCTGATACAATAAAAACTCTTCAAAAATGACTTCTCTTCTAGCTTGTCTCGTTTGTTCTTCTGTTGCAGGAAAATGCATTCCATAAATTGCGGCTTGGTGAGAAACCAGTCGGTACTTCTTTCTTAAAAAATCCGGCAGCGTTTCCGGTATCAGCTCGTGGTATTCTTGATACGCTTTTGTGACCAAATCGAACAGTGTTTTTTGTTTGATCCCTTTATTTGTACGGTAAATAGATTCGAAATCCCCACCATCTTGATCTGCAGAAGCTGTCCCGAGTATCTTGATTCCCGTCAGACTTTTTCGCTTGGCATCCCATTTCCCAAA
>NZ_DAMDAK010000029.1:6256-11807 GCF_032094055.1 Carnobacterium sp.
GCTAATTCTTCCCCTGCAATAATTTTACTTTTTAAATAAGGTTGGTTAAAAAAAGTAATTGAAATAACAGCATGGTCAATTACTAGTCGAAAAGATAAACGGTTTTTTTTAGGACCAAAACGACTGACTACTGCTTCAGAAACTACATTCCCTTTTAAGGTAACTTTTTCTTGATCTTCTATTTCTAATAAATTTTTTTCTTGAATGTCTTCATATCGAAATGGATAATGCGAAAGCAAATCTAGTATAGTAAAGATACCCAATTGGTGTAATGCTTCAAGCCGCTTTTCACCTACAGAAGGAAGAACAGACACTGGATCATAAATTGATTTCCCCATAATATAGCAACCATTATTCAAAACAACAACTGGAGTGGTTAAATAATAGTTGTTTTTCTTCTCCCCCTTCTCCGGTTATATTTTAGCCTACTTAATAAACACTTGAAAAATAGACAAAAATAAGTAAAAATAAAAAATTATTTTTATTATTTCTGTCTATTTTCATTGGATTATCAAACTATTCTACTGAAAGCAAATAAGGATAAACAGGTTGCTGACCTTCATGTATTTCTACTTCTACGTCTGGATAGTCTTGGCTGATTTCAGCAGCAATTGCTTCTGCTTCAGTCATGTCTGCTCCTTCGCCTAATAAGATCGTAACGATTTCACTATCTTCAGAAATCATTTTCTTAAGTGTATCTAGCACAGCTTCTTTACGATTGGTTGTGGATACTTTGATTTTCCCATCAATAATTCCCATATAATCGTCTTTCTTAATGCTGATTCCTTCAATTTCAGTGTCTCGAACAGCAGTTGTGATTTGTCCACTGACGACATTTTCCAACTCTGCACTCATTTCTTTTTTGTTTGTTTCTAAATCATTCAGCTCGTTAAAGGCTAACATAGCAGACATTCCTTGAGAAACGGTTCTGCTAGGCACCACAACAACAGGTAATTCACTAACTTCTGCAGCTTGATCAGCAGCCATAAAAATATTTTTGTTGTTTGGTAAAATGATGACTTTTTCAGCATGAATGGCTTCAATGGCTTTTAAGATATCTTCGGTACTAGGATTCATCGTTTGGCCACCGCTGATAACATAATTGACCCCTAAGCTCTTAAACAGGCTTTGGACACCTTCGCCTGCAGCAACAGCTATCACGCCATAAGGTTTTTTCTCAGCAGAAGCTGTATGATCAGCATGAGCTTCTTCATTTTCTAAAATAGTTTCATGCTGTAACCGCATGTTGTCTACTTTGATCTTTACTAATGAGCCGAATTCTTGTCCATAATTCATTACCTCTCCTGGTTGTTCAGTATGGACATGAACTTTGACAATTTCGTCATCAGAGACAACTAAAAGAGAATCACCTATTTCATTTAGATGATTACGGAAAGTGTCATAATCGAACTCTTGCTTAACTGTTTCTCCCTCACCTATTTTAACCATAATTTCAGTACAGTAGCCATATTTGATGTCTTCTGTTGCAATATGATTAGAAACACTGCGATGGTGTTCAGCATTTACCATTTCTGTCATTTCCTGAGGAGATGGTTGATAAACTTCCACTTCACTAATTTTTCCGGATAGTACTTCTAAAAATCCTTCATAAATAAATAGTAGTCCTTGTCCGCCACTATCGACAACGCCTACTTCTTTTAAGACTGGTAATAAATCTGGAGTTCTATCTAGAGACTTTTTAGCTTCGCGTACGATAGCTTCCATCACTTCAACGATATTCTCAGTGGTCTTAGCTTGCTTTTCACCAGCTTTTGCTGATTCACGCGCCACAGTTAAAATGGTTCCTTCAACTGGTTTCATTACAGCTTTATAAGCGGTTTGGACTCCATTTGTAAAAGCAGCAGCAAACTCTTTTGCTGTTAACGTTTCTTTACCTTCAATTGCTTTTCCAAACCCTCTGAACAATTGAGATAAAATTACTCCAGAATTTCCCCGGGCTCCCATTAATAATCCTTTTGATAGAGCCGCAGCTAATTGATCGATATGATCTGAAGTCGTATTGTCTATCGATTTAACTCCACTAGCTAATGATAAATTCATATTTGTTCCTGTGTCTCCATCTGGAACAGGAAAAACATTTAAAGAGTTAACATATTCTGCATTTGTATCCAACCGTTTGGCTCCTACTGAAACCATTTTGCGGAATTGCTTCCCTTCTAACTTTGTAACATTCACCACTATATCCTCCTTCGTCACTTTTTAATACAAGTGACTATGACAATTTCTTTTTATTTAGTCTTTTAAAACACGTACCCCTTGCACATAAACATTTACTGCATCAGCAGATATGCCCAGCATGGTTTCTAAATCATATTTCACTCTTTCTTGTACATTACGGCTCACTTCAGAAATTTTTGTTCCGTAACTAACAACAATATAAACATCCACCATTACGCTATTGTCTTCTTGTCGAACAACTACGCCGCGCGAATAATTTTCTTTTTTAAGTATATCATTTAAATTATCACGAATTTGGTTTTTACTTGCCATACCAACAATTCCAAAAATTTCAGTTGCGGCTCCTCCTACAACTGTTGCAATTACTTCGTTTGAAATATCAATAACGCCAAATTGTGTTTTGATTTTAACTGCCATGGTAAAAATCCTCCTTTTGGCTAGTCAGCCATGAATTACTCCTTCACATTTTATCATAGCCAGCAGAATAAGAAAAGGTTAATAGGAAAACTCCCCACTTCTTTCTTTTGAAACTCATCCCATTTGTTTGTTTCACAAGTACTTTTTCAATAACAGGGCTTTTTAAAAGAAAACAATCTTTTTTCTAAAAAAAGAATGCTGTCAAGTAAAATTCCTTGAAAGAAAGATGTTGCAAATGTTGTCTAATTATGATAAATTATCAAAGTATGAGTGTATAGATTGAAGCCTTGCTTCGAGATATCGGCAAAGGAGGAAAGAATAATGGCTAAAGTATGTGTCGTAACAGGACGTAAAGCAAAAAGTGGTAACAACCGTTCTCACGCTTTAAATAAAACAAAACGTACATGGGGTGCTAACTTACAAAAAGTTCGCATTTTAGTTGATGGAAAACCTAAAAAAGTTTGGGTTTCTGCTCGCGCTCTTAAATCAGGTAAAGTTGAACGCGTGTAATTTCAATAATAAAAAAGAGGTTGAGACTTTGTCTCTACCTCTTTTTTGTTCTATTTCGTATGCATCAGATCTAACTGTTCTGGTTCTTTATCAAACATACTAAGATTAGTAGTGAAGTTTTCTCCGGAATTTACGTGTCTGCTTGCAAAAGCCATGGAACCGACTGGAGCCTTAGTGTCTCCAGTTTTTCAAGCCTCAAACGAAGCCTAACCGCTTCGTAATTCGCATTGAATCCTTTACATGGCTGCAAGTAGCCACTATTCCTCCAACAATTTCAAAATTGTGGAATAAATTCACTTTACTTACTAACACCAAAAATGACAGAACCACTATTCTTGGGCATAACTCTTAATCTTTACTTTGAATGACCGCAATTAAACCCGTTTGAAAGGAAAAAAGAGTGGTATCTGATACAAATTCATTACTGGCTAATGAAGTGGGGTAAGCAAAATCAGCTTCTTTCAATTGGTATTTCGCATCAAACAAAGTTAGCTTTTCAACAGCTGTCAAACAAATAAAAGCCAGGTATTTTTTATCTTCTTCTTTTTTTAACTCGTATGTCCCTGGTTGATAATAAGAAACACTGTTTTGACGATCAGAAATCTGTAACTTTGCAAGATGCGGCCGCACTTTCGGTTGAAAAACCAGCCATAAATTATTCAATAGATGATCCAATCTTCCGCCAGTTGCTCCATAGATCGTTACCTTTTCTGGAACAAATTCAGTAAAAGCCGCTTCTACAGCAAGTTCGGTATCTGTGGCATCTTTTTCCGCTTTAAAACGGCGAACATCTTTAACTTCTTTTTTTATCCACTCGAACTCGTCTTTAGAAACAGAATCAAAATCCCCTAAAGCAATATGTGGTTTAATCCCTAATTCCAATAATCTCACTGCTCCCCGGTCAACACCGATCCAAAGAAGCCCATCATGATCCAGCTTATGGAGATCCGGAAGAGACATTTCCGGTCCTCCAACCAGTATCGCTATTTCAACCATCTTAACAAAGCGCTTCTTTCAATGCTTTTATCTGCTCTGACGGTTGATCAGCTCCATAAATATACGAACCGGCAACAAAAACATTTGCTCCTGCAGCTTTACATACTTTAGCTGTTTCAGGAATAATACCGCCGTCCACTTCTATTTCATAATGGTAGCCTTTGTCTTTTTTCAATTCAGTTAATTGGGTAATTTTATTTACTGCCCCTTTGATGAAACTTTGCCCGCCAAATCCAGGATTAACCGTCATCACCAATACCATATCGACCTCATCTAAAACCGGCATGATCGCTTCTACAGGCGTTCCTGGATTGATCACAACACCCGCTTTAACCCCTTGAGTTTTGATAAGTTGAATAGCACGATGGATGTGATGAGTACTTTCAACATGAACCGTAATAATATCTGCTCCTGCTTTAGCAAAAGCTTCGATATACTTTTCAGGATCTTCAATCATCAAATGACAATCCAAAGGTAATTTTGTAATCGGACGAATAGCTGAAACAATATTAGGGCCAAACGTTAAATTAGGCACAAAGTGTCCATCCATTACATCGACATGAATGTAGTCTGCCCCTCCTGCTTCAACGACTTGTATATCTCTTTCTAAATTGGCAAAATCTGCACTTAAAATTGATGGCGCTATTTTCATTTTTTTCCTCACTTTTCTTTTTTTGTGTATTTTGGTTTTCGACTTTCAATTTCTTCCAAAAATTGTAAATAATGCTGATAACGATACTCTTGAATGAGACCTTCTCCAACTTCTTTTTGAACTTGACAGCCAGGTTCTTTGCGGTGCATACATCCTCTGAAGCGACATCGGTCTTGTGCTTCTACAAATTCTGGAAATAATTCAGGCAATTGGTCAGCTTCTATCTCCAAAAAATCAACTGAACTGAATCCTGGAGTATCCGCTACCAGTCCTTGATACAATGGAATCAATTCCACATGACGCGTCGTGTGCTTTCCTCTGCCAAGCGACATAGAGATCTTCCCCGTCTCCAAATTCAATTCAGGAGCAATTTGATTTAACAACGTAGATTTCCCTGCACCGGATTGACCGATAAAAACAGTTAAGCGATTCGAAAAGTAACGGGTCAACTCTTTTTTAGCCTGCTCATTGCCCTCAATCGTTGGCAAAATGACTGGATACCCAATAGTTTGGTACTGCTCTTTTAATGAAACCATTTTTTCTAATTCTTCTTCTGTTAATAAATCCGTTTTCGTAATGTAAATAACTGCTTCAATTGCTTTATGCTCTAGGGTTACTAAAAAACGATCGAGCAAATTGGTTGAGAAGTCAGGTTCGATCGCTGACATGATAATCACTCCCAAATCAACATTTGCCACTGTCGGACGTATCAATTCATTTTTACGCGGCAACAACTCTTTGAGAATGCCATCTTCTTTACTGCTGCTCTCGAACTCT
>NZ_DAMDAK010000029.1:11817-14675 GCF_032094055.1 Carnobacterium sp.
TAATCGCCTACCATTGGAGTTAGTTTGCGTTTCCTAAAATTTCCTCTGCCACGCGTTTGATAGGTATCTCCATCAACATAAACATAATAAAATCCGCTTAATGCTTTTCTAATTTGTCCTTTTGTCACATGATCCCTCCCATTATAGCTATTCCTTTACATTGAAAAACATTAAAATCCTTCACTTTACTTCGTGTTCTATTTTAACATCAAAAAACCCGAAAGACTAGTTTACTTATCTTTCAGGTTTCCTATGTGCTGTATTTATTTTAAGGTGTTACTTCTGTGTTTTCTTCAATCATTTCTCCATCTCTGATAATGCGGTAACTTCCTTTTTTCCCTTCTTGTAAAACAAAAGGTATTTCTATTTCGGTATTTTCGGATATTTCAAATTGTTGATAAACTGTGCCCAGCTTATGCTCTTCATCATCAATATAAACAGTGATTGAGTTAGGAACCAACTGCATTTCTGTACTTTCTCCAGTACTGATAGATGAAGAAACTTTTTCTTCTGATTTTTTATAAGGAATCTCAACCTTTTTTGTAAATGTTTTTAAAGGAATTTCTTCAGGCCCTTGTGAAATCACCACAGAAATATTCGAACCTCCGTATAGAATCTCACCGGCAGCTGGTTCTTGTGAAATGACTTGTCCGTCTGCTATATCATTAGAATATTCTTTCGTGATCGTTACATTCAAATTGTTGTCATCTACGTAATCTTGTACTCCTTTTTCGGAATAGCCGCTCAGATCTCGCATTTCAAAGCCAGCTTTCCCCGTACTGACGGTAAATGTAATTGTCGTTTCCTCAGGAATAACCTCTTCATCTTCGTCAATATCTTGAGAAAGGATTAAGCCAGCTTCCACAGTATCACTGCTGTCATCTATTCGTTTAACTGTAAATTTTTGTTCAATTAATTGCGCACGAACTTCTTCATATGATTTGCCAGTATAATCTGAAAAGGCCACTGTCTCTTTTCCTGAACTGACCAATAAATTGACTGTAGAGTCCTCTTTGATCGTTGCCCCTGTTTTAGGATCCGTACGAATAACCAGTCCTTTTTCAACTTCATTATTTGCTTCTTCAACAACATCTCCTAAGACCAAATTATGGGTTGATAAGGCTTTAGTCGCCTCGTTTTTTGTCATACCCGTTAAATCAGGCACACTGATATCTTTAGGACTGCTAAACACTAGTACAGCAAATACAATTGCCCCTACTAAAAACAACCCCAATAAAGTCAGCCATAGAGCCTTAGCTTTTTTATTTTTTGGTTTTTTCTCGTTTTTTATTTCATCTTTGTTTGTCTCTGTTCCTTTTTCCGGCAATTCTTTTGATTCGACTAAAGAACTGTCTGTTACAACCGCTTCTTTTGGTTTGATCGGCTCTAATACTTTTGTATTTTCCAACATGCTGGCTGGAACAAATTTAGGCTCATTGCTTCTTTGTGGTAACAAAGATGTTGCCAAATCATTCTGCATTTCATGTACAGTACGGTAACGATCTGCCACTTCTTTAGCAGTAGCTTTCAAGACCACATTTTCTAAAGCTTGCGGTATCCGTTGATCATATTCTTTTACAAAAGGAACACTTTCTTGGAAATGTTTCAAAGCGATTGAAACTGCTGATTCTCCATCAAAGGGAACATGACCTGTCAATAATTCATACAGGATAATACCCAAAGAATAAATATCTGATTGATTAGTAGCCATTCCGCCACGTGCTTGTTCTGGCGAGAGGTAGTGAACCGAACCCAAAAGAGAATTAGTTTGAGTAATAGACGTTTGAGACAATGCCACGGCGATCCCAAAATCAGTAATCTTCACTACTCCATCTTCATCAATCAAAATATTTTGCGGTTTTAAATCTCGGTGAATAATGCGATTGTGATGTGCAGTAGCTACTGCAGATAACACCTGATCCATAATATCAATTACTTTTTGGTAAGGAATCGGGAAATGATTATGAATATATTTTTTTAAATCCGTTCCTTTAACATATTCCATCACAATGTATTGATTGTTGTCTTCTTCCCCAATATCATAAACACTTACAATATTAGGGTGGACCATCTCAGTTGCCGCAAGTGCTTCTCGCTTAAATCGTCGGATAGTATCTTGATCGTCTCGGAAATCATAACGCAAAACTTTAACTGCTACATCCCGATCTACAATTAAATCATGTGCTAAGTATACGTGAGCCATACCTCCGCCGCCAACAGTTCCTGTAATCTTATAGCGGCCGTTTAGTTTTCTACCAATCTCCATTGTTCTCTCCCTCCTTCCTGTCAAAAAAATCGATTAGCAGCACTGTTATATTATCGTAACCACCGCGTGCATTAGCAAGCGAGATTAAACTCGTTACTTTTTCTTCAAGTGAAGTGCTTCGTTCCCTTAAGATTTCTGCGATTTCCACATCTTTCACCATATTCGTCAATCCGTCCGAACAAAGTAGCAATTGATCTTCTTTTAGAACAGAAACGACCATTAAATCCACTTCTACTTTTTCAGAAGCACCTAAAGAACGCGTTAAAACATTTTTTTGAGGATGCTTTAAAGCAGCTTCATTTGTTAGTTCACCGCTTTTTACTAATTCATTAACCAAAGAATGGTCATCCGTTATTTGTTTTAATGTTCCATCGGCATAATGGTATCCGCGACTGTCTCCTATATTGGCTACGACTAGCTGATTATCGATATAAACAGCAGCTACCAGAGTCGTTCCCATCCCTTCTAAATCAGGAAATTGATGAGATTTTTCAACGATCCGCTTATTTTCTGTATTAATATTTTGTAACATCCACTGACTAACAGCTTCTAATTCATTTACTTCTGTTTCTTCCCAAGCATTTCCTAAATG
>NZ_DAMDAK010000029.1:14685-20455 GCF_032094055.1 Carnobacterium sp.
CATTTCACTTGCTACATCTCCAGCTTTGTGACCACCCATGCCATCACATAAGACGGCTAGTGTAATTCCTTGTTGGTTTGTAAAATAACCAGCAAAATCCTGATTATTTTTACGTTTTTTTCCTACATCACTACAAAAAACAATATGCATTTCTTCACCTCGCATAACTTCAAAAGTTTCAACTATTTATTTTTTTCTTAAACAACTGATAAAAAAACCGTCTGTTCCAAAATCATGTGGATAGATTTGCAATAACTGATCGTGAATATTATCCTCTAAATTTTTGTTTACAGCAATCGAAACTTTTTCAAAATCAGTATGGGTTGCCAAGAAAGATTCTACTGTTCCTTGATTTTCTTCTTTTGTGATCGTACAAGTACTATACACCAATAGACCATTTACTTTTAATTTAGGCGCTACACTAGATAATATCGCTAACTGAATTTCTTTTAATCGCTCTAGATCTTGCAGCTCTTTGGTATATTTAATATCTGGTTTTCTTCTCATCAAGCCTAACCCTGAACAAGGTGCATCCACTAAAATTCGGTCAAAGCTTTCATCTTCAAAAACATCTGCAACTTTTCTAGCATCCAAAGTCCGGCCTTCAACGACTTCTTCAACATGCAGGCGTTTAGCATTGTCTTGCACTAACTTCACTTTATGAGAATGCAAATCAAGTGCTGTGACTTTGCCGCCAGCTGCTGCTGAGAGATAAGAAGCAAGGTGCGTTGTTTTCCCTCCAGGAGCTGCACAAGCATCCAAAACTTGATGATGAGGCTCAATCTGCATCACTGGAGCAACCAACATTGAAGTTTCATCTTGCACAGTCAATTGACCGGATTGAAATAAGGGCGATGATGCAAAATGCCCGCCATTACTGATAACTCCTACAGGCGAAACTTCGCTAGCTCGTACATTAAAGCCTTCCTCTTCCAGCGCTTCTACTGCTTCTGCTACAGACAAAAATTTTTCATTTACACGTGCACTGGCATGACTAGGATTTAAGATAGCTTCTCCTAACTCTTTAGTCTCTGCCAAACCTATTTCGTCTATAAACTTTTTAACTAACCATTTTGGCATACTGATTTCAATACTTAACCGTTCAATAGGGTCTTCCAGAACTTCAAGCGACTTAAACCCTTTGCGTTCAGCGTTACGTAACACACCATTAACAAACTTACTTACGCCGATATGTCCTTTTTTCTTAGCTATTTCTGCTGCTTCAAATAAAATAGCATGAGCTGGAATTTTGTCTAAATAAATCATCTGGTAAATCGATAACCGCAATAAATTTTTTACCCAAATATCCACTTTTTTATCTTCGCTCAAAAAGTCAGATAAATAATAATCTAACGTTAACTTGCGTTGCAAAACTCCATAAACTAATTCTGTTAGCAAGCGCGCATCTGCAGAAGTCAGGTTATTTTTTTGAATGGCTTCGTTCAGTAATAAATTAGAATAAGAATGATTTTTCTCTGTTTTTTCTAAAATCGACATCGCAAGATAACGACTCGTTTTCTTAATGTTTCTCTTTTGCGGATTTTGATTATTTTCCATTATAGCCTACCTTTTCTCCAACTGTTAATTGGCTGCCGACTCCGCTTAAGAAAGCTTTTGCAGTCATTTTACTTTTCCCGGCTGGTTGCAGCTCATTTAATTGAAGCACTGTATTTTCTCCACACGCAACAAAAATAGCTACTTTTTCAATGCGGATAATGCTTCCTGGCAACTCAGACGTCTGCTCTTCTAAAGGAGTTACGTCCCATATTTTTAGCCGCTTATCTTTTAGAAAAGTATACGCACCCGGCCAAGGACGCATTCCACGCACTTGCCAGTCAATTTCTTTTGCCGTTTTAGTCCACTCAATGATTTCTTCTTCAGCTTTAATATTCGGCGAATAAGTAACTTTTTCTTCATCTTGCTGAATGGGAGTGATTTTCCCCGCCAATAAATCAGGCAAAGTATCCATCAATAGATCTCTGCCCAAACGACTTAACCGTTTGAATAAAGTTCCTACGTCATCTTTTTCTGTTATTTCCAATGAACGTTGGCTTAAAATAGCACCAGCATCCATTTTCTTTTCCATATACATAATAGTTACACCAGTCTCTTTTTCTCCTCTGATTAGAGCATAATGAACGGGTGCCCCGCCACGATATTTTGGCAAAAGTGAAGCATGTACATTGATCGCTCCATATGTGGGAACATCTAATAACTTTTGCGGCAAAAATTGCCCAAAGGCAGCTGTTACAAGTAAGTCTGGTTGCAACTCAATGATTTTAGCTAATTCTTCAGAACCAGAAATTTTTTCAGGTTGTAAAACTAAAAGCCCATGCTTTAGAGCAGCTTCTTTTACCGGTGTAGGTGTCAATATCTTTTTGCGCCCAACTGGACGATCCGGTTGTGTTACTACAGCTGCGATCTCATAATCAGCAGCAATCAATGCTTCTAAGATAGGTACAGAAAAATCAGGAGTACCCATAAAAATTAGTTTGGTCATTTTATATTTTCCTCCATATAGGTTTCTAAATCTTCAGGCAGAATGGATTGAATAATTTTGTCTGTAAATAACTTTCCTTCTAAATGCTCTAATTCATGCTGAAAGACACGCGCTAGATAATCTTCTGCTTCTACTTCATAAGCATCGCCATTCCGGTCAAAATAATTTAGCACAATTGTATCTGCTCGTTCTACTGTTCCAAAAATTTCAGGAAAACTTAAACAACCTTCTACATCAATCGTTTTCCCTGATGTTTTAATAATTTGCGGATTGATCATTTCAAACAAACCCGTTTCCTCATCTATTTCGACTAAAGCTATTCTGAGGGATTGATTTACTTGGGGAGCGGCAATTCCGATCCCATCATTTGCAACCATTGTTTCGTACATATCATCCAATAACTCAAGAATGTCGTCTGTGATTTCCATAACTTCTTTTGCTGGTGTTGTTAACATTGGATGAGGGTATTTTACTACTGGTAAAACAGCCATACTTTTCCTCTTTTCTATGATTAAATAAAGTGCATCGGTTCAGAATCAATCGCAATTTGTAATCCCTGCACCATCTCTTTTTGTGAATGATCCAATAATTCTTGTAATTGATTAAATAAGGTCGGTTCATTTTTATACTTGATAATCGTTTGATAGTAATAGCGGTTATTTACACGAGCAACAGCTTTAGGTGTTGGACCTAAAAGGATGGTTTCTGCTTTTAGTTGAGGTTTAATGAACTGAACGATTTCCTGCATTTTTTTCGCTGCTTTCAATTCTTCTGCATGGCTTGTTGTAATCAAAATAGTAAAGTAGTAAGGCGGATAATTGCCGCGATGCCTTAAAAACATTTCTTTTTGATAAAAAGCATCATAGTCATGCTGTTGAGCCAGCTGGATGGCATAGTGTTCTGGGTTAAAGGTTTGGACAACGACTTCACCCGTTAAATCGGCACGCCCTGCTCGCCCGCTCACTTGTGTCAATAATTGAAAGGTCCGTTCACTTGCTCTAAAATCTGGCAAACCCAATCCAGTGTCCGCATTCAAAACGCCTACTAATGTGATGTTAGGAAAATCTAATCCTTTCGCAATCATCTGGGTCCCCAGTAAAATGTCAGCTTCTCCATTACCGAAAGCTGACAATAAGCGTTCATGTGATCCTTTTTTTCGTGTAGTATCCACGTCCATTCGAATGATTTTTGCTTCTGGTAAAAGTTCATTCAATTCTTCTTCAATTTTTTGTGTACCTGTGCCGTAATAGCGAATTTTATGCCCTTTACAACTTGGGCAAATTCGAGGAATAGCTTCTTCATGTCCACAATAATGGCATTTCATTGTTTTGGTGTCCATATGCAATGTCAGCGAAATATCACAATTAGGACATGGCAAAACAAAGCCGCAATCGCGACACATAACGAAGGAAGAATAGCCTCGACGATTAAGCAAGAGAACGGTTTGTTCTTTTTTTGCTATCCGTTCTTTTATCTTACTTTGTAAAAGAAGTGAAAAATTGCCGCGGTTGCCTTTTTTTACCTCTTCTCGCATATCCACGATCTCTACTGATGGCAGTTCACGCTGATTTACACGTTCCGGTAATTCAAGCAAGGTATAGACCTTTTTTTGTGCACGGGCACGTGACTCTAAAGAAGGAGTCGCACTTCCTAATACAACTGGGCAATGATGATAATTTGCTCGCCAAATAGCAATATCTCTCGCATGGTAACGTGGGTTTTCGTCTTGCTTATACGTACTTTCGTGTTCTTCATCAATAATAATAACGCCAATATTTTTAACAGGAGCAAAAATAGAAGAGCGGGCTCCAACGACTACTTTCGCTTCTTCCCTTTCTATTTTGCGCCATTCATCATATTTTTCGCCAACTGATAAACCACTATGCAAAACCGCTACTGCCTCACCAAAACGGCCTTTGAATGAATTTACCATTTGAGGCGTTAAGGCTATCTCAGGAACAAGCATCAAAGCCGATTGTCCATTTTTTAACGTTTCGGCAATCGTTTGTAAATAAATTTCTGTTTTCCCACTACCGGTTACACCTTTTAAAAGAAAAATCTCTGAGCGTTTTTCTGCTAAAGCTTTTAAAATAGGGGTTAAAGCTTGCTGTTGAGTGTTACTTAATGTAAAAGCTGTTGATTTTTCAAACTGTTGCTTTTCAAAAGGATCACGGTAAACCTCTTCTTCAAAAAAAGAGAGCCATTTTTTCTTTTGGCCTTCTCGCAAAATAGCTGAAGAAACAGAAGCAGTTTTTCTAATTTCTTCGACACTGATTGTTTGGTCATTCAATGATTGAAGTACTTCCAATAACAAACGTTGTTTAGGAGCTCTTTTTCCTAACCCTATTTTTTCTTCTTCTAGTTGCTCAAAAGTTAGATTCGCTTGAATCATCCGTCTTTTTTTAGTTCTAGCCTGATTCTTAACTACATATGAAATCTCAACCGCTTCTTTTTTCTTTAGCTCTAGCAGCTGCGGTAATAAGTTACGCTCAACCGCTTCATCCCAGCTGATTTCACTGCGTCCTTTAAAAAGTTCAAAATACAACTCTTCTGGAATTTCATCTATGACACGTATTTTTTTTTCATACTTAGCCCGCAAAATAGCCGGCAGCATCGTTTGATAGCAAGTAATTTGAAATGAAAAAGTTTTATTGGCCATTTCTTGTCCTAACCACAACATCTCTTTATTCAGTACAGCTGTTAGATCCATTAGTCCTGAAATAGCTTTTAACTCTCCTCCAAAATCGCTTGATTGAGTAATCTCAACAACAAATCCCTGTACTTTTCTAGTTCCTTGTCCAAAAGGAACTTCTACTCGCATCCCTGGCATAATTTGATCCTCAAACTCTGCAGGTATGGAGTAATCATAGGGTCTATTTGTCTGCATCGTTGGTACATCGACGATAATTTTAGCAATTGAAACCACTCTCTCACATCCTTACTTTTTCATTCGTTTAATGGCTTCTTCAAAAATTCTTATAGCGATTTCTTGTTTGCTGCGAACAGAAATTTCAACAGGTTGCTCCTCAGGCATAAAGATCGTAACTTCATTTGTGTCTTTATTAAAGCCTGCATAGGATTTAGAGACATCATTTGCCACAATCATATCTGCTTTTTTTCGGGTTAATTTTCCACGAGCATATTTTTCGATATCATGGGTTTCAGCAGCAAAACCAATCAAAAATTGGTGCTGTTTTTGCTGGCCTAATTGAGCTAAAATATCTGTTGTTTTATCTAAGACGATTGTCATCGTCGTTTCATTCTTTTTAA
>NZ_DAMDAK010000029.1:20623-24148 GCF_032094055.1 Carnobacterium sp.
GTTGTGTCGCAGATACCAAAATGACTTCTGCTCCCAAATCCCTGGCTGCATTTGCCAAACTGTACCCCATCTTTCCAGATGAGTCATTTGTAATATAACGAACTGGATCAATGCGTTCTTTTGTTCCTCCGGCTGTTATGACAACGTGTTTATTTTTTAACGGCAAATCCGGTTGTTGTGTAATTAAGAAGTTTTTAACCGTTTCGATTATGTCAATAGGTTCCGGGAACCGCCCTTTTCCTTCATAACCTTCTGCTAAGAAGCCTGTAGCAGGTTCCATAACAAAACGTCCATCAGCAGCTAAAATTTTTAAATTGCGAACAGTAGCTGGATTTTCTAACATATGAGAGTTCATTGCCGGAACAACAAAAACCGGCGCCGTTGTAGCCAGTAAAGCTGTTGTAACAAAATCATCAGCTATTCCATTTGCTATTTTAGCTATGATATTAGCCGTAGCTGGTGCAACAACTGCAATGTCTGCCCAATCTGCCAGATGAATATGACTAACCTTATCGCTTTCGCGTTCGTCAAATGTGTCAGTATACACATGGTGTTTGCTTAGTATTTGAAAAGTCAAAGGTGTCACAAATTCTTGTGCTGATGCTGTCATGGCTACTTTTACATTTGCACCTTGCTTAATGAATTGTCTAACTAAATCAGCAGCTTTGTATACAGCAATTCCACCTGAAACATACATCACTACGTTTTTATTTTTCAACAATTTAGACTGCCTCCTCTTTGATGCTTACGTGCCTAAATAATCCCTTTCTATATTTTACTAAAAAAGAAGTCATTTGTCTTGTCAACATCCGAATTCTCTTTCTTTTCTTTCTTGTTTATAGAAAAAGGTACAAAAAGAAAAGTACCCCAAAACAGGCAGGTACCTATTTTGAAGCACTTAAATAGAGTATACGTTGCAAAAATGACCTGTCTCCAGTTATTCTGTCAAACTAACTGTTGTAGGATCGATAACTAAATCGCCAGCATCAATTTCTTCTAAGGCTCGGCCGACATTTTTATGAGATTGGTATTCTTCCAGCATAGGCATTGCTTTGCCGTCTAATTCATGTGCCCGTTTACTTGCTAAGATTACCAAAGAATATTTTGAATCGATTTTTTCTAATAAACTATCAATAGATGGATGTAACATCATAGTTTTTTACAGCTCCTCAATCATTTTTTTATACCGGTGAATCACCCGTGAAACTTTTAAATGCTCACACTCAATAATACTTTTAATTTTATTCACGGCATTTTCTACTTTGTCATTTTCAACAGCATAATCATAATGCTGCATTAAATTGATTTCTTCAACAGCTTTCATCATCCGACGCTCAATCACAGCCACTTCATCTGTTCCGCGTCCGACAATACGTGATTTTAATTCGCCGAGTCCAGGAGGAGTCAAGAAAATAAAGATCCCTTCAGGCATTTTTTCTCGCACCTGTAAAGCACCTTGAACTTCAATCTCTAAAAATACGTCTTTGCCGCTTGCCAATGTTTGATTAACATAGTCTAAAGGTGTTCCATAATAGTTTCCAACATATTCAGCATATTCTAATAAACCGCCGCTTGCAATCAGCTCTTCAAACTGATCTTTTGTTCTAAAAAAATAATCGACTCCTTCTATTTCTCCTTCACGTTTTTTTCGTGTAGTCATGGAAATAGAATAGTCCAAGTCATTATCCGGTTGTTCAAATATTGCCTTCCTTACCGTTCCTTTGCCTACACCCGATGGGCCCGAAAGAACAATCAAAAGTCCACGTTCTGTCATGTTAAAATCCTTTCTGTTCTAAAAAAATCATTTATTCCATCTTTTACAAAAAAAGAGGGTTAATCAAAAGTTGCTAAAAAGGATTTGAGTGTATTCATTTCTTCGTTGGTCAATGTTAAACCTTTTCCCATTTTTTCATGATCGGGTGCCCAGTCACGAATATCAAATTTAGGCGGATTTCCATTCCAACTCACTAAATTCAGTTCTTTACGCCAACCTTTATTATTTTCAGAAAGCACTGCTATTTCTTCCATAATTTCATAAGAAAATTTTTGAGCCACTTCGTTCACTCCTCACTATAAACAACTTAAATAAGCTTCTATAAAACATTTGATAATGAGTACTTGCCTTTCAGTGTACCATAAATACCACTCTTTTGTATAATTTTTCTTACAAATTTATATTTTTTATTTGATCCAGACAAACCGCCATCATGAAGACATGCGGCTTTTGCCGGATTAAATAGTTCACTTTCCAGTTATACCATTCTTCCTCCTGGTTTCTATCCATTAGATCGATAAAATAAAACAACATCTTTTTATTTGAAAGCAGCGGAAGGGTTTCAATATATCGGGCTATCCATTCTTCTACCGAGTAAGTTACATTAATTGAAAGCAATTGGTCAACTTCTTCAAAAGATGTGCTATTCAGCAATTCTTTATATCTTTCCAGGATCCGCTTTTCAAAAGACTCAAATTCGTATACTTGAGTAGGATTGATCATAAACAATTTCCCAATCAATTCATAGATGGCATAAACCAATTCTTTTTTTCCAATTTGTCCTTTCCAGCTCTTGTTTAAAGCAATCAGTAGCTTTCTTTGCTGGTTTTCTGTCTTAAAGAAAGAAGCCGCAAAGCGTTTATCTGGATTGATTAAAAAGGAAGCAAAGCGCCTATAAAACTCTTCGTAATGTTTTTCAAAACCGGCTTTCTCAAAGGTGTACCAGCTGCCCTCATAAAAGTCATATGCTTTCATTGTTTCATAATAACCTAATGCAATATTGATATCTGCTCGGTTTTTATCAAATAAAAGGAAATTACCTAAAGGCCATTTACTGCCTCCCATTAGTTAAGGTTTTTTTTAATGAGACTAAGCCATTAATCGGCACGCTGATGATCTCAGTTGGATTTTTTTTAAGTGCCAAATCAATTGGCAAGTCTTCATAGTAACCACCGTCAATATATTCTTTCCCTTCTATTCGTGTAGTCTGCATAGCGGGATAAAAAGAAGCACTGCCGAGTAAATAGAGTCCTAGTTGGCCAAATGGAATATCAGATAAAAAGAATTCTTGGTGCTTCATTGAAGGATACTCAGTCAGTGTCAAACCAAATTCTATCTCGCTTTTTCTGATAGCTGCTTCATCTGGTACATAGGTATCAATCATACTTTTTAAGGGTGTCGTATCAAATCCTCTTTTTTTTACTGCTGAAAGAATAAAACCGCCTACTGTTCGTCGGTAACTTTTAAAACTAGTCGTTTCAAAAGATTTATTCAGTTTTAACACATGACGGGTTTCCATTGTCCGCCACATTTTTTCAGCTTGTTCGTATTTGTTTTGAAGAATCAACGCTCCGTTCAAAGCCCCAACAGAAGTGCCTGTCAAGATATGAATGGGCACGTTTAGTTCTTTTAACGCTTTCCAAACTCCGATTTGATAAGATCCCCTAGCTCCCCCGCCTCCTAATACAAGTGCGACTTTCTCCTCTTGCTTTTTCGCCAAAGATTTTTTTTGCAGGCTGTCCTTTTTCATC
>NZ_DAMDAK010000029.1:24158-26970 GCF_032094055.1 Carnobacterium sp.
TCTGAGTCAACTCCTTAAGATAAGTATACAGGACCATTTCATTTTCTAACATTGAAAAGAATTCAAGAAAAGAAGTGATAACCATATTTTTAATTAACTCTTCTATCTCATCTGATATACAGAAAAAGGCAAAATCATTTTTGATTTTGCCTTTTTCTTATCCCATATCTTTTACTTTCATCAAACGAGTAATATTGGCTCTTTCGTTTTCGTCCAATTTCATTTGAATAAAGTAAATGGTTTCTTCTAATTGCGGAATCGTCATGTACTCCAACGCGTTAACCCGACGTCGTGTTTTTTCAATTTCATCTGCCATTAATTGACAGGTCTTTTCTATTTCTGAAAGTTCTAGCAACTGCGGCATTACCGCTGACATTTCTTCAATGGACGTATCCAATTCACTATTCGAATTTAAATACCCATAACGCAATTCATTTGTTTCTTCTTTTTCATCATACTGGAAATTCATAACGGGAACGGCTACACTCATAATGTTTCTTTCGTACAGTTCTAATTCTACTGAACGAGGAGGAATAGCTACAAGTTCTTCGATGAAGTTTTCATTTAATAAGGCTTTGGCCATTACAAAAGACTGCATCGCACTTGTTAATTTAGCTTCTACTTCTGCACGCAGTTCGTTGTTTTTACGGATCAATGTAATAAACTGACGCATCAGTTCATCTTGTTTGTCTTTCAGCAACTTGTGTCCGCGTGTAGCAGTAGATAACCGTTCTTTCAAAATAGTTAATTCCATTCGTGTAGGATTAACATTTAATTTTGCCATTTAGACTCACTCCCCTTTCGGCAGATATTCGTCCAGCATGTCGTCTTTGATTCGTTTCAATTCAGTTCTAGGTAAAATAGCTAATAATTCCCATGCTAAATCTAACGACTCTTCAATTGTGCGGTTGGTATAATTCCCTTGGTTTACGTATTCTTTTTCAAAACGATCTCCAAATTCAGCATACAGTTTATCCGTTTCCGAAAGAGCTGATTCTCCTAGAACAACTGCCAATTCTTTCGCTTGCTTTCCTTCTGCATACGCTGCAAACAGTTGGTTCATAGTGGCAGCATGATCTTTTCTTGTTTTGCCTTCACCTGTTCCTTTGTCCTTTAAACGAGATAAAGACGGTAAAACATTTATTGGCGGCTGAATTCCGCTGTTGTATAATTCACGGGATAAAATAATTTGTCCTTCCGTGATATAACCAGTCAAATCGGGAATCGGATGAGTGATGTCATCTTCCGGCATCGTTAAAATTGGTATTTGTGTTACAGAACCTTTTCCACCTACTAAACGACCTGCACGTTCAAATAACGTTGCTAAGTTCGTATACAAATAACCTGGATAACCACGACGACCTGGAACTTCACGTCTGGCAGCCGAAACTTCACGTAATGCTTCACAGTAATTTGTCATATCCGTCATAATTACTAAGACATGCATATCTTTTTCGTAGGCTAAATATTCGGCTGCTGTCAATGCCATTTTTGGAGTTGCGATCCGTTCAATAGCTGGATCGTTAGCCAAATTGATAAACATAACAGAGTGATCGATTGCGCCTGTTTCACGAAAATCTTCCATAAAAAATTCGGCTTCTTCAAAAGTAATGCCGATCGCTGCAAAGACAATGGCAAACTCTTCTTCGGAATTTAAAACAGTTGCTTGTCTTGCGATTTGAGCAGCTAATTCCTTATGAGGCAAACCAGATCCTGAAAATACCGGTAATTTTTGTCCCCGGACCAACGTATTTAAATGATCAATAGTAGAAATCCCGGTTTGAATAAACTCATCCGGATAATCACGTGCCATCGGGTTGATTGCTTCTCCGTTTACATCTAAGGTCTTTTCAGGAATCAACTCTGGCCCATCATCATTAATTCGACCCATTCCATCAAAAATTCGGCCTACCATATCTTCAGAAACATCCAACGACAAAGGTCTGCCTAAAAAACGAACTTTTGTGTCTTTTAAGTTGATTCCACTGGAACCTTCAAAGATTTGGACCATTGCTTTATCGCCATCGATTTCTAAAACTTGTCCTCGTCTTCTTTCGCCATTTTGCATTTGAATATCAACTAATTCGTCAAATTTAACCCCTTCAACGCCTTCAACTGCCATTAAAGGACCAACAGCTTCTGTTACTGTTCTATATTCTTTAAGCATTTGAGTCCATACCTCCTTTTTCAACGATTTGATGAATAACTGTTTCAATATCAGTTTTCAACGTTTTGAATTCGCCGATGTTTTCTTCAGGAATATATTTTCCACGAGCAATTCTGTCACGTATGGCAACAGTTCCTTCAATAATTTCATTGAAGTAAGCTCCTAATTTCATTCCAGCTAACGCTTCGTCTTCAAAAAGAAGGATAGTTGATAACATTTCATATTGTTTTTCTCTTGAAGTATAGGTATCTACATCATCAAAGGCATTTTGTTGTAAAAAGTCTTCACGAATCATTTTAGCTACTTCTAATTTCAACCGGTCATTTTCAGATAAAGACTCCACGCCTACTAAACGGACAATTTCTTCTAATTCTGATTCGTCTTGCAGCAATGTCATCGTTCTTCTAACCATGCCAGTCCAGTCTTTTCCTAATACTTCTCCTGTATATTTACCTAATTCTTCTGAATATAAAGAATAAGATGACAACCAGTCAATTGAAGGAAAATGCCGTTTTTGTGCAAGTAAATTATCTAAGCTCCAAAACACTTTCGCTACGCGCAATGTATTTTGAGTCACCGGTTCAGATGTATCTCCTCCTGGAGGCGATACTGCTCCGATTGCTGTAATACTGCCTTCGCGTCCTG
>NZ_DAMDAK010000030.1:0-298 GCF_032094055.1 Carnobacterium sp.
TGCTCGTACATGGGACACAGCTTTAAAATTAGGTAAAGATGCTAATGTAGCGTTGATTTCTGTACCGGGAACGTACGCTGCTTTAGAAGCAGAAAAAGCATTAGACGAAGGACTTCACCCGTTTATTTTTAGTGATAACGTAGCAATTGAAGATGAAGTTCGTTTAAAGAAAAAAGCACATGAAAAAGGCTTATTGGTGATGGGACCAGACTGTGGGACAGGCATTATTAATGGCGTACCGATGGCCTTTACGAACATTATCCGTCCAGGAAGAATCGGTATTGTTGGAGCTTCAGGT
>NZ_DAMDAK010000030.1:320-892 GCF_032094055.1 Carnobacterium sp.
GAAGTTTCTACAATCATCGATAAATTAGGTGCAGGTGTAACCAATGCAATTGGTACTGGCGGACGCGATTTATCTGAAGAAGTTGGCGGAATTACGATGCTAGATAGCATTGCTGCTTTAGAAAAAGATCCTGATACAGATGTGATCGTGGTGATTTCTAAGCCTCCTGCAAAATCAGTTAGAGATAAAGTACTTGGTTTATTGAGAACGATTTCTAAACCAGCAGTTACGATTTTCTTAGGCGAAAAACCAACTTTCAATGAAAAAGATTTGTATCATGCTTATACCTTAGAAGAAGCAGCTAAAATTGCTGTCGCACTTTTAAATGGCCAAGAAGTTAAAGCATTAGATGAAACAGTTGAAAAACCTGTTGTATCGTTGAAACCAGAACAAACATTGATCAAAGGCTATTACTCAGGCGGAACATTAGCAAACGAAGCGGGCATGCTGATTGCAGATGGATTAAACTTAGCTGAAGGGTTAACACACGAAGAAGGATTCATTTTAAGTTCAGCGGGACATGAAGTGATCGACTTAGGCGATGACATGTATACCCAAGGTAAACCACACCC
>NZ_DAMDAK010000030.1:902-4119 GCF_032094055.1 Carnobacterium sp.
CGATCCGGAAAAACGGATTGAAATGATCAAGAAAGCTGGCGATAATCCAGAAACGGCTATCATTTTATTAGATGTGGTTTTAGGGTATGGTGCACATAATGATATGGCAACTGAACTAGCTCCTGCCATTAAAGAAGCGAAAGCAGCAGCTCAAAAAGACGGCCGTGAATTGGTTGTTTTAGGAACAGTTGTGGGAACTTCAGCCGATCCGCAAAACTTAACACGTCAAAAACAAATCCTTGAAGAAGCCGGCGTCATTGTGTGCGAAAGCAATAACAAAGCCGTTCGGACAGCTTTAGCTATTTTGGGCCATACCATCGAAGATGAACCAAAAGAAGTTAAAGAGATTGCTAACGAGGCAGCAGTTGAAGTTGCAGAACCATCAGAAGCAACATTAGCGCTATTGAGTCAAAAACCATTTGTGATCAATGTGGGTCTGAAGAGTTTTGCTGAAGCAATCGAAGAAAACAATGGTAAAGCTGTTCAATTTGATTGGAGACCAAGTGCAGGCGGAGACGTAACGTTACAAAAAGTTTTGTACTTCTTAAATAGCTACGTTGCAAAATAAAAGAGAGCCAACAAATGAGTTTCAGAAAATACAGGAGGGTTTATTGACTATGACTTATAAAACAATTGACGAAGCAAACCGTGCAGTAATTGATAAAATCGTTGCTGGAGCACCATTTTTATTGGATGTTGTACCCGCAAAATCGGTAATCGAAGAATTAAATGAAAAGGTCTTGCTGCATGCAGGACCTCCTATCAAATGGGAAAACATGACAGACCCGATGCAAGGTTCATGTGTAGGAGCCGTTCTTTTTGAAGAGTGGGCTACAACAGAAGACGACGCAAGAGCTTTATTAGCAAGCGGCGAAGTAAAATTCATCCCTTGTCACTCGGTTAATGCAGTCGGACCGATGGGCGGAATCACATCTGGAAATATGCCGGTTTTAGTAGTAGAAAACCGGACAGATGGAAACGTAGCTTATTGCCAAATGAATGAAGGGATTGGTGCTGTCTTACGTTTTGGAGCTTATGGCGAAGATGTTGTGAACCGTTTACGCTGGATGCGCGATGTTTTAGGCCCGGTTTTAAGCAAAGTGTTACAAACAATGGAAGAAGGCATGAACTTAAACGTTATTATTGCTAAATCAATCGCAATGGGAGATGAATTCCACCAACGGAATATTGCGGCTTCATTAAACTTTTTAAAAGAAGTAGCGCCAATCGTTTCTGAACTGGATATCGATGAAAAAGAACGCCAAGAAGTGATTAAGTTCTTAGCCGATACAGACCAATTCTTCTTGAACCCGATGATGGCTGCAGCAAAAGCAGTATTGGATGGGGCAAGGACGATCGAATCAGGAACAGTTGTGACAGCTATGGCTCGTAATGGTGAAAACTTTGGTATCAAAATCAGCGGAATGGGCGATGAGTGGTTTACTGGTCCAGTTAATACACCACAAGGATTGTACTTTTCTGGTTATACGGCTGATGATGCCAACCCAGATATTGGAGACAGTGCGATTACGGAAACCTTTGGTGTAGGTGGAATGGCGATGATCGCAGCACCAGCAGTTACGCGTTTTGTAGGTACTGGCGGTTTCAATGACGCTTTAAAAACGAGCAATGATATGACTGAGATCACGATTGACCACAATCCGAACTTCCCTGTTCCAACATGGGATTTCCAAGGGATTGTTTTAGGAATTGATGCGCGTAAAGTTGTTGAAACAGGTATTTTGCCCGTTATCAATACCGGTATTGCTCATAAAGTAGCTGGACTTGGACAAATTGGAGCAGGAACGGTTACACCTCCAATCGAGTGTTTCGAAAAAGCCATTACAGCTTATGCTAAAAAATTAGGTATGGATATTTAATAACTGAAACTGTTAAACGATAAGTGAAGTGAGTTAACTGGAGAAAACAAAACTTCAATTAACTCACTTATTTTTTAAACTAGTTGTTGGAGTGGTTTGAAATGATTTTTGTACAAAAAATGTCAGAACAATTAAAAGAGAAGAACAGCAGCGACGAATTATGGCAAGTTCACAGTATTTTTAAAAATGGGCTAAATCTGATTAGCGGAAATAACGTTCTTTTTATTGGCACAGACAAAAACGGCGAATTGCCTTTTGCTCTGCATCTTTCTTTTAAAGATACAAAAGAAGTGTTGCAATTAGTCAAGGTTGGAGACCAGTTTTTTTATGATTCACAAACCAACCAGTTAAAAAGCAATGCTGTTAGTTTATCGTTTAAATACACTCATTTTTATCATTCTCAAATGCTGCCGCAACAAGAAATAACGTTAAAACAGGTAGAAAAGGTTTTAGCTGAAGCTGAAATGGTTTCAGAAAATAATGGTTTTAAAAAAAGCTTGCCATTATCGTTGGACGATGCGGCTAAAGCTGAACCTGAATTTACTAAAGCCATAAAGGGATTATTTTCATCTGATAAAGAATGTATTCGCGACAGTTTAGAGTTCTTTATCGGTCGTGGCGTTGGATTGACTCCATCAGGAGATGATCTTTTAGTAGGATTGTTAAGTATGGATTCAGCATATACGCTATTGAGCACGAATTTTAGACAGATTTTATTGGAATTGTTAAAAACAAAAGAACGCACTACAATCATTGCTGCCACTTATCTGCGCTATGCAGTTAAGCACTTGTACAGCACCACACTTCTTTCTTTTGCAAATGAATTGAGTGAGAAACACAAAGGGAATCAAATCAAAGTAGATTTTAAAACTATACTAACGAATGGAAGCACATCAGGCCTAGATACTATGACAGGTATCCTTTTAGGATTACTGATGTTAAAAGAGAGAGGAATAAGATAATGGGAAAACGAGTAGTCATCGCTCTTGGAGGAAACGCAATTTTACGTCCTAATCAAGAAGCAACATTTGAAAACCAAATGGAAAATGTACGTATCAGTACAGATTCCATTTCTGATGTAAAAAAAGCAGGACACCAAGTCATTGTCACACACGGCAACGGACCGCAAGTCGGAAACATTTTACGCCAAAATGAAGAGGCAAAAGATGTTGTTCCGCAATTGCCATTAGATGCATTGAGTGCACAATCTCAAGGTTTTATTGGGTATATGATGGAACAATCTTTAAAGAACGCCTTACTTGAAAAAGAAGTTTCTGGAAATGTCGTAACTTTGTTAACAGAAACAGAAGTAGATGCAAAAGATTCTGCTTTCCAAA
>NZ_DAMDAK010000030.1:4129-6633 GCF_032094055.1 Carnobacterium sp.
TTATACTGAAGAAGAAGCGAAGCAATTGACAGCTGAAAAGGGCTGGAATATGGCAGAAGATGCTGGCCGCGGATACCGACGTGTAGTGGCTTCTCCAAAACCTAAAAAGATTCATGGTGTCGCTTCAATTAAAGCTTTATTGGAAAACGATACAGTCGTGATCTCAACGGGTGGAGGCGGAATTCCAGTTGTTTCAGATGAAAAAGGACGGTTAAAAGGAATTGAAGCTGTTATCGATAAAGATTTATCTGGACTGCGCTTAGCAGAACAAGTTGCTGCGGATGTTTTTATGATCTTAACAGATGTCAGCAACGTGTATTTAAACTATGGAAAGCCAGACCAGAAGAAATTAGAGACAGTCACTTTAGCAGAAGCGAACCAGTATGTTGAAGAGGGACATTTTGCTGCAGGAAGCATGGGACCAAAAATGGAAGCAGCAATTGCTTTTGCATCACAAGGTAAAGAAGCAATCATTTGCTCTTTAGAAAATGCAGTGGATGCATTAGCAGGCATTTCAGGAACAAGAGTTGTTCCAGGAGAATAATAAAAACAGACAATAAGCATAAAAATAAAGGCAAGATTAGCTAAAATAATCCTTGTCTTTATTTTTTTCATTATCAAAAGAGGTGAAACCATGCTGCAAGAATACAAAGAAGAAAAGAGCAGTTATTTGACAGCTTTTTTTAAGGGAAATCATGTGGGAATAGTTCATAGCCTATTTACTCATAGTTTAAATATCAAATTAGGAAAACAGTTGGTGCATGTGAGCGATATGCTGGAACCTTTATCAGCTTTTGGAGTGAAACTAAAGGATGAGAAGATCCAAGCACTTTTAACAGTAATTAAGATAGGCGATTTTGTTAGTTGCCAAAACCAAACGTTAACTTTTTATAACCAGTGGAATAAAGTCGTGTTGGTTGTTGCGCTGGAATTGCTTACTGAAATTCAATTGAAAATAGAGCCATTTACTTCTTATCCAAAATGTATTGAAGAAACAGCTTTTTTTAAAGAATTAAGTCGCATACCAGTCCACATGCGAACAGGATTGCCCCTTAGTTCAACTACCACTGGTTACCTTGAAGAATTAAGCAATTACCCCAAAGATCCTTTATCGAACGTTGAACAGAGCGCAATCATAAACCATCTAGTAGGCAGAGGTATTGGACTTACGCCAAGCGGTGATGATCTCTTAATCGGATACACGAGTATATTAACTTTGCTTGATCAACAGCACGAATGGCTTAAAACAATGCAGCAAGTTGTCAGAACCGACAAGACGACAGCAATCAGTATCGCTTATTTGCAGTGCCTTTTAGAAGGAGTAGTGAATGAAAATATTAAAGAATTAATCGATTTGTTTTATTTAGATGACCAAAAGCTGCTCCAAAAGAAAATGGAACGCATGCTGTTGTTTGGACATACTTCTGGCACAGATACGTTGTTCGGCATGTTGATTGGAACCAAAGCCATGATAAAAAGAGAAAAAAGCGGTAAATGATTATAATAAGTGTTGCGCGTAAAGTAGATTGAATCGATAAGTTGAAATCAAAGCACCTCAACTACATTTTGATTTAACTCGGCTATTTAAAAGGTATTAAAAATGTCACTGTTTAGACACAGAACTAAAAATAGAAGGATATTCTATTAAAAGTTGTCCTAAGAGTAGTGGAATAAGTAAAACAATCCTCAGCAAAAAGAAACTATTCATTTTTTACAACAAACCGGTACTTTCATAATCTCCTTGACTTTAAAAAAGGTATCCATTAATCTATGGTAGCAAAGCATAGTATCTACAGTTTTCAACGTTAGGAGCATATACAAATGAACCAAGGAGATATTGAAGATTTAACCATCGAAGAAAGAAAAGAACTGCAAGAACGTTCTGATTTGATCTTTGTAGAAACGGTAATGGATGGTTTTTATGAGATTAAAGTTAAATCGCCGACTGAAATGTTTCCGACAGACGTTTTTTATACGAAAGAAGCTATCGGAGAGTTTCTAATGTCTAAATTTAAATTGCATATTCTAATTGAATCGAATAATGGGAAATTTATTTATCAACCGAATCGATTAGGAAAACGCCAATAGAGTAAGAAGAATTTAAATAAAACACGAAAAAGCGAGTTCTGAAGCTGGTACTTTAAGAACAACGTTTTTGATTTATCAAAATAAGGACCTATCCGTTGCTGATGCAGGGGATAGGTCCTTAACTGTTTGAATGTAAAAAAGTACATTAAAATAACCAGGCAATCAATAAGACGGCAATGACGATTTGGAAAAAGCCGATCAATAAACCATAAAGCATCGTTTTAGGTCCTTCTTTAACAATATCTGAAAATTTCACACGTAAGCCGATGGCAGCCAAAGCAGTAATTTCAAATTGGTTACTGATCGTTTCTGCACTGTGCAGTGCGAATGTCGGCAGTTGGATAGAGCTTCTAACGATAAATAAAAGAAAGAAACCAATAATAAACCAAGGAATACCAACCGCTTTTTTTGATTGT
>NZ_DAMDAK010000030.1:6643-13627 GCF_032094055.1 Carnobacterium sp.
TTGTTTAGCAGCACTTGAATCAGTAGTAGATTTAGACAGCAACGGCTCGCTTTCTTTAACATTTAGTTTACCGTAAATAAGGGCAACAGCTACAATTAGCAGAACTCTCATTAATTTGAATACAATGGCTAAATTGGTTACTTCTCCGCTGACTAATTTAGCAGAAGCGATAACTTGACCAATAGATTGAACGGTTCCACCGATCAAAGCAGAGGTTTGTACAGCCTCATGATGGTAAAGCCAAGAAGAAATGAGAGGCAATAAAACCATTAAAAAAGTTCCTACAATATTAACAGCAGTGATCGACATGCCTTTATCTTTATCGTCTGCTTTAATGACCGGAGAAACAGTTCCGATTGCGGAAGAACCACAGACGGCGTTCCCAGCTCCCATTAACAATGAAAATTTCTTATTGAATTTCATAGAACGGCCGATCCAATAAGCTATAAAAATAGTGGCTATCATTTGAAGCAGAACGAAAACAAAACCAGTAGAGCCAACTTGTTTAATAATTTGGAAATCAAGAATCAATCCATTTAAAACAATGGACAATTCTAATAATGTTTTTTCCGAAAATTTAGTTCCGCTATTTAAAGAAGGTTTATTTAGCAGCGTGTTTCCTAATAAAATTCCTATAAAAATAGCAATTAAAGCTGATCCTAGCGTAGGTAGAAAAGCAGCTAAGTATTGACTAGCTATAGAAATAAGAATACTGATAAATAAACCTGGCAGAATTGTTTTTATTTTTTTTCCGAGTTGAGTAAGCATGATGCATCTCCTTTATAATCTCTTTTATAGAAAATAGTTTACACTTTAATTTGCATAAGATAAAATAATCATTTATTATATATTTATAAATTTAGTTTATGGAGGACGTACAAAGATGCTAGACTACCGCTACCAGACGTTTCTGACGCTTACAGAGGAAATGAATTATACTCGGACAGCAAAAAAATTGCATATTACACAACCAGCTGTTACGCAGCACATTCATTATTTGCAGAATCAGTTGGAAGTTGAATTGGTTCAGTACGAAGGCAGACAAGTAACGATAACTGAAAAAGGAAAACAATTGAAAAAAGATCTTTTATTGCTGCAAAAGGAAATACAGCAAATTCAAGAACAACTGAATCCAAAAGAAGAAAGTCCTTCCTTTACCTTTGGAGCGACACTGACGATTGGTGAATATATGATGCCGAATCTTATTGAAACCTATCTGCAAGTTTATCCTGCACATCAGCTTTCTATGGTAGTGGATAACACAAAGTCGTTGATTGATTTATTGGAACACGGAAAAATCGATTTTGCTTTTGTGGAAGGGGAATTTAATCAGCAGTTTTTTGGATTTCACAAAATTTCCGAAGAATCGTTTATTGCAGTCTGTTCAGCAATCAGTCCCTTATGGCGCAAAGAGCAGAAAATCAATGATTTGTTTTCTGCTCCTTTATTGATACGGGAAGAAGGATCGGGCTCCCGTTTGATATTCGAAACAGCTCTAAAAAATAAAGGCATTCATTTAGACAGTTTTATAAAAACTATGACGATCGGCAGTATTGGTTCCATCAAAAAATTAGTAGAAAAGAATTTGGGCATTACTTTTTTATACCGCAAAGCGGTTGAGGAAGAACTTGAAAAGGGAACACTGAAAGAAATTAAATTAAAAAAATTTGTGATTGAGCACCCATTTCATTTGATTTATTTAAAAGAAACGAATGCAAAAGGAACAGAAATAGCCAAAAACTTTAAACAGTTGATCAATCTAAAAAATGAATAGTTTTACTTGTTCACTCAAACTGTTAGCTGCTGTTCTAGCAACTAACGGCTTGAGTGAACGTTTCTTAAATTTGGAAATAAAAAACTGTAATTTGTTGATTTAAAGCTATACTTTGTTCCTTTTTTTGCAGGCTTAAGACGATTAAAATAGAGTTGTTTGGAAGCGGTTCCTTAAAGCGCTAAAATAAAAAGGTCTGCTTTTGTAGAAAAAAGGACAAGAGCAAAGGCTGGCATATGTATATATCCCCTCATTTTTATTTGAGAGGTTAAATAAATAAATAAACAAAGGACGAAAGAAGCAGCTGATATAAAAAGTTTCTTTTTCTTTTTAAGGAGAGTATTTAAATGAACATAATGGATCTTGAAAATCCCAAACGATTGAGCCGAAACCGTTTAAAAAGTCGATCTTATTTTATTCCGTTCGCAGATAAATCGGCAGCATTAACGGATCAAAGAAAGAATTCTACTCGCTTCCAACTATTAAATGGCAGCTGGAAGTTTCATTATGCTGAGAATCCAACTGACTCACCAGAGAATTTTTATAAAGAAAGCTACGATTGTGATTCATGGGATACCATTATCGTACCTTCTCATTGGCAATTAAGCGGGTACGGACGTCCGCATTATACAAATGTAGCATATCCGTTTCCTGTAGATCCGCCTTACATTCCAAATGAAAATCCTACAGGCAGTTATAAACGTCAATTTTATATATCAGAAGATTGGAAAGATCAGCAAGTTTTTTTGCGTTTTGAAGGAGTCGACAATAGTTTTCATTTTTGGATCAACGGACACGAAGCAGGGTTCAGCAAAGGCAGCCGCTTGCCGGCAGAATTCGATATTACTTCTTATTTGAAAGCAGGAAAAAACGAACTATCCGTAAGGGTTTATCAATGGTCTGATTCTACTTACATAGAAGATCAAGATATGTGGTGGTTAAGCGGGATTTTTAGAGATGTCTATTTAATAGCAAGGCCTCAAGCTACCATCGAGGATTTTTATATTGAAGCTGCTCTTGATGAAAAGTACGCTAACGGGCTATTGACTGTTAACTTGAAGTTTGATGAAACTGTGCTGGAGCAATTAAAATACCGTAAAGTAATCTATACATTATTAGACAGCCGTCAGAAAGTTGTGCAAGGAATATCCGGTGAATTAAACGAACTCCAGCAGCAAAACGAGATCAAAGCTGTTATTCAAAAACCTTTAAAATGGACAGCAGAAACACCTCATTTGTATCAAATTCTATTGACAGTGACCGACGAAAAAGGAGAAGTATTAGAAGTAATAACACACAAAATAGGATTTCGAACGATCGAAATAAAAAACGGTCTTTTTATGGTCAACAATGTGCCAATCAAATTTAAAGGAGTCAACCGGCACGATAATCATCCTGACTTGGGCCGAGCGGTTACTCTTAAAGACATGGAAAAAGATATTCAATTGATGAAACAAGGCAATATCAATGCTGTTCGTTCGGCACATTATCCTAATGATCCTCGTTTTTATGCTTTGTGTGATGTTTATGGATTATATGTTATGAACGAAGCTGATTTGGAAACTCACGGATTTGAGATCGTCGGCAATGTCAATTTCTTAAGTGACGATCCGAGATGGGAAGATGCTTATATCGATCGGATGGAACGCATGATTGAACGAGACAAAAATCATCCTTCGATCGTATTATGGTCTCTGGGAAATGAATCAGGGGCTGGCCGCAATCATGAGTCAATGGCAAAGTGGCTTCATCAAAGATACCCTGCTTTTTTGATCCATCATGAAGGCGCTACAAAACAGTTGTTTGAAGCAGAACAATATGATCTAGATTCGCCGATATCCGCTGTGAACTCCACAATGTATACCGAAATTGATCGGTTAGAACAACTAGGAGCAGCAGCTAACCATCAAAAGCCGCATATTTTATGCGAATATGGGCATGCAATGGGAAATGGGCCAGGAGCATTAAAAGAATATTGGAAATTATTTTATCGTTATCCAAGAATGCAAGGTGGATTTGTCTGGGAATGGTCTGATCACGGGTTAAGACAACATACTCAAACAGGTGAAGAATTTTTTGCATATGGCGGCGACTTTGGAGATCAGCCAAACGACCATAACTTTGTAATCGATGGACTGGTTCAGCCGGATCGCAATCCATCTCCGGCATATTATGAATTAAAAAAAGTAATGCAGCCGATAATAGTTGAAGCCGTTGATCTCGAAAAAGGTATATTTTTGATCGTTAATCGATATGATTTTCAAACACTAGATCATTTATTGTTGTCGTGGTCTATGCGGATAGAAGGGACTATTCTGCAAAGCGGATGCATGCCGATCAAAGGGATTGAGCCTGGTAAATCAAAAGAATTTGCGATTCCATTAAATGGGTTGAGCAGTTTAGCGAATCCATTCAACGACGTATGGGTCGATATGCAGTTTATTACAGTGGGCCAGACGAAGTGGTCTGTGCAAGGACATGAAGTGGCATTTGAACAATTTAGAATCAAACAGTATGAGAAAAGCAAAAAGATGGAAATGATAGACGGTCGATCAGCATCTGCACATCAGACAGTTCCCTTAACCAGTCAAGAGACGGAAACCATCTTTGAATTAAAAGGAATAGATTTTGCATTGTCTTTTGATAAATTAAATGGAACGTTGATTTCTTGGATGTATGAGAATAGATCGTTAGTAGAGAAGGGGCCGAAACTTAATTTTTGGCGGGCAATGACGAATAATGATCATCGTTCTGAAAAGATATGGAAAGATTACGGCTTGCATTGGTTGCAGCAAAGAACAGACACTTTTGAGTGGCGATTTTTAAACAACCAGACAGCAGTTGAAATCACTATTACCCAGCGGATAGGACCGCCAACTCTTGCTTGGGGGATAGAGGTGAAAGTTGTTTATACAGTGATGCATTCAGGAGAAGTCAGTATTCAAGTAAAAGGCGAACCAACAGGTGATCATCCAGCTACATTTCCGCGAATCGGGTTCGAACTGGTCTTGCCGGAAAGATTCGATCAAGTAGCATGGAACGGCAGAGGGCCAAGAGAAAATTACCCGGATACAAAAGAAGCTGGCCGCTTTGGGATCTACGAAAATTCAATAGATGAACTGAGTTTTTCTTATATTTACCCGCAGGAAAACGGCAATCGCTCAGATGTCGAATGGTTGAGGGTAACAGACGAAAGAGAAAGCGGCTTATGGATTAATGGAAATAAACCATTTAATTTCAGTGCTCGCCACTATACACAAAAGAATCTTGATGAAGCTCAACATACTTATGATTTAAAGAAAACAAAAGAAGTTTATCTTTATTTAGATAAACAGCAGCATGGAATTGGTTCAGCAAGCTGCGGTCCTGACGTTTTAGAAAAGTACCAATCAGTAGCTGAAAAATTCGAATTTGATTTGGTATTACGGCCTTTTAATGATTAAGTAATTCAGATAAAGAAAAAAATAATGAACCGTAAAAAGTGGTATACTTCATTTTTTGCGGTTTATCAATAGAATAAAGACCATAAAAGGAACAAAAAGCGCTAGAAATAGCTGATAAGAATGTTTTTCTATAATTTGTGTAGGTTATCCTATATTTTATTCCTTTCATCACTTGGTATAGTCAATTAAAATAAGAGTATAAAGAAAGGCATTAGTTTTGAAAGGAGCATACTGAATGAAAAAGAAAAAAAAGGGGTTTTTGTATCATTTAAATAGAAATAAAGCCATGTTGTTTATGGCACTGCCCGGAACGATTTGGTTGATTTTCTTTTTCTATATTCCTGTAGCAGGAAATGTAGTCGCTTTTAAAGACTTCAGATTTATTGAAGACGGCGGATTTTGGGGAAGTATCAGTCAAAGCAAATGGGTAGGATTTGATAATTTTAAATTTTTATTTTCTTCTTCAAATGCCTACATCATTACCAGAAATACGATTTTATACAACGTTACATTCATTATAGCAGGATTAATCTTAGCAGTCAGCATTGCCGTTATCGTCAGTCAATTGCGTTCTAAAAAGATGATCAAGATTTACCAAACGTCTATGTTGCTTCCCTATTTCCTTTCATGGGTTATTATAAGCTACTTTGTATACGCTTTCCTGAGCCCGGATAAAGGATTAGTCAACTCGATCATTGTAGGTCAAGGAGGCACACCAATCAGCTGGTATTCTGATCCAACGTATTGGCCGTATATTTTAGTGTTCTTGGGCATTTGGAAAGGCGTCGGATACAGCAGTGTGATTTACTTTGCAGCTATTATGGGAATCGAACCGGCTTATTATGAAGCAGCTGAGATCGACGGTGCCAGCAAATGGCAGCAGATCAAACACGTTACTTTGCCTCACTTAGTTCCTTTGATCACTATTTTAACCATCATGAGTGTCGGCGGTATTTTTAAAGCAGACTTTGGTTTATTTTATCAAATTCCTCGGAATGCAGGTGCGCTTTATAACGTTACTTCTGTCTTGGATACTTATATCTATAATGGTTTAGCATCAAGCGGAGACATTGGGATGACAACAGCAGCCGGATTGTATCAATCCGTTGTAGGGTTTGTCTTAGTTATGATCACCAACTTGATCGTACGCCGTTTTGATGAAGAATCAGCATTATTCTAGAGAGGAGGAGCAAAAATGCAAGCTGAAGACACTTATATTAAAGAACAAGAACAAAAAAAAGCTACAGATAAGAAAAAGAAAAAACGCATTAATTCCGTTAATTACAAAGGATTTGGAAAGAAAACAAATATCTTTTTTAACATCTTAATTGGAATATTTGCTTTTTCCTGTGTGTTTCCTTTTATCTTCATTGTGATTCTATCCTTTAGTGATGAGACCGCAATGGTTGTTAATGGGTATCAATTGATTCCTGAAACATGGAGTTTTGACGGGTATCGCTACTTAGCTCAAATGGGCGATCAAATTCTTCAAGCTCTTTTCGTTACCGTTTTTGTTACTGTTGTCGGCACGTTGATCAATACGACATTAACTTCTTCATATGCTTACGCAATTTCACGTAAAGACTTTAAATTCCGTAAATTCTTCACCATGTTTGCACTAGTAACCATGTTGTTTAGTGCAGGACTAGTACCGGGATATATCGTGATGACGAGTTTATTAGGATTGAAAGATACGATTTGGGCATTGATTTTGCCAATGGCAATGAGTCCTTTCAACATCATCGTGATGCGTACTTTCTTTATTCGTCC
>NZ_DAMDAK010000030.1:13637-21322 GCF_032094055.1 Carnobacterium sp.
CACCTGCGATTATTGAGTCTGCTCGAATTGACGGAGCAGGAGAACTAAGAACATTTTGGAAAATCGTCTTACCATTAGCCGTGCCGGGAATTGCAACGATCAGTTTATTTGCAGCTATCGGTTTTTGGAATGATTGGTTCAACGCATTGCTGTATATTCAAAGCGACAATTTGATGCCGCTGCAATATGTATTGATGCAGATTCAAAGCAATATCGAATTTATGATTGAAAATGCTGGTATGAGTTCCATGATTGGAGCTGCTGGTATCCCGAAAGAAGCCACAAGAATGGCAATGGTTGTTATTTCTACACTTCCAATCGCATTAAGCTACCCATTCTTCCAAAAGTACTTTATCAGCGGATTGACTATCGGCGGAGTGAAAGAATAGCCGCTTAAGGGTATGTGGTTATGATTAATTTGTAAGTTTTTATCTAAAGGGTTTGAGTTTTATAAAAAAATAGTAATGGAGGATATACAATGAAAATCAATTTTAAGAAGACATTGGTTAGAGGAGCTGTTGCTCTTTTATGCGGAGCAGCTCTAGTCGGGTGCGGCAGATTAGCATCTGGCGACAGCAAGGAAAGCGAAAGTAAAAACACCGGCGGAGACAAAGACACTGTTTTGATGTACCAAGTCGGAGTAGCACCAGAAAATCTTGACGAATTAATGGAAATTGCCAACAAACGAATTGAAGATGAAATAGGCGTCCGCTTGAAAATTCGTATGCCGATTTAACAGAACTATCTAAAGAATTTGCACCTGAAACAATGGAACAATTAGATGAAGCGTACATTAAAGGAAATACAATTGATGGAAAACTTTATGCTATACCCGTTAATGCAAACGTTTATGCACAACAAATGTTTACGTTTAACCCAACGTTTTTAGATAAATACGATATGGATATTTCTAAAGTCAGCAAATTAACAGATTTAGAACCTTTCTTGCAAACCATTAAAGACAATGAACCTGGTGTTGTACCTTTAACTGCAGGTTCAGGTTGGAGAATTGAAAAAGACATCGATTTCTTGATCGGCAACAATGTACCGCTTGGTATCGATTTAAATGGAGATCTTACAAAACTGATCAATCCATATGAAGAAGGCGACGGCCTATTGCCGCAACTAGATACTATGCATGATTACTACAAAAAAGGCTTTGTTCCTGCTGATGCGGCCACCAGCCAAACGGCTTACAACACAGATGAAGATACTTGGTTCGTAAGAGCTGAAACACAAGGACCTTACGACTACGGTGATTACTTGCTACAACGTATTACTGGAAAAGACATTCAGTCAAAACCTTTTACTAAGCCAGCAAAAACTGTAGCACAAGCCCGGATGGCTAATTTTGTTATCTCAAACAATTCTAAGAAAAAAGAAGAATCTATGAAAGTCTTGAACTTGCTGAACACAGATCCAGAATTGTTAAATGGTTTGGTTTATGGTGTTGAAGGCAGAAACTGGGAAAAAACCGATGAAGAAGGACGTGTACGCTTATTGGAAGGGTACCAAGATCCTAAGAGCGGCTACATGTCAGCATGGAACTTAGCTAACAATGCGATTCTTTACATCGATGAAGCTGTAACAGATGAACAAATCGAATACAAAGAAAAATCAATTAAAGAAGCAGAAGAATCTCCATTACTTGGATTTAACTTTGTGACTGACAATGTTAAGACAGAAATTACAAATGTGAATAACGTGGCAGCTCAATACACAGCTGGGTTGCAAACAGGTAGTGTTGATCCTAAAAAAGTTGTACCTGAATATTTAGAAAAATTAAAAGAAGCTGGATTGGATAAGATCAAAGAAGAAGCACAAAAACAATTTGACGAATTCAATGCAAGTAAATAATCGATTTAAAGAGACCTTTGTTAAAAAGAACGCCTGCTTCTTAGGCGTTCTTTTTCTTTAAAAACTAAAGACCTAAGCGTTGATAATAAGTTGAAGAGGAGAAAAATAACATGTTAGAAATGATCGATACAAGACAAGGAACAAACAATAACCGTAATTTTTCGAATGGCAATACATTGCCCTATACAGGTGTTCCTTTTGGAATGAACCATTATGCTGTACAAACAGCGAATGAAGATAGCTGGTTTTTTAATCCTTACCATCGCGTATTCCAAGGAATTCGTTTATCTCATCAGCCTAGTCCATGGATGGGGGATTTTTGTCCGATAGTGATCACGCCGATTGCGGGAAACGACTGTTCAAATGACATTCTTTCTTATCAAAGTTCTTATCGGCCCGAAGAATCGGTGTTTAGCCCGCATTATTTAAAAGTCAAACAACTGCGATACAACATTATTACAGAGCTGACTCCTAGCGAACGAGGTTGTCGCATGAAGTTTGCATACCAGTCTGAAAAACAAGCAGGAATCGTTTTTCATGTGCCGGGTAAAAATAGCCGGTTAAGATTGGAACCGAAAACCAACACAGTCAGCGGATTTGCTAATTATGCTGCCGGCAGCCATGACCCTGAATTTGGAATGTATTTTACGCTTCATTTTGATCAGTCTCTTGACGTTGAAGTCAGCGGTCTTTTTGAAACAGAAGAAGGCAAGCAATTGATAGTGTATTTTGAAGGAGCTGCTCGTCAGACAGTCCAAGCAAGCTTAGCAACTTCTTTTATCAGCCAAGAACAAGCACAGTCAAACCATAACCGAGAGATAGCGGATTCGTTTGAAGCACAAAAGTTAGCTGCTGAAAAAATGTGGAATAAGTATTTAGGAAAAATTACTGTTTCGCATAAAAACCAAGAATACGTCAAAACGTTTTATACTTGTCTCTATCGGATGTTTTTATTTCCGCAAAAATTTTATGAATTAAATGAAGCGGAGTTGCCGATCCATTATGATACGACAGCAAAAGCAGTAAAGCCGGGTTATTTATATACCAATAATGGATTCTGGGACACATATAAAACCGTTTATCCTTTGTATTCAATCATTGCACCTGGTGAATATCAAGAAATTTTAGCCGGTATCTTAACATCTTATAACGAAAGCGGCTTTTTGCCTAAGTGGCTTTCTCCTGATGAACGTGGAATGATGCCCGGTACGTTGGTTGACGCCGTGATTGCAGATGCTGCAGTGAAAGGGCTGTTGTCTAAAGCAGAAATAGCCGAGTTTTTGGAAGCCATGGTCAAAACGGCAACAGTTAAAAGCGGAAACTCAGTATACGGCCGACTTGGAATTGAAGAATATGATCAATTGGGCTATGTTTCAACAGCTGTACCCGAAAGTGTGAATCAAACGTTGGATTACGCTTACAGTGACTTTTGTATCGGTCAGACTGCTGCCCTGCTGGAAGATCAACAGGAAACAGCAGAACAATTCATACAGTCTTCTTTAAACTATCGAAACTTATTTGACTCAGAAACCGGGTTTATGCGCGGGAAAGATTCAAAAGGAATTTTCAGAGCTGACTTTTCTCCAGAACGCTGGGGTTTTGACTATACAGAAGGAAGCGCTTGGCAAAATAGCTTCGGTGTTTATCATAACTTCCAAGACTTAATCGACAGTTACGAAAGCGAAACAGCTTTTTTAAACCGGCTGACAGAATTGTGCAACACTTCTCCTTCATTTGAGGTCGGCAGTTATGGATTTGAAATTCATGAAATGAGCGAAGTAGCCGCGATCGATTACGGACAATTAGCTCTTTCTAATCAGCCCAGCTTCCATATTCCTTACTTGTTTAACTATGTCGGGAAACCGGCATCTACCCAGGTCGTTGTTAAACAATTGATGACCCGGTTGTTCAACAGCGGTTATGAAGGGTTTCCCGGAGATGAAGACAACGGCAGTATGTCAGGCTGGTTTGTCTTTAGTTCCATGGGCTTTTATCCCGTAACTCCCGGCAGCGGAGAATATGTTTTAGGGATCCCGCTTTTTGATGAAGTGAGCATTCAGCTGCCAAATGGGAAGATGTGGGAAATCGAAACATTGAACAATACATCACAAGCTAACTTTGTGACTAAAGTTGAAAAAAATCAGCAAGACTATAAAAAATTGTTTTTGACTCATACTGATCTCGTTAAAGGCGGAGAGTTTACCGTCCACTTAGGGTTAGCTCCTGTATACCAAGACTATTCAAAAGCAGAACGCCCTTTTTCATTAAAAAAACAATGAGTCTGGTCGATAATCGATTTTGACTTATGCACGTTGCTAGTTAGTGAGACAAGAAAAGAAGTGGAGACAGTTGTCTCGCTCCTTTTCTATTTGCTCTAAGTAGTGTAAGATAAAAGCAATTGTTTTTAACAGAGCACGAGAGAAAGATTTGGAGGAATGAAGTGTGTTTTCAAAAGGAATTGAAACAGTATTTAATAAAATATATTATTTGATAAAACTAAGTTTGTATTTTTGGGGACTGAGTTTTATGGGGTTATTAGTTCTAGGCGTCACCCCAGCTATGATGGCGATTATAGAAGCGCATACTGAAGCAAATTGGGATTTTGGACAAATCAAATGGAAAACTACATTCGTTCATTTTAAACAGCATTTTAAACAAGGAAACCAATTGTTTTTACTTTATGCCGCAGTTCTTTTGATCATCGGCTACAATTTATTTATTGCCCTTCAGACTAAAGGATTGGTTTTTTTAATGCTTGATTTTCTTCTTATTTTCATCTTGTTTATCTTGGTGTTATCTTTTATGATCAACTTGGCTGTTTTGACTTCTTTTGAGATCACATTATTCAATTCACTAAAACTATCTGTGATACAGTTTTTTACCAATACAAAAGAATGCTTTTTGTTGGTGTTCGGCTTGGTAATCACCAGTTTAATTACTTACAAGTTTCCCGGACTGATATTATTTGTTTCAACCGGACTGCTGGCTGTTGTTATCAGTACGAGCACAAAAAGAATGTTTGAGAGTATTTTAATGGATTGAACGAAAAAAGGTCTTAGTTAAGGAGCAGCAGCAAAATGAAACCAAAAGTGAAAAGCAATCAAATCTATTCGTTGCTAAAAACGTATTCGATTATTTTGATTCTGTTTTTGACCGTTTTTAGTGTAGCAGTTGGACGATTGCTTTATGAAAACAACAAAAAATTAGCTTTGCAAAGTATTCAAAGTGCATCGGGTCGATTTGAATTTTTAATCAATAAAGACCAAGAAAAAGTTGAAGAAGTGGCTGTCAGCTTAACTTCAACACCAGAAAAAATCGACAATATTTACCAATATTTTGAATTGTCTTATGCTGATTACTTATCGGAAGTGCTGGATATCAATTACCACACAGACAATTATTATTATTTGCCCAAAGTTATTGAGAGTCTCTACTACAATGAAAGCTCACTTTTAGCAACTAGTATTAATTTAACCAATTATCCAGAAATCTATTATTCGAAGACAGGTAGTTTAATGGGTGAAAAGGTGAAACAGCTGCCTTTGACAGAAGCTATCCGTTTTTCTGCTATTTTGATGAACCGCAACACCTTGCAGTCGATAGGTTCTTTGCATATGGATTTTGAAAAAGAAACGTTTGATCAAATTTTGACTAATCAAAACACCAATTATACGATTCAAACGTTTGTTTTTTCAAATACGAACCAACTAACTTATCAAGGCAGCAATCATCAAAGTCATTCCGATATTGCAAACAAGCTGGTGGATCAAATGGCTGTTCATTCAAAAATCAATTTAACAGAATTGGAAAAAGACTACTATGTCACTGAGTCGCTGACTAAAAGCGATCATCAAATTTATACATTGATCCCGCGTAGTGAAATCAATGAAAGTACATGGAAAAATACATTTAGTCTCTTTTTGTTCAGCTTACTGATCGACAGTGTTTTGTTGCTGATCCTTTTTCATTTATTCAAGAAGTATGTGGTTCAAGTAGAAGATATTCTAATATCGATCGATCAAGTTGCGGCAGGAGACAGCGAAAACCGAATCAGCACGCAAGACAAAAAAGCTGAAACCAAGCAAATAGCAGAAGGTATCAATGACATGCTCGACAGCCTGCAAACGTATATCAAAGATATTTATGAATTAGAAATCAAACAAAAGGATGCCGATATGCGTGCTTTACAATCTCAAATCAATCCTCACTTTTTGTATAATACATTAGAATACATCCGAATGAGTGCGATTAGTGAAGGAGCTGAAGAGTTGGCAGACGTGGTATTTCATTTTGCAACTTTGTTGAGAAACAATATTTCTCACGAAAAAATAGTGACTGTAGAAAATGAATTGAAATTTTGCGAAAAATATATTTACCTTTATCAGATGAGGTACCCTGACCAAGTAGCTTATTTGTTTAAAGTCTGCGAAGATGCTAAAGAAGTCATGATACCTAAGTTTGCTATTCAGCCGTTGATAGAAAATTACTTTGCGCATGGAATCGATTTTATGAAAATAGAAAACGCCATTAGTGTCAAAGCCTACCGTGAAGAAGACAAAACAAAAATATTCATTGTGGATAATGGAAAAGGGATTCCAAAAGAACAAATGGAACAGTTGAATCGCTCTTTCAAAGACACCGATTTATTTAAACCTGGTTCAGTAGGAATCATGAATGTCTATACCAGAATGAAACTTTACTTTGGAGAACAGTTTGAAATGGAAATTAAAGAAACTGTTGGCGGAGGAACAACTATTGTAATGGTGTTCTGATGAATGATTAAAAAAGGATGAGTTAGTATGTATAAAGTATTATTGGTAGACGATGAATATATGATTTTAGTTGGTCTGCAAAAATTGATTGACTGGGAAAGTTTAGGTATGGAGATAGCTGGAACAGCTAGAAATGGAAAAAAAGCGCTCGATTTTATCGCAGAACATCCTGTCGATATCATTTTAACCGATGTCACAATGCCTGTTTTATCAGGAATTGATTTTATTCGAGAAGCGCAAAAGATAGCTGAACCTTTTAAGTTTATTATTCTTTCAGGATATCAAGAATTCGAATATGTCAAAAGCGGGATGCATTTAGGAGCCTCTAATTATCTGTTGAAGCCGATCGATAAAGAAGAACTGTATCATTCACTTGAGAATATACTAAAAGAATTTGAACAAGCCAAGTTATATAACCAAGCCGACCAAGTGATCTTTGAAGGAATGCTTGGTCGGTGGATAAGAAATGAATTGCAGGAAGATCAACTTGGACGACTATTCGAAAACGCATCGTTTGATATTTCTGAAAATACAAAATTTACCGTAGTTCTTGTTCGAAACAAACAATTAAAAGACTGGGAGCTTTCATTTAAGGAGGTTTGTCGTTCATTGAATCAGCCTTTGTTTCTATCGTTAAATGAAAAAGAAAAAGTGATTATTTTGACAGAAAAAGAAAACATAGAACTGCAATTGAATAAATTAAATGAAAAAATGGGAAACAACTGTTTATTTTACGTTGGTTCACAAGTAGAAAATACAAAAAAAGTTTATAAAAGTTACAAAACAGCACTAAAAGCAAAAAAACATGCTGATTTTTATGGGCAGCCCTTTACTCTAAACACGTATAAAGAGAATAAAATTACTGATTTAACTTTATCAGGTTTGATAACAGATTTAAATGAAGGGATTTTTTCTAAAAATATTGAACGTATCTCAAAAGAGATTTCATTATTTATTAGGCAATTAAAAGAGAATCAGCTGTTAGAGGCTGAAAACGTTAAACGATTGATGTATTTAGTTATCGTCAATGTTTACTTGCAGTTTGATGCAATCGAA
>NZ_DAMDAK010000030.1:21332-26744 GCF_032094055.1 Carnobacterium sp.
AAGTTTTTAACTAAAACGAATGCACTCTTTGAATCAGAAACATTTGAAGAACTAGCCGCGGTAATGGAAACCGATCTGCTGCCTTTGGATGAATTGAAAAAACAGCTGCTGTACAGCGATTTAACTAAACAAACAATCGAATTAGTACAGACAAAGTATATGGAAGATTTGAACTTGAAAAGTATCGCTCTGATTCTTCATGTTAATGTGATGTATTTGGGGCAGGTTTTTAAAAAAGAAACTGGTAAAAGCTTTTCCAAATACTTAAACCATTATCGAATCAACTTGGCCAAAGAACTACTGTTGCGTTCAAAAGAGCCGGTCAATGACATAGCCAGTCGAATCGGTTACCAAAATCAAGGATATTTTTATAAAAACTTTAAAAAGCTGGTAGGTCAATCTCCTCGAGAATTCCGAGAACAAATACAATAAAATCATGAAGAAAGGAGCTAACGTCAATTGTCAGCTCCTTTTTCGTGTTCTATAAATTGGACGGATTTTCGAATCTTTAATTCGATTGGAACTTCGATGGAAATGGGGGGGGCATTTTTAACAGGATCAGTGATCAAAGCTAACAGTTTTTCAGCTGCAACATAGCCGATTTGGTAAAAGTATTGTTTGACAGTTGTCAGGTTAGGCGTGATCATATGAGCCAGAGAAAGATCATCAAATCCAATAAAAGACATATCGCTTGGGATATCCCATCCCATATCAGCTGCAGTAGAGATCAATTCCAAAGCCAAAATGTCATGTTCAACTATTATACAAGTGTAGCCTTGTTTTTTTGTTTGTTCAAGAAATGACTGGAGCAAATGATTTTGATCCATGTTACTAGGATAGTCACTTTGCTGTAGATGTAAAGTTGGCTGGATCTGATGTTCATGGAGAGCCTTTAAGTAACCTAGATAACGATCCTTGACTGCTGAGTTTTCAAGATAGGAAGCGAATGAAAAGAATAGAATGTTTTTATGTCCTTGCTTGATTGCATATGTAGTCGCCTCATAGCCACCTTGGAAATTAGCTGAAGACACAACGGGAATCGGGAGATCAACAAGTTTTTTATCCAATAAAACAATGGGAAAATCATCAAGCATCAACTTGTATACTAAATCGATCAAGCTGACGGGAAAATTTGGATAAAGAATCACGCCATCGCTTGTTTCCTTAGACAAGGATTGAATCAGTTGGCGCTGTTTGTCAGGGTCGTCTTGAGTAGAATGAATAACTAGATGAAAAGGCGTTGGTTTTAAGTAATCAGAAATGCCTTGTACATATTGTTCTAATCCAGCATTTTTAAAGAAAGGCAGCAATAGCGATATAGTATAAGATCGTTCGGCGGGGAGACCTTTAAAAATCACGAAACTGCCTTTTCCTGGAAACCGGATAATATAGCCTTCTTTGGCTAAGTCATTCAAAGCGCGTTTGCTGGTGATCCGGCTAACTCCAAATTGTCCGGCAAGTTCTTTTTCTGAAGGTAGTTGGCTGTTATATGGAAAAACTCCAGTTAAAATTTGTTTTTTTATTGTGTTGTAAATCAATTTGTAAAGCGGTTCTGTTTTAGACACGATTATGCCCTCCTATTGGTATAGACTTATATCAAGGATATACTATTTAAAATGAAAAAGACAACAAATTTTAGGTGTTTCTATATAAAATAGAGACATACATATATTTTGTAGTTATTAAAGTACAGGTATTTTATACTAGGTTTATTAAAAGATATAAATACCAAGAAATGGGGAAAAAAAATGGTTTATCAAGAAATACCGATATCAATAGAGAAATTAATGAATGCGGTTACTGAAAAAGCTGCAGAAAACCCAAGATGGGCAGAAAACTTTAATGCTTCCTTTTCGAATACATTATTAACTACGGTAAAAAAACAAACCGATGGAACGACTTTCTTATTAACAGGTGATATTCCAGCTATGTGGCTGAGAGATTCAACTGCTCAAGTTCGTCCTTATTTATTGGTAGCAAAAGAAGATGCAGATATTTCTGATATGATCGCAGGTGTAGTGGAAAGACAATTGCAATACGTTAACTTGGATCCTTATGCAAACGCTTTTAATGAAGAAGCTAATAATGCTGGACACCAAGATGACCACACTGAAATGAATCCGTGGATCTGGGAACGCAAATACGAAATCGACTCGTTGTGTTATCCTATTCAATTAAGCTACTTGCTGTACAAAGAAACCGGCAGAACGGACCAATTTAACAAAACATTTAAAGAAGCAGTAAAGAAAATCTTAGCTCTTTGGAAAGTCGAACAAAATCATGAAAACTCTCCATACAATTTTGAACGCGATACTTGGAGAGAAGAAGATACGTTAGTAAACGACGGCAAAGGTTCGCCGATCGGAGTAACAGGAATGACTTGGTCAGGTTTCAGACCAAGTGATGACCGCTGCATTTACAATTATTTAGTTCCTTCTAATATGTTTGCTGTTGTTGTACTGGATTATTTAAAAGAAGTTTATATGGAAATCTTGAAAGATTCAGCTATTGTGGACGAAATTACTGCATTGCGTGAAGAAATCCAATCCGGTATTGAAAAATTTGCTAAAGTAAAAAATGCAGCAGGTGAAACAGTTTATGCATATGAAGTCGACGGATTAGGCAATTACTCAATTATGGATGATTCGAATGTTCCTAGTTTGTTAGCGGCTCCTTATTTAGGCTATTGTGCCGAAGATGATGAAGTCTATCTAGCAACACGCAAAACAATCTTAAGCAAAGAAAATCCTTATTTTTATGAAGGAAACTGCGCTAAAGGAATCGGAAGTTCGCACACGCCTGAAAATTACGTTTGGCCAATTGCTTTAGCAATGGAAGGGTTAACCACTTCTGATAAAAATGAAAAGAAACGCATCTTAGATTTATTAGTTGAGAATGATGCAGGCACTAAATTAATGCATGAAGGTTTTGATGTCAATAATCCAAACAATTATACGAGAGAATGGTTTTCTTGGGCAAACATGATGTTTTGTGAGCTCGTGTTAGATTATTATGGTCTACGAATTAAAAAATAAGAAGGGGGAAAATAACTTGAAAACATTTCCTGATGGTTTTTTATGGGGAGCTGCAGCCTCAGCGCCCCAAACGGAAGGATCCGCTTTGGTTGATGGAAAAGCTTTGACAACATGGGACAAATGGTTTGAAATGAACCCAGAAAAATTCGATAAACGTGTAGGCCCAAAAGATACATCAAATGTCTACAGGCAATATGCAGAAGATGTCCAATTGATGGAAGACATGAAATTGAACTCTTACCGTACTTCAATCTCTTGGGCGCGGTTGCTGCCAGATGGAAAAACACTCAATCAAAAAGCGGTTGATTTTTACCGTAATTACTTTCTTAGCATGATCGAAAAAGGTGTTGAACCGATTATCAATTTGTTCCATTTTGATATGCCATGGTGGCTGATGGAAAAAGGCGGTTGGGAAAACCGGGAGTCAGTAGAAGCTTTTGGTCATTATGCTAAAGTTGCTTTTGAACAATTTGGCGACCTAGTCCATCGCTGGACGACGTTTAATGAACCGATCGTGCATGTCGAATGTGGCTATTTATTTGAATTCCATTACCCTGCCGTCGTGGATTTTAAGCGTGCGGTTCAAGTAGGATATCATACGCTAATGGCACACGTTGAAGCTGTTGAACAGTTTCGTAAAGGTCAACATACTGGGAAAATTGGAATTATTTTGAATTTGACACCTGTCTACAGCAAAAGTGATGCACCTGGAGACCTTAAAGCGAAAGAAGCAGCTGATGCGTTAAATGTGAAGAGCTTTCTAGATCCAGTTGTTTTAGGGCATTTCCCTGCTGAATTGATTCAGTTAGTAAAAGAAAATGACTTGCTGCCGGATAGTGAAACCGGCGATAAAGAAAGAATCGCTCGTGCAACAGTTGATTTTTTAGGTGTCAATTATTATCAGCCTAAACGTGTACAAGCAGTTAGTCACCCCACTGTTCCGGCCAAGATGCCAAATGATTTATATGCGGAGTATGACTGGCCAGAGAAAAAAATCAATCCTTATCGTGGATGGGAAATTTATCCAGAAGCTCTTTACGATATTGCAATGCGGTTAAAAAATGAATACGGAAATATTCCTTGGTATGTTTCTGAAAACGGCATGGGAGTAGCCGAGGAAGAACGATTTATGAATGATGAAGGCATCATACAAGACGATTATCGAATTGAATTTGTTCATGATCACTTAACTGAGTTGCATAAAGCAACCGAAGAAGGCAGCAATTGTTTCGGATATCATATGTGGACATTTGCCGATTGCTGGTCTTGGTTAAATGGATACCGCAATCGTTATGGTTTTTATCGTGTCGATATTGAGAACGACTTTAAACGAACGCCTAAAAAAAGCAGCTTTTGGATGAAATCTGTGATTCAACAAAATACAATTGATTAAAGGAGAAAACAATGAAAAAGAAAGTATATATTTTGTCCCATAGTCACTGGGACCGCGAGTGGTACTTACCATATGAACAGCACCATATGCGTTTGATTGAATTAATGGACGATGTGTTGGAATTATTCGAAACAGATCCAGAATTTAAAAGTTTCCATTTAGATGGACAAACGATTATTTTAGATGACTATTTGCAAGTACGGCCTAATAAAAAAGACTTGGTTAAGAAACACATTCAGAATGGTAAATTAAAAATCGGTCCTTTTTATATTTTGCAAGATGCTTTCTTAACAAGCAGTGAGTCAAATGTCCGCAATATGCTTGTCGGCATGGACGAAAGCAAACAATGGGGTGCTCCAGTTAAATTAGGCTACTTCCCTGATACTTTTGGAAATGCCGGACAAACACCACAAATGATGGAACAAGCTGGATTTGATGTAGCAGCTTTTGGCCGTGGAGTTAAACCAACTGGCTTCAATAATGTTGTGGTCAATGACGACAAGTACGCTTCACAATTTTCAGAAATGTGGTGGAAAGGGCCAGACGAATCAAAAATTTTAGGACTGTTATTTGCTAACTGGTACAGCAACGGAAATGAAATTCCAACCGACAAAGCAGAAGCACAAACTTTTTGGGAGACCAAATTAAATGATGCAGGATTGTATACTTCGACTAATCATGTCTTAATGATGAACGGTTGCGACCATCAACCTGTTCAAAAAGATTTGTCTACCGCTATTCGAGTTGCAAATGAATTGTATCCTGATATTGAATTTGTACATGCTACCTTTGAAGAATATTTAACAGCTTTAAAGAAAGACTTACCCGATAATTTAAATACAGTTTCAGGCGAATTAACTTCACAAGAAACAGATGGCTGGTATACATTAGCAAATACAGCTTCAACACGGGTATATTTGAAACAATGGAATACTCAAGTTTCTCGCTTGCTTGAAAATATTGCAGAGCCATTAGCAACGATGG
>NZ_DAMDAK010000031.1:0-349 GCF_032094055.1 Carnobacterium sp.
TTGGCAGAGGTGTTTAAAACGTTAAGTGCGTTATCACCTGGGCGCATTGATTTTGGCGTAGGCCGGGCACCGGGCGGGGATACTAACGCCATGTATGCTTTGTCTGAAGGACGGCAGCCTCTGTTGGATAATATGTATGAAAAATTCGATACGGCTTTGAAGTTGATCAATGATGAAGTACCGGAAGACCGGTTGTACCGTAAAACAATCGCGACACCGGCACATATAGCTTTACCAGAAGCTTGGCTGTTGGGTTCGAGTGGAAGCAGTGCATTAAAAGCTGCCCGGATGGGTGTCGGCTATTCTTTTGCACAGTTTTTTATGGGCGGTATGACAAAAGATATTTTTG
>NZ_DAMDAK010000031.1:389-17455 GCF_032094055.1 Carnobacterium sp.
AAGCTCAAAATTATCCTTTGACTGAAATTGAACGAATGACGATCAAAGAAAATCGGAAACTGCATTTAGTAGGAGAACCAAAAGAAATAGCTGTACGTTTAAATGAGGAACAAGCTCATTACGGATTTGATGAAGCGATGATCTGCAGTATTCCGCATTCACAAGAAAAACGGTTAGATGTTTACCGGTTATTAGCAAAAGAACTTCTTTAAAAAGTGAAAAAGAAAAGAAGATGGAATCGATTATCTCATTCCCTCTTCTTTTTTTTGTTGTAGTGTAGCATAGGACAGTATAAAAAATGTAGAAAAATAGGGAGTGATCAAACTTTTTTTAGAATGTCAGCTTGTTTTGCAATTGATAAAGAAGGAAATGTTAGCTAGAAGCGGTCTAGCAGACAAAAGCAGCAGAAAAAATCAGGAAAAAGCTCTTATCCAAGGGACAAAGAGCTTTTCTGCCTCTAGTCATCAAATAAATTTAAATCGAGTTGTTGAGGGCCTAATTGATCAAAAGTAAGATCGAGCATCTTTTGTAAATATTTTGCATTAGCGGCTGCGTGTCCGCCGGAGTTGTTATTGAAAATGACGGCTACTTCTTTAGAATCTTTTTCCAGCGCATGAATGATGGGCACAAAACTAGCCAGCTCTGCTTGACTATAATCATAGAAAGTCCGTTTTTCGCGCCAATCCGGTCCATTCGCATGCAACCAGCCTTCATAATTGCGTCCATGTAAACGTAATAAAGTTAACTCTTTATTTGTGGCTGTTGCAATCATCGGGATGCTGTTGCCCGGGGTTTGTGGTTGATCAATGACCGCATGGATGAACTGCTGCTGTTCTAAGAATGTTAATGTCAACGGTTGGTTTTCTTCGTTGAACCAGCTAAAATGACGAAATTCAACAGCGACAGGCAAATCCCCCATCCATTGACGTATGTTTCTTAAATACGACAGGTTTTCTTCTGAATAATGGAAAAACGGCGGGAATTGGAATAAAAAAGCCTTTATCCTATGCGCGCTGATCATGGGTTCAAATGTAGCAAGATATTGTTGGAACATGGCTTCTTCTGAAGGAAAGAAATCGAGCCATTCTTTGTGTTTTGTCATTGCTTGGAAAGCTTTAGGGATAAATTGAAAGGCATCAGGAGTTTTTTCTATCCAGCTTAAAATATTTTTTGCTGGCGGAATAGCGTAAAAACTCGTATCCAGTTCAACAAAAGGAAAATGTGTAGCATAATCTTCTAATTTGCGTGATTTATGAGTGACTAATAGTTCATGATCACTCCAACCGGTTAAACCTATGGTAATCATTTATGGAAAACTCCTTTCTTAAAAAAGTTCCTGCTTTTATTGTACCGTATTTGAAGCAAAGAAAGAAAAAAAGAGCTTTAAAGATTTAAAAACACGAGAAATGTTTCACGGGAAACATTTACATTTGAAAGGTAAAAAAGTAGAATACTTCTTATAAACGGTTAGGATAGAGAAGTAGTTTTGTTGCGCAGGGAATGAGAGCAGAACAATTTTAAAAAATAACCATTTATTCTTAAATAAAATGCTGAAAAAAGGACAGCAGAGGTAGAGAAATCTACAGGAAACACCTTATTCTGCTCTATTTCTATGGTATACTAATTTAGGATTGTTCTAAACGATTAGTTCAAAGATGAAAGACAAGCAGCAAGAAAAACAAACCAAGATAAGACAACTAATCACTGATAAAGTTGAGAATAAATTTAGGAGGCACTTATGGTGACTGAAAGAAATACTTTTTACATTACAACGCCCATTTATTATCCAAGTGGAAGACTCCACATCGGCAATGCGTATTCTACGATTGCGTGCGATGTGATGGCTCGTTACAAGAGAATGCTTGATTTTGATGTTTTTTACCTTACCGGAAGTGACGAACACGGGCAAAAGATTGAAAATAAAGCAGCAGAATTAAACATTACTCCTCAAGAATACGTAGACCAAATGGCGCATGATATGCAAGAGCTATGGAAACTATTGGAAATCAGCAATGACAAATTTATCCGGACGACTGATCCGGTTCACGAAAAAGTAGTCGCTGATATTTTTGAACGTTTCTTAGCTCAAGGAGATATCTATTTAGATGAATATGAAGGCTGGTATTCGGTTCCGGACGAAACATTCTATACAGAGACTCAATTAGAGGATGTAGAACGTGATGCAGATGGCAATATTATTGGTGGTAAATCTCCTGATAGCGGGCATCCTGTAGAATTGGTCAAAGAAGAATCTTACTTTTTCAAGATGAGCAAATATGCAGATCGTTTGTTAGCTTATTATGAAGAACATCCTGATTTTATTCAGCCAGAATCACGCAAAAACGAAATGATCAATAATTTTATTAAACCCGGTTTAGAAGACTTAGCTGTTTCACGGACAACTTTTTCTTGGGGAATCAAAGTGCCAAGCAACCCAAAACACGTGATTTACGTTTGGATCGACGCTTTGGCTAATTACATTACAGCATTAGGCTATGGCACAGAAGATACGGCTTTATTTGATAAATTTTGGCCAGCAGACGTGCATATGGTAGGGAAAGAAATCGTGCGTTTCCATACGATTTACTGGCCGATCATGTTGATGGCGCTAGAACTGCCATTACCCAAAAAAATATTCGGCCATGGCTGGTTATTGATGAAAGACGGCAAAATGTCTAAATCAAAAGGAAATGTTGTCTATCCAGAAATGTTAGTGGAACGTTACGGCCTCGATTCTTTGCGTTATTACTTGATGCGGGAAGTTTCATTTGGCAGCGACGGCGTGTTTACTCCAGAAGATTTTGTCTCTCGAGTGAATTATGATTTAGCGAATGATTTAGGCAATTTATTGAATCGGACCATTGCTATGATCAATAAATACTTCAAAGGATCGGTTCCAGCTTACACAGGAAATGTTACAGCTTTTGATGAAGTTCTGAAAAAGACAGCTGAAGAAGCAGTTGCGGATTACCAAGTTGAAATGGAAAACATGCAATTCAGCAGTGCTTTGAGTGCGGTTTGGACATTGATTTCGAGAGCGAACAAGTATATTGATGAAACAGAACCGTGGAAATTGGCTAAAGACGAAGAGAAAAAAGCTGAATTGGCTAGTGTTATGGTTCATTTAGCAGAAAGCCTGCGTGTTTCTGCAATTTTACTTCAACCTTTCTTAACGCATGCACCAAAAGCTATCTTCACACAATTAGGCATAGAGGATGAAGCAGCAAGAGATTGGGCAACTGTACAATTCGGCAGCTTCCCGGAACAAGCGCAAGTTGTTCCAAAAGGTACTCCAATTTTCCCACGTTTGGATATAGAGGAAGAAGTAGCTTATATTAAAGCTCAAATGGATAGCGGAACAGTTGGAGAAGAGGAAGAAATTCCATCTGAATGGGATCCAACTGAAACAACATTGGCATCAGCTAAAGAAAAACAAATTAAATATGATGATTTTGATAAAGTTGAACTGAAAGTAGCAGAAGTGATTGATTGCGGGAAAGTTGAAGGGGCAGATAAACTATTGAAGTTCCGTTTGGATGCCGGAGATGAAGGACACCGTCAAATTCTTTCCGGAATTGCGGAATGGTACCCGGATCCTGCAGCTTTGATTGGTAAAAAAGTCGTGATCGTTGCTAACTTAAAACCACGTAAAATGCGGGGAGAAATTAGCCAAGGCATGATTCTGTCAGCTGAAAAAGACGGAAAACTCCAAATCATTGAAGCGCCAAAAGATGCACCGAATGGATCTGAAGTTGCGTAAGTAGCTAAATAAAATGAACACCCTGCTGAAGAATGTTTAGCAGGGTGTTCAACTAACAAATAAAGAAAGGATGAGAACCGTGTTATTTGATACACATACTCATTTAAATGCAGAAGAATTTGATGCAGAAGTTCCTGAAACGGTTCAAAGAGCAAGAGAAAACGATGTTGCACGAATGGCTGTGGTAGGATTCGATACAGCGACGATTGAAAAAACATTGGCGTTGAGCAAAGAGTACAAAGATATCTACAGCATTATTGGCTGGCATCCAACTGAAAGTTATTTGTATACAGAAAGTATCGAAGAACAACTATACCACCAATTGCAGTTGCCTAAAGTCGTAGCGATGGGAGAAATGGGATTGGATTACCATTGGGATACTTCGCCTAAGTCGACTCAAAAAGAAGTTTTTAGAAGACAATTGCAAATAGCGAAAGAATTAAAGTTGCCAGTCAGTATCCATATGCGGGATGCGATTGAAGACACGTATGCTCTTTTAAAAGAGGAGCATGTGGAAGACATCGGCGGAATTATGCACAGTTTCAGCGGCGACACATTGTGGATGGAACGTTTTTTAGATTTAGGCATGCACATTTCATTAAGTGGAGTGGTCACATTTAAAAATGCACAAGAACCTAAAGATGTAGCCAAAGTAGTTCCTTTCGATAAATTATTGATTGAGACGGATGCTCCTTATTTAGCGCCTGTCCCATTTAGAGGCAAACGCAATGAGCCAGCTTATGTGAAATACGTTGCTGAAGAAATTGCGAAACTACGCGGTTGTACCTATGCAGAAGTAGCGGAGCAAACAATGAAAAATGCCAATCGTTTATTTGGGTTAGATGAATGGAAAAAATAAAAGAAATTATTGTTGTCGAGGGGCGTGACGATACACGTCGAATCCATGAATCAGTCGAAGCCGATACGATCGAAACAAATGGTTCTGCTATTAATGCAGAAACGCTGCAGCTGATTGCAAAAGCCCAAGAGACCAGAGGCGTAATCGTCTTTACCGATCCAGATTTTCCTGGAGAAAAGATCCGTAAAACGATCTCACGGGCCGTTCCGGGAGTGAAACATGCTTTTTTGACTACTACTGAAGCCAAGCCAAAAGGGCAGGGCAGTCTAGGTATTGAACATGCTTCCCCTGAAGCAATTCGCAAAGCTTTAGCCAAGAGTTATACAGAAGTTTTGGAACAAGAAACAGTGATTCCCCGTCAGTTACTGTTAGATGCGGGTTTGATTGTTGGGGATTTTGCACGAAAAAGACGCGAAAAACTAGGTGAACGGCTAAACATCGGGTATACGAACGGCAAGCAACTTCAAAAGAGATTGCAGATGTTTCAAATCTCGCCGGATGAAGTCATTCAAGCTATGCAACGGATTTTGGAGGAAGAAAATGACAAATCATAAAGATATCGCATCACCTATCAGAACGAAAGAAATTTTAAAGAAACACGGCTTTTCATTAAAGAAGAGTTTGGGTCAAAACTTCATTATTGATTCGAATATTTTAACAAAAATCGTTGAAACAGCTGGGTTGGATAAACAAACGAACGTCATTGAAGTAGGGCCTGGAATTGGAGCATTGACCGAACATTTGGCAAGAGCCAGCAAAGAAGTCATCGCGTTTGAGATTGATGACCGTCTATTGCCGGTTTTAGCAGACACGCTGAGTCCTTATGACAATGTAACGATTCTTCACAACGATGTATTGCAAGTGAATTTAAAAGAGGTCGTAGGAGAGAAACTAGATACGGAAGAACCTTTGATGGTGGTAGCCAACCTGCCCTATTATATTACCACGCCTATTATCATGTATTTTTTGGAATCTGCTCTTCGAATTGATGCATTAGTGGTGATGATGCAAAAAGAAGTAGCTGAGCGGATCACGGCAGCTCCTGGCAGCAAAGCTTATGGTTCGTTGTCAATTGCAGTTCAATACTATATGAATGCTGAAATTGCTTTTATTGTGCCGAAAACCGTTTTTGTCCCACAGCCGAATGTGGATTCTGCTATTATCAAACTAACACGCCGAGAAACCCCTAGTATTAAAGTAATGGACGAAGGAGTATTCTTTGAAATTACGCGTGCTGCCTTTGTGCAGCGACGAAAAACGTTATGGAACAACTTGTTAGGTAAATACGGCAAAGAAGAAGCAACAAAAGAAAAATTGATTGAAGCATTAGAGTACGCTGGAATCGATCCAAAACGTCGGGGAGAAACATTAAGCCTGGCTGAATTTGGAAAATTAGCAGATGGAATTTGCTTGAAATTATTAAAATAACGTTAAGAAAAATTAAATCAAGCCAACAAGTCCCTTAGCAATAAGCGATTTGCTGGCTTTGTTTATTAGAGAATTATTAGTTGCTTACTAGGTTTCTATGTGATATACTTGTTTATTTTTTCTCAGTATGTTATACTTGACAATAGATGAGTGAGGTGAAATTGATGCCAATTACATTAGCCAGTATCAAAGAAAAACTAGATCTTAAGTTAGGTAAGAAGATTATGTTGACCGCACAAGTTGGTCGCAAGAAAAAGACAGAGCGCAAAGGTACTTTAACTGAAACGTATCCTTCTGTTTTTGTTGTTGAGTTAGACCAAGAAGAAAATGCTTTTGAACGTGTTTCTTATAGTTATACAGATGTTTTGACTCAATCAGTAGAAATTCATTTTCTAGATGAAGAAAGTCTTCAATATGCTTAATCGTAAGACCACGAGCTGAAAACAAGCTCGTTTTTTTTTGCTGAAAAATAAAAAAAGTATTCAACTGTTTTTCTAATAGTTCCGTTAAATTCTGCTATTCATCCTTTGCAAATCGTTTTTTTTAGGCTAGTATGTTCTACAGACAAAAAACTTTTAAAAATGAAAGGAGGATAAGCATGAGTAAGGAAGTAATAGAAAAAGCACCGGCTAAAATCAATTTAAGTTTAGATGTGCTGCACAAACGAGAAGACGGCTTTCATGAACTTGAAATGGTGATGACGTCTATTGATCTAGCAGACCATTTGACCTTGAAATCTCTGCCTGAAGATAAAATCGTCATTCAATCGAATAACGGTTTTCTTCCGTTAGATCAAAGAAATCACGCATACAAAGCAGCCCTGTTAGTCAAAGAAACTTTCGGAATTCAACTGGGTGTAGAGATGCTGATTAAAAAGAAGATCCCGATTGCAGCGGGACTAGCAGGAGGAAGCAGTGATGCCGCAGCTACTCTTAGAGGGTTGAACCAATTGTGGAAGTTGGGTTTATCTTTAGATGAACTCGCTGCTTTAGGTGCTCAAGTAGGTTCAGATGTACCTTATTGCGTTTACGGCGGTACGGCATTTGCAACAGGACGCGGGGAAAAAATAGAGCGGTTAAGTGACATTCCCCAATGTTGGGTTGTATTAGTCAAACCTAAGAAAGGGATTTCAACCGGTACCGTGTTTAATGCGTTATCTTTTGAAACCCTTCAACACCCGGCTACACAATCCATGTTATCGGCTATTGAAAATCAAGACTATCTTAAAATGACACAATTGACCGGCAATGCGTTAGAAGAAACATCCATTATTCGACAACCGGCTATTGAAAAAATCAAGCAAAAAATGTTGTTATTTGGCGCTGACACTGCCTTAATGAGCGGCAGCGGGCCAACTATCTTTGCTCTTTGCCATAAATATTCCAGAGCGCAGCGTGTCTATAACGGACTAAAAGGTTTTTGTAATGAAGTTTATCTAGTTCGTACATTAAAATAAATCAGAAAGTGAAATGAGGCTCAGTCTTGTTTCACTTTTTTCTTGACGAATAATAACAAGAGTGATAAGCTACTAAAGAAATCTGTAAAAAGTAATCATTACGATTTGCCTAAGGAAAATCATATAGAAAAATGAAATAATGGATAAATAAGTAAAGCATGAGGACTGAAGAAGGAGCTCATGCACTTTTTATGCTTCGCATACTGTAGCTGTAAATGTAAAAGTTAGTAAAGAAAGAAGGAATCAAAGATGCATTATATTGAAGTAAAAGATTTATCTTTTTACTATGATGAAGAACCTGTTTTGGAAAACATCTCTTTTACGGTTGATGCAGGAGAATTTGTCATGTTGACAGGTGAAAATGGAGCAGCAAAATCAACTTTGCTGCGAAATGTCTTAGGCTTATTAACACCCAATAAAGGCACCGCGGTTATTGCTCCCGTTAATACGAGAAATGAAAAATTAGCAATTGGATATATTCCTCAACAAGTTGCTTCTTTTAATGTCGGTTTTCCTAGCACCGTCTTGGAATTGGTCCGTTCAGGGCGTTACCAACGCGGCAAATGGTTTAAGCGATTAGATGCTGAAGACGAAGAACACGTTGAACGTTCATTAAAATCAGTTGGAATGTGGAAAATGCGCCATAAAAAAATTGGCGAATTGTCTGGTGGACAAAAACAACGCATATCATTGGCACGCATTTTTGCTACTGATCCTGATTTATTTGTGCTGGATGAACCCACAACAGGAATGGACGTTGATTCTCGCCGTGAATTTTATGAGTTGCTCAAACACAATAGTAAAGTACATGGAAAAGGGATCTTGATGGTTACACATGACCATGAAGATATTAAACAGTATGCTGATCGTCACATTCAATTGATTCGAAAGGAGGATTCCCCATGGAGATGTTTTTCTATGGATTCATGCAGCGAGCCTTCCAAGCTTCATTCTTGATTGCCATCATTGCTCCAATTCTAGGCCTGTTCTTGATTCTCAGAAGACAATCCTTAATGGCTGATACGTTGTCACATATTTCATTAGCTGGAATTGCACTGGGCTTGTTATTGAATATTAATCCAACGATTATGACATTGCTGATCGTCGTGATAGCTGCAGTAGCTATCGACTACTTGCGCATGCTGTACAAGTCTTATTCTGAGATTTCCATCGCGATTATGATGTCAGCAGGTATGGCGGTAGCCTTAGTTTTAATGAGTTTAAATGACGGTGGCTCAAGTACAAGTGTCCAACAATACTTATTTGGTTCGATTGTAACAATCAGTCAGGAACAAGTTCACTTGTTGATGGCCCTATTTGTGATGGTAGTCGGCTTGTATTTAGTTTTCCGCAAACCGCCGGATTACCGGTGAAATGGATGTCGATTATTTTTAATGTCATTACAGGAGTGACCATCGCTGTAATTATGCCGATTGTTGGAGCTTTATTGGTTTCAGCTATTATCATTTTACCCGCAGCGATTGCGATGAGACTAAGCAAAAGTTTTAACTTAGTGATTGTTGTAGGCATTGTGATCGGCATTATCGGAATGGTCACAGGATTGACTACTTCCTATCAATACGGGACGCCACCAGGAGCTACGATCACTTTAATCTTTATTTTTATTTTTATTTTAACAACTATTATAAAAAAAATAGCCAATCAAATAAAATATAAAAAAAGCCGGCATTCTTAAAACACTGGCTGAGTAAAAAAGCGAATCCGAAAGTTCGCTTTTTTTTTATGAGAAATTAATAATAAAAACGAACAATTATTTTTTTAAAAGCAAAAATAGCTACCTTTTTTAGCTAAATACGATTATAATAAGTACAACCGTTTTAAAAGAACGAAGCTATAACAGCTAATTATAAAGAGGTGAAAGATTTGAAAGTAAAAAGAAGCGAACGATTAATCGATATGACTCGTTACTTATTAGAGAAACCCCATACACTAGTATCTTTAACATATTTTGCGAACCGTTACGATTCAGCTAAGTCTTCTATTAGTGAAGATTTGACAATCATTAAGAAGACATTCAAAGAACGCGGTACAGGCACTTTGGAAACTGTTCCGGGAGCAGCCGGCGGAGTACGATACATTCCTGAAATTATGGAAGATGAAGCAAAAGAATTCATTGAAGAAATGTGCGAACGCTTATCAGAAGCAAACCGTTTGTTACCAGGAGGGTATGTGTATTTATCTGATCTATTGGGAGAACCGCAGACCTTACGTCAAATAGGAAAAATCATTGCTTCGCAATATTTGAATGATTCAATCGATGCAGTGATGACGGTAGCAACAAAGGGTGTACCGATAGCTCAAGCTGTCTCTAGTTATTTAAATGTACCGTTTGTTATGGTTCGACGTGATTCAAAAATCACAGAAGGTTCGACTGTTAGCATCAATTACGTTTCAGGTTCATCTGAAAGAGTGGAAAAGATGGAGTTGTCGAAGCGCAGTTTAAAACGCGGTTCGCGAGTATTGATTGTGGATGACTTCATGAAAGGCGGCGGAACCGTTAATGGAATGAAGAGCCTGATCGAAGAATTTGAAGCAGAATTAGTGGGAGTAACTGTTTTCGCAGAATCTACTTTCAGCGGTAATCGGATGATTGATGATTATACTTCTCTTTTGTGTGTTGATGAGGTAGATATTCGAGATAAAACCATTCATGTTGCGCCAGGAAATTATTTTAAAGCCAAACACAAATAATTAAAAAAAGTTTGAAACAATTCTGATAAAAGAAATTGTTCCAAACTTTTTTGGTGTTGGTAAGTAACTAACTATGCCTTTGCTCTTTTTAGTCAGGTAAGGATTCAAAAGCCAGTTTTCGAATCACGTCTCTTTGGTGGGGATAGGCTTCAAGCAATTGATCTTGGGTAAACAATTCAAAATCTTGGTAATCGAAACCGGGAGCGACCATACAGCTGACCAATGCATAATCGCCGTTTTCTTCAATACTAGAGCCGAAAATTACTCCTTTTGGGACAGTGTATTGTAAAACTTCCTTGTTTTCAATGGAAGTCCCTAGTTTAACTTGCTCATAGTAGCCGTCTGGATACAGCAAGTGAATCGTTAAGGGATCTCCGGCGTGAAAGTACCAGATTTCATCAGACTTTAAACGATGGAAATGGGAAGGACTTTCTTGACTTAATAAAAAATAAATACTGGTATACAATGGCCGCTCCCGTTGATCTTTAGTAGTTATCTGTTCAGCTGGCTGAGGAACGGTTTTAAAATAACCGCCTTCAGGGTGCGGAAGTAAGTTTAAGTGTTCAATCCAGTAGTTTTTGGATATTTGCATGTTTCTTCCTCCTTTTGAGCTTTTATCACAAATCCAGTATACAAGATGCTGAAGGAAGACAACAGCTTAAACAAAACCAAAGCCGATTAAAGAAACGCAGAAAAAATGGCTTCTCTTGCTTGTTAGAAACGTTGAGTTGCGTGAGGCACAAGGGAGTAGACCTTGAAAATAAGGTCTTTTTAAGCTATTATTGAAGAGCTAAACTAAAGTTATTTGTAAAGAAATCAAAAGTAAGTGAATAGATGAAACCACTGAGTAATGAAATGAAGAAACAAAGGATGGGAGTCGCTAAAATGACACAGAGATATGCAATCGTATTAGCAGCAGGACAAGGTTCACGTATGAAATCAAAGTTGTATAAAGTATTGCATCCAGTAGCAGGCAAACCGATGGTAGGGCATGTAATTGATCAAGTCGAAGCTGCCGGTACAGAAAAAATCGTTACGATCGTTGGGTATGGTGCTGAAAAAGTAAAAGATTACTTAGGAGAACGCACAGAGTATGCTTTACAAGAAGAACAATTAGGAACAGGGCATGCTGTTGTGCAAGCTGAAATGCATTTGAAAGATAAAGAGGGAATCACATTAGTTATCTGTGGAGATACACCTTTATTGACAGCAGAAACATTAAATAACTTATTTACTTATCATCAAGCACAAAACGCAAAAGCTACGATTTTAACAGCACATGCAGATGACCCAACAGGTTATGGCCGAGTGATACGAAATGAAAATGGATCGGTAGAAAAAATCGTAGAACAAAAAGACGCAACCCCATCAGAAAGATTAGTTCAAGAAATCAATACGGGAACGTATTGTTTTGATAATCGTTTACTGTTTGAGGCGCTTTCGCAAGTCGGCAATGACAATGCTCAAGGAGAATATTATTTGCCAGATGTGATTGAAATCCTAAAGAACCAAAATGAAACTGTTGATGCTTATAAAATGCCGAATGAAGCAGAAGGCATGGGGGTTAATGATCGAGTAGCTTTAGCTGAAGCAACTTCGCTTATGCGTCAGCGTATCAACAGAATGCATATGCAAAACGGGGTAACCTTGATTGACCCAGCGACAACTTATATCGATAGCGAAGTAACAATCGGTGCAGATACTGTTATCGAACCAAATGTTTCTTTAAAAGGACAAACCGTTATTGGTGAAGATTGTTTTATCGGAGCTAATTCAGAAGTCTTAAATAGTACTCTTGGCGACGGTGTCCGTGTGACCAGTTCAACTATCAAAGATTCTATTATGGAAAAAGCGAGCAATATAGGACCCTATAGTCATTTGCGTCCCAATAGCCGTGTTGGAGAAGCTGTCCATATCGGCAACTTTGTTGAAATCAAAAATGCCACTATTGGAGCAACAACTAAAGTTGGTCACTTAACTTATGTCGGAGATGCTGATTTAGGCAAAAATATCAACATTGGCTGCGGCACAATTTTTGTAAATTATGATGGCAAAAACAAACACCGTACAACGGTTGGCGACAACGTGTTTATTGGGTGCAATGCCAATTTAATTGCTCCGCTTAGGGTCGAAAAGAATGCTTACATTGCTGCTGGGTCAACCATTACTAAAGATGTACCTACTGAAGCTATGGCGATTGGCAGAGTCCGTCAAGAAAATAAGTTGGACTACTTCAATAAATTACCACATTAAAAACGAGCAAAAAATTGAAACAAAGTGAGAATTTACTTGATTTCTTCGTGGAAAATGCATAGTATTAAAGTGAGGAATAAAGGTATTTTTTTGAAAATAAAGAAAGTGGAGGTCACTATGTCAGAACATTATTTTGATCCAAAGTTAAAGATTTTTGCGTTAAACTCAAACAGACCCTTAGCAGAAAAAATTGCTAAAGAAGTAGGAGTAGAATTAGGAAAACTCTCAGTGGATCAGTTCAGCGATGGAGAAATTCGGATCAATATTGAAGAAAGTATTCGGGGGGACCATGTTTATATTATTCAGTCAACTTCTAGTCCAGTAAACGACAATTTGATGGAAATGTTGATTATGATCGATGCCTTAAAACGAGCAAGTGCTAAAACAGTAAACTTAGTCATTCCTTATTATGGCTACGCTAGACAAGACCGTAAAGCTCGTTCAAGAGAACCGATTACTGCTAAGTTAGTAGCGAATATGATAACAGCTGCAGGTGCAGACCGCATTCTGACATTAGATTTACATGCTTCACAAATACAAGGATTCTTTGATATGCCAGTAGATCATTTGCTGGGAGCATCTCTTTTAGCTAATTACTTCTTAAATTGCGGCCTTGAAAAAGAAGATATCGTTGTCGTTTCACCAGATCATGGTGGAGTCACACGTGCTCGTAAACTAGCGGAATTCTTAAAAGCACCGATTGCTATTATTGATAAACGCCGGCCAAAAGCAAATGTTGCAGAAGTGATGAATATCATTGGTTCTGTTGAAGGCAAAAAATGCATTTTAATTGATGACATGATCGATACTGCCGGAACCATTACGTTAGCTGCTAAAGCATTGGAAGAAGCTGGAGCTACGGAAGTCTATGCTTGCTGCACGCATCCTGTTTTATCTGGCCCAGCTATTGAGCGTATTCAAAACTCAGCCATCAAACAATTGGTAGTAACGGATTCTATCTTCCTTCCTGAAGAGAAAAAAATCGATAAAATCGTTGAAATTAGTGTTAGTGCCTTAATGGCAGATGCCATTAAACGGATTCATGAAAATAAATCTGTCAGTCCACTTTTTGAAAGAAAATTTAAAGAAAATCACTAAAAACACAGCCAACTTAAAAAGTGATAAGAAGGTAGTTCCTTCTTATCGCTTTTTTTCGCGTGATTTGATAAACTGCCAAAGAGAATGGTCTTGTTGAGCGGTAAAAAGGTTGTTACAATAGGAGCAATTGATATACAGTGCAAAAAAAGAGTACGAAGGATGAATGGAGCTAGTCTCGATGAATAAATTGAAAGAATATACAAAGTTAGTTCGCCCCTTAGATATCGTTATTGTTGTGTTACTGTTGATCGGTTCATTTGTTCCTTATTATATTTTTAGCAAGCAACAAATGGCCATGGATGAAACAAGCGAAGTAGTTGCAGTTATTTCAATTAATGGAAAAGAAGTTAAACGTGTAACGTTAAATGAAGATACTCCGCATGAAGAATTTACTTTACACCCTGCAGATAAGCAATACAATATCATTGAAGTGAAAGGGAAAAAGATTCGCAATAAGGAAGATAATAGTCCCGATCAAATCGCCGTAAAAACTGGCTGGATCAGTAAACCGGGAGAAACAAGTATTTGTTTGCCCCATAAATTGATTATTGAAATAAAAGCTGTTACTCCTACAAAAGATTCTGAAGACGATGTGATTATTCCTCTCTAAAAGGGATGGGCAAATAAAAAGGAAGTTGAGGTTTTTTCTCTACTTCCTTTTTTTCTATGCCGATAAAAAGATAAATAAGGCTCAAGAAATAAAAAATAAAAGACTTGAATAAAAAAATGATAGCGCTTATAATGTTTTTGAGAGTTTCGAAACGTTTCGACAAATATTATATAGGAGTGATTCATTTGGATAAAAAAGAATTAGTTTTATTAGTTAAGAATATGACGATTGATGAAAAAATTGGACAACTACAACAATTAACAGGAAATTTTTATACAGATTCTGAAGCAGAAATTACAGGTCCGTTAAATGAAAACGGATTAACAACAGAAATGGTAGCAAATGCTGGTTCTATTTTAGGGTTATCTGGGGCTGAAGAATTAATTGAAATTCAAAAGAACTATTTGGAAAACAGCCGACTAAAGATTCCTTTATTATTTATGGCTGATATTATCCACGGATACCGGACAATTTTTCCGATTCCATTAGGTTTAGCCAGTTCATGGGACCCAATCTTAATGAAGGAAACTGCTGAAGTGGCTGCAAAAGAATCTGCTTTAAGTGGATTGCATGTAACATTTTCTCCAATGGTTGATTTAGTTCGTGATCCTCGTTGGGGAAGAGTAATGGAATCAACAGGTGAAGATCCTCTTTTGAATCGCCAATATGCAAAAGCTGCAGTTGAAGGATACCAAGGAGAAGATTTACGCAATGATTTAAATCGAATTGCAGCATGTGTCAAGCATTTTGCAGCGTACGGTGCTCCAGAAGGTGGGCGTGAATACAATACGGTAGATATGTCTGAAAGAATGTTACGGGATATGTATCTTCCATCTTACAAAGCAGCCATTGATGCTGGTTCAAAATTAGTAATGACTGCTTTTAATACCGTTGACAGCATTCCAGCCACTGCTAATAAAAAATTAAACCGTGATATTTTACGTGATGAATTTGGTTTTGATGGAGTTTTGATTTCTGATTGGGCTGCAATTAAAGAAGTAATTGCTCATGGAGTTGCAGGAAATGATAAGGAAGCTGCTAAACTAGCTTTAGAAGCTGGCGTTGATATTGAGATGATGACTTTTTGTTATCAACATTTTTTGAAAGATTTATTAGCAGAAGACTTGGTTTCTAACGATTTAGTCGATGAAGCAGTTTTACGGATTTTGGAATTAAAGGAGGATTTAGGTTTGTTTGAAAATCCTTATCGTGGAGCAGATGCTGAAGCTGAAGAACGTTGGGTGTTCAGTCAAGAACATCAAGCCGTTGCTGAACGTGCAGCAAATGAATCCATTGTCTTATTAAAAAATAAACAACAAGCTTTACCGATTGCAGAAACTGAAAAATTAGCTCTAATAGGTCCCTTTGTTGATAATGGCGAAATTTTAGGTACTTGGTCTTGGAAAGGAAACCCGAAAGAAACAGAAACGATTAAGACTGTTTTTGAACAAGAAGCTATACAAACAGAAACCAGTTATACACCTATGGCTGATGTAAATAACCTAACTCAAGGAGAATTAAATGATGCCCTTGCTGCAGCACAAAAAGCAGATAAATTGGTTCTTTTATTAGGTGAAAACTTTATGATGAGCGGAGAAGCTTCAAGTCGTACGAACATACAATTGCCGCAAGCTCAGCTCGATTTGATTACTGCATTAGCTGAATTGAATAAACCGATGATTTTAGTTTTATTTAATGGTCGTCCATTAGAGTTAACTGCAATTGAACCACAGTTTGAAGCGATTATTGAAGCTTGGTTTCCTGGAACAAAAGGTGCAAAATCGTTACATGATATTCTGTTTGGAAAAGTTAATCCAAGTGGCCGTTTAACGATGTCATTTCCTAGAAATGTAGGACAAGTTCCTATTTACTATAATCATTTTAATACAGGACGGCCGATTGACTACGGTGATTTAGAAAATAAATACGTTTCAAAATATTTGGACGTAGCTAATACGCCGCTCTATCCTTTCGGCTATGGACTAAGTTATACAACTTGTTCTTATGGAGCGCTTGTCTCAACTAAGGAAACCTATCAAGTGTCTGAAAAAATTGAAATTAGTCTAGATGTGACCAATGAAGGAAACAGAGAGACAAAAGAGACGGTGCAGTTGTATGTTCGCGATATAGTTGGCCAAGTTGTTCGTCCAGTAAAAGAACTAAAGGCCTATTATAAAATAGATTTAGCGCCAAATGAAACGAAAAAAATCAGCTTTTCATTAAATAGTAATGATCTAGCATATGTTCATTCAGACTTATCATTGGCAACAGATGCTGGTGAGTTTGAAATTATGGTTGGACCAAATAGTGAGGAAGTCCAAACTATTCTGATTCATTTAACTAAGTAGGAGGATTCCATGACAATTCAAGACACTAATTACATCGAATTAAAAAAAGACAATACAACTTTTCGCTTTTTAGCAACAGGTGATCTATTTGATGCCTACCATCATGACATAATGATCAATCAAGTGAAAAGCAATCCCATTGATGGGTCAATGAATAACTTATATTTACGATTTTTTGCAGAAAATGAAGTAACCGATGTTTATCCGCTGATTGGCGTTTTTAGTCAGAGCCAACTTAGTATGAATCAACAACAATTAAAATACACAGGACAAGTTAAAGGGATATCTTATGAGGTTCTATTTACCTTGGCTACTGAAAATACTTGGTTTTGGGATGTTACGTTAAATGGCAACAATCAAACGGTTGACATTATATACGGACAAGACATAGGAATAGCTTATACAGGAGCATTGCAGTCTAATGAAGCTTATACTTCACAATATTTAGATCACAAAGTGTTTGAAGAAGAAGGCTATTATACAATTGCTTCAAGACAAAACCAAAAACAAGGAGAAAATAATCCTTATTTAGAGCAAGGCTC
>NZ_DAMDAK010000031.1:17465-20447 GCF_032094055.1 Carnobacterium sp.
AGGAATATAAATTAACCAATCAACCAGCTGCTTTAAAAAAGGAAAATTTAGTGAGCGAAGTCTACCAATATGAATTTGCTTATATTGGTTTGCAATCATCAAAAGTCATTTTAGATAAAACAAGAAAGATCAGCTTCTATGGCTTAATCAAAGAAAGCCATCCTACAGCAGTAACGCAGTTAGAATTTAAAGAGGAGCTTTCTAAGGCTGCTGCTAGTATAAATCAGGTTGAAGCTCCCTTTGCTCCTGTAGAAGTACTGCGTCGTAATGAATTGTTTAGCCAAGACATGCTCACAGGAAATAAATTTACTGCAGCAGAAATTGATGACTATTTTCCCAAAAGACAAGCAGAAGAAACAAAAGACAAACAATTATTATCTTTCTTTACTGAAACAAATGAACACATCGTTTTACAAGATAAAGAATGTCAAATGGAACGCTCTCATGGACATATCGTGATGAGCGGTACGAATACCAGTATTTATCAAGAAACGATGACAAGTACTTCTTATATGTATGGTTTGTTTCAAGCGCAAATTGTTTTAGGAAATACATCTATGAATAAATTTAATACGAATGCCAGAAATGCATTGAATTTTTTCAAGACATCAGGACAACGTATATACATTAAACGTGCAGAACAATTTCATCTATTAACTATGCCTTCAGCTTATGAATTAGGTTTCAACTATGCCAAATGGTTTTATAAGTTAGATGACGACGTTTTAATAATAGCGGTATATACAGCAACAGACACAACTGAAATCAAGATGACGATAACGTCAACTAAAGAAATTGAATATGAATGGTTAGTGACGAATCAAGTCATTATGAATGATACAGAATATATTACAGGATATAATCAGCAGTTCGATCCGGCTACACAAACTTATTTCTTTACACCTGATTTAAATTCTGGAATGGTAAAAAAGTATCCAGATTTATCTTATCAATTGCATTATGATGGCAGTAAAGCGACGATTTTTAGTGAAGCAGAGTTCTTCGAAAATGCGCAGAAAAAACAAAATACAACTTCGCTTTTTTCATTGCTTTTTGATAAAACAGCAAAGGTAAAACTAAGTATTACAGCTAGTTTGGTTGGCGATATTGTTACGCCGTCAAAACAAACTTTTAGAGAATCAAAAGAAATCTATCGCAATTATCTGTCTAGCTTAATGAATGATTTTCAGTTGTCTAAAAAGAATGATACTACTCTTGAAATTACTCGTTTAAATATAACTAGTTTTTGGTATACCCATAACATGTTAGTACATTATCTAGTGCCTCATGGACTAGAACAATATGGTGGAGCAGCTTGGGGAACGCGAGACGTTTGTCAAGGACCAGCTGAATTTTTCTTAGCAAATCAAAAATATGATATTGTTAGAGAAATTATTTTAATTCTGTTCAGTCACCAATTTGTGGAAGATGGAAACTGGCCACAATGGTTTATGTTTGATAAGTATGAAGATACTATGGCGGATGAAAGTCATGGAGATATTATCGTATGGCCTTTAAAACTGATTGGTGATTACTTAACTCAAACAGGGGATACTGCTATTTTAAATGAACCATTAAATTATATGTCTAAAGAAAAAATGAAATCAGTTGAACCTAAAGTTCCGTTAGTTGATCATGTTAAAAAAGCCATTACTTATATAAAAGAACATTTCTTGCCGGAAACGTATCTCTCATGCTATGGAGATGGAGATTGGGATGATACTTTACAACCGAATAATAAAAAGTTAAAAGAGAATATGGCAAGTACGTGGACAGTTTCATTGACATACCAAGTATTGAAACGTTTTTCTAAAAGTATTGCATCTTTGGATGCTGATTGGTCTAAAGAAATGAAAGAATTAAGTGAGCACATTGGAGCAGATTTCCGGAAATATATGTTGAAAACAGATATCTTGCCAGGCTTTGTTTTGATGCATGAGGGCAATCAACCGGAATATATTATCCATCCACAAGATACTAAGACAGGGATTGATTATCGTTTATTACCAATGTCTAGAAGTATGATCAGTGAGCTACTGACTAAGACTGAAAAAGATAACCACTTAAAAATAATTCAAAAAGAATTGCAAATGCCAGACGGTGTTCACCTTATGAGCCAGCCAGCTAACTATGCAGGCGGTGTGAGTACTTATTTTAAACGCGCTGAACAAGCAGCTAATTTCGGTCGCGAGATTGGATTACAATATGTTCATGCTCATATTCGATTTGCTGAAGCGATGGCAAAAATTGGCGAAAAAAATGAAGCTTGGAAAGCTCTGCAAACGGTAAATCCGATTCTTATCCAAGAGAATGTTCCAAATGCAGAAATCCGCCAAAGTAATGCTTATTTTAGCAGTTCAGATGGAAAGTTTGCTACAAGATATGAAGCAGGAGAAAAGTTTAATGAGTTAAGGACCGGAGAAAGAACGGTTAAAGGCGGATGGAGAATTTACTCAAGCGGCCCAGGAATTTATATCAATCAATTAGTTAGCAATGTACTTGGATTTAGACTAGAACAACAAGATTTGATTATTGATCCAGTCTTACCCGATAAATTAAATGGATTACAGTTGACTTATGCTTATTTAGATACACCGTTAACCATAAAATTTGAATTAGGAACAGGAAAAGAATTTGCTGAATTGAATGGACAAGTCCTTTCGGGAGTTCAGTTAGAAAACCCTTATCGCCAAGGAGGAATACGCTATTCAAAAGAAATGATAGCAGCAAATTTGGCAAAGCAGGAAAATATTTTAAAAATTGTAAGATAAAACTTGAAAACGATTTCTTTTGAGAGTATACTACTTTATAGAAACGTTTCTATTGATTGGAATATCTCTTAAATTTTACTGAAAAGTAATCTTTGAGGGATAATCTAATATCGTATTACTCTCTGTTAGAAAGCAAAGGACTAATAAGAAAGGGGCATATATGCAAACAGTAGTTAACTCTAAAAAAATAAAAAAAGATAAGGTTAGCTTT
>NZ_DAMDAK010000031.1:20464-24746 GCF_032094055.1 Carnobacterium sp.
GTTGAAGGCTTTCTTTAGTCAGTGGCAAATACAAGCGATGGTTATCCCTGGTATTTTGTTTATGTTTGTTTTTACGTATATTCCAATTTATGGATTAACTATAGCCTTTAAAAGCTATACAGTAATCGATACTTTACAAGATGCCCCATGGGTGGGGTTAGAAAATTTTAAAATTATTTTGAGTGATAAATACTTTATGCAATCTGTTATCAATACTTTGGGAATCAGTTTATTAAAATTGGCTGTTGGATTTTTTATTCCAATTATCTTAGCGATCATGATATTCGAAGTTCAATCAGGACCATTAAAAAAAATAGTGCAAACGATTTCATATTTGCCGCATTTCCTTTCGTGGATTATTTTAGGGGGAATGCTGATCAGCTGGATGTCAACGACAGGTTTAATGAATCAGATTTTATCCTTAGTGGGTTTATCGCAAGGAGCCAATCACTTACTAGATGCCGATAAATACTGGTTGATCGCAGTTTTTTCAGATATTTGGAAAGAAGCAGGTTGGGGAACCATTCTTTATCTAGCTACAATGGCTAAAATTGATCCAACTTATTATGAAGCTGCTCGAATTGATGGGGCTAATAAATTTAGCCAAGTAAAAAATATTACTTTGCCTATGCTGGTTCCCATCATTTCTTTAAATTTGATTTTAAATATCAGTGGATTATTAGGATCTAATTTAGACCAAACGCTAGTCTTGATGAATTCTCAGAACCAAGCTAAATCAGAAGTGATTAACTCGTATGTTTATCGTATGGGGCTTGTTCAAGGAGATTTTTCTTATGCAACAGCCGTTGGATTAGGGATATCTATCATATCCATTATTTTACTGGGTATTACGAATATGGCAACTAAAAAAATGAATGACGGTCAATCTGTTATTTTCTAGAAAGGAGCGAATAGAATGAAAAAAAGTCAAACCGGCGTAAAAGTAAAAGAAGGTCGTGTATTTAATGTTATTAATATGACACTGTTGATTGTGTTTTCATTAGTTATCGTGATTCCAATTTGGAACGTCGTTGTTTCATCATTCAGCTCTGGACAAGCTTTAGCAGAAGGGAAATTTTCGCTTTGGCCATCTGAATTTACTTTAGAAAATTATCAAGCTGTTTTTAGAGATCAGACGATTTGGCGGGCATTCTTTGTTTCTATTGCTAAAACGGTTATTGGGGCCGGAACGCACGTTTTATTTTGTGCAATGGTTGCCTATGGTTTAAGCAAACGAAGATTAGTCGGTCGAAAGTTTTATACAACTGTTGGAGTCATCACTTTATATTTTGGCGGCGGCATGATTCCTGTATACTTACTTATCCGTTCATTAGGTTTGCTAAATAGTTTCTGGGTCTATATTATTCCTAGTTTATTAAGTTATTATGATGTCATCATTTTAATGAATTTCTTCCGAGATGTTCCTGCTTCATTAGAAGAATCCGCTAAAATAGATGGAGCAAGTGATTGGAAGATTTTTACAAAAATTTTTCTGCCTCTTTCAAAACCAGCTTTAGCCACTATTACTCTATTTAATGGAGTTGCTCAATGGAATGATTTTATGACTACTAAAATGTACATCACAGATAAAGCTTTGTATCCGTTACAAATGAAAATTTATGAAATAATAGTGGAATCACAAATGTCAGGAATGGAAAATATTGTGACCGATGCTGTAGTCAAAACGACGACAAGAGGCGTTCAACTTTCAACTATTGTTATTACAACTATTCCAATTCTTTGTATTTATCCATTACTTCAAAAATATTTTGTGTCAGGAATGATGGTAGGAGCAGTTAAAGAATAAAAAAAAAGGAGAATAAGAATGAACATAAAAAAGAAAAAAATATTTGGTGCTTCGTTATTGGCTTTATCGCTATTAACTTTGGGAGCTTGCGGAAATGATAAGAAAGAAGCAACTGAAGATTTTTCAATCAAAGATCGTTATGAATTGGATCCCTCAACACCCGCTTGGAAACTGGATACAAAAGAAGATAATAAATTAACGTGGTATATTAATGCAGATTGGTTGCAACTTGAGTTTGGCGAAGATATGACCACTGCCAAAATTAAAGAAGATTTAAACTTAGATGTAGATATCGTTACAGGTGATGACACTAAGTTAAATACCATGTTTGCTGGCGGAGATATGCCGGATATCATTACGTTAACTGATTCTACTTCATCTACAGCAAAAAAAGCTGATACTTGGGCGTATCCATTAACAGACCTAGCAGAAAAATATGATCCTTATTTTAACAAGGTAGCTAAAGAACAAACCATGAATTGGTTCCAATTAGAAGATGGAAAAACTTATGGTTATCCTAATTTCTCAAATACAACTGAAGATTATAAAGATGGCATTATGCCGGTTAATACGAATTTTATTATTCGTAGTGATGTTTATGAAGAATTGGGCAAACCATCTATCGCAACACCTGAAGAATTTCGTGATGTTATGCAACAAATTAATGATAAATACCCAGAGCTAGAACCATTTGGCTTTAATCCAGTAGGCAATGATATTGGTTCTTTGGGAGATGTTCTCCAAGACTTTATCGGAGTACCGCTAGAAGATGAAAATGGAGAATTTTATAACCGCAATTTAGATAAAGATTACTTAACATGGGTTAGAACAATTAATCAAGTTTATCGTGACGGCAATATCAGCGATGATAGTTTTTCAGATGATGGTCCAACTTTTGATGAAAAAATTAAATCGGGTAAATATGCTACATTATTTGTTAATGGTGTAAGTGGATTCGGAGGGCATCTTCAAACCTTTATGAACAGTAATCCAGGCGTTGAATATATTGCCATTGATGGTCCTCAAAGTACAGAAGGAAATGAAATCAAATTAAATCAAACAGGATTATCAGGCTGGATGGTCAACTATATTACAAAAGATTCAACTGATCCAGCTAAGGCTATTCAATTATTCACATACTTATTATCAGACGAAGGACAAATTTTAACTAAGTATGGTATTGAAGGCGAAACGTTTGAATACAATGAAGATGGGTTAATTGAAATGCTCCCTGAAATCACAAAATTAAAAGAAGAAAAACCAGAAGAATACAGTAAAAAATACCGTCTTAGTGAGATTTTATTCTTTAATCATGATAGAGCGAATACATTAAAAGTACCAGATGAAAAAGGTCCGTTAACTCAACTTCAAGAATGGGGTAAAGGAAAACTCTATCCTCATTATGTAATTGAGAATGTAAACCCAGACCAAGGAACGGCTGAAGCACGGAGTTATGATGCCATTAAAACAAATTGGCATACTTCATTGATCAGTATGATCCGTTCTAAGAGTGAGAAAGATTTTGATACTAATTTAGCAGCCTATGAAAAATTCTTGGATGATAATAATTGGGATGATATTGTTAAAATTCAAAATGAGAAGATGGCTACAAATAAAGAAAAATTAAAACTATCAGAAGAATAAGAATGAGACGCAAAAAAAGGGGAAACCCTTTTTTTGTGTCACTTCTAAAAGGAGAGAATCGAAATGCTAGGTTTATTTGATATTGATGGCCCATTATTTACTCTATTAAACCGCATTGCGAGTATGTTTATTTTAAATATATTATTTTTGATCAGTTGCCTTCCTATTTTTACTATTGGTGCAGCGATTACTGCCTTAACAAGGGTCAGTATAAACTCGATAACAGATGCACATCTATCCGTTACAAAAGAATATATTAAATTGTTTAAGGAGAATTTTAAAGACAGCACCGCTTTATTTTTTATTGATGTTCTAATTGTGTCGGTTTTTGTTTTGGCTTTCTATTATCTTGGCGGCATTCATTTGTTCTTAAAAGTTCTACTTTTATTAATAGGTGGAACAATGTTATTGTACTTATTGTACCCTTTAGTTCTACAAGGGGTTTTTAAAAACAGTTTAAAAAACACAATGAAAAATTCACTATTTTTTACGTTAAAATATGTAGCTGAATCTATCCTGATCTTTATAGAAGGTTTAGTCATTTTAATTGTGTTGCCATTGTTTATGCCGAAGAGTATTTTACTAGTTGGTTGCTTTGGTTTCGCTACAGTGGCTTATTTACAAGCTTTTACCTATAAAAAAATATTTTCTAACTTTATCGAATAGTGTTTATGGTTTGAGTGTAAGGATAAAAATTTAAGAAAGGAGGGGAAATAGTGGTAGGAATTAAAGATATCGCTAAAGCAGCCAATGTTTCGATTTCTACAGTCTCATATGCGTTGAATGATAGCCCAAAAGTAACAGCCGCTACACGTGAACGCATTCTAGCAA
>NZ_DAMDAK010000031.1:24756-26414 GCF_032094055.1 Carnobacterium sp.
AAATGAGATGAATTACATTCCCAATATGGCAGGACGAACGTTGAAACGCCAAAAAACGAATATTATTGGGATTTATTTAACCGACTTCGGAGGTTCTTTTTATAGTTCCTTGTTAGAGGGGATTAATAAAAATCTCGTGAAGCATGGATATGATATGATTGTTTGCTCGGGGGCTAAATCTCATTTATTTTTACCAGAGAAATTAGTCGATGGAGCAATCGTCCTTGATGTGACTTTTTTGGATAAAGAAATTGAACAGTACGCAGAGCGAGGACATCAAATTGTCGTTTTGGATCGTGAGCTGGAGCATGAAAATGTTTGCCATGTTTTGTTGGATAACAAAGCAGGAGCAACACTAGCTCTCGATTATTTGTCGCGACAGTTTTTTAAAAAACTATATTTGGTGACTGGGCCTGAAAAGACCTACGATAGCGATGTGCGCTTGGCAACTGCTAAAGAAGAACTAAACCGATTTGGTGAAGTAGATTATGAAGTTATTTTTGGGAATTTTACTAAATCAGCTGGAATTGAAGCAGCTAAAAAGATTGTCAGTGAATGGCAGGAACCAGTAGGTGTTTTTTGTTTTAATGATGAGATGGCGATTGGAATGTATGATTATTTAGAACAGTCCGATTTACAAATAGGAAAAGACATTTGTATTATTGGTTTTGATAATTCTGAAGTTAGTAAATACCTCACCCCAAGATTAGCTACGATTGACTACTCTATGTATAAATGGGGAGCAGTAGCTGCAAACAAAATTGTCAGTCTCTTAAATAAAGAGGTAGTGAAAGATGAAATTATTTATACCTCTTTAATTCCAGGAGCCTCTGTTGAACCTTGAATTTAATAGATCAAAAGGAGATAAAAATGCTAGAAGAGCTGCAAGAACAAATGGAAAGTTATGCACCTGAATTAACTAAATCAACAGATTTTGATTCATTTTGGGAGCAAACCAAACAAGAACTGAAAGCTGTCCCTTTAGCTATTCACTGTGATTCATTTGAATATCCAAGTAACGAAATAGAAGTATATCGTATCAAGTGTCAAAGTTTATTCAATGAGGCTTTAAGCGGGTGGTATATTTTACCTAAGCAACGTAAAGAAACAATTCCGTGTGTAATTGAATACCCAGGCTTTATGTCTCCTGTTGGACAGCCAATGAATTATTTAAAATGGGTAACGATGGGCTATGCCGTATTGGTTTTAGATGTAAGAGGGCAAGGTGGGCAGACGAGCGATACACATCCTTATCCTAGTCCTTATCTGCCCCATTTATTGACACATGGTCTATTAGATCAAACAGTTTACTATCAGCGCCGTTTATTTGCTGATGCATTGAGAGCGGTAGACGTAGCAGAAGCTTTACCTGACATTGATAATCAATATATTGTTTTATCTGGAATGAGCCAGGGTGGTGCTTTAGCAATGGTAGCTGCCGCTTTAGCGGGTGAACGTATTTTTATGACTTTTGCAGATGTACCCAGCAGTTCGGATATTTTTCAACGGATTAAAGAAGAAAAAGGCAGCTTTTCAGGAATTGCAGATTATTTAAGGCTCTATCCGGATGATTTAGAACAAGTGATGAAAGTGCAAACGTACTTTGATACGATGAATATGGCTGAGTGGATTAAGTGTCCTGTTGTGGCTTCTGTAGC
>NZ_DAMDAK010000032.1:0-583 GCF_032094055.1 Carnobacterium sp.
AAAAATGGGTTAAGCATACAATTGACAGATATGCTGATCAAAGAAGTTAACGTATCATCTTTAGGAACACAATTAAAAAAGTAAAAAAAAAAACAATCTTCTGCAAAATAAACTTTTGCGGAAGATTGTTTTTTTAGATTTTAAAGTTTACCGACAATTTGAGTGCCGTGTACTTCATTTACACCTAATTGTTCGATGACAGGTTGAGCATTTTTATCTGTAATGCCGCCTCCAGGCAGGATAACAATACGGCCATCGGCATAATCAACTAATTCTTTTAAATGAGGTAGGGTAGTTTCAATAGGTAGATCTAATGAGCCGCCATGGGTCAAAATACGTTGAACATCATGATCAATCAACCAATCGATGGCTTCAAATTGCCGACTAACGGGGATGACATCAAAAGCCATATGGAACGTTACCTGCAACCCATAAGATTCTTCTAAAATCTGTTCCATCGCGTCTTCGTCCAGCCAGTTCTCCTCATTTAAACACCCTACAACGATCCCATCTAAACCTAAATTTCGTGCTTCGATAATATCATAGCCCATTATTTTCAGCTCAGAATCATTGTATATAAAAT
>NZ_DAMDAK010000032.1:593-2723 GCF_032094055.1 Carnobacterium sp.
TGCACAATAAGTTATTGTTTCATGCATGACTCCTTTACTGGGAGTCGTGCCGCCACTTGCTAGATTATCACATAATTCAATTCGGTTTGCCCCTTGGGAAATGGCTTTTGCCACATACGTATAGTTTTCAAGACAGACTTCTTTCAAAAACACTCCATCACTCTCCAATTTTAAAAACATTTTTTCTAGTATAACATGAAAAATTGTTTTTGGTTCTCTAATCAACACCGCATTGAATATTGTAAAAGTCTTCGTTATAATAAAACGGAGCTGGCAGACAGTAAACGACTCATTAAAATAAGAGGCAGTTTCTTGATAAGTTATGAAAGACTCAAATCAAAGGATGGTAAACATGAAAATTTTAGTTCAAAAATTTGGCGGTACTTCTGTTAAAGACGAAGAGAGCCGCCTAGCAGCGGAAAAACATATTGTTCATGCGGTTTCAGCCGGGTATAAAGTAATCGTAGTTGTTTCGGCAATTGGGCGTCTAGGAGATCCATATGCGACAGATTCTCTATTGGAATTAATTGGCGGAGCTCGGAGTTATTTAGATTTGCGTGAGAAAGATATGCTGCTTTCGGTTGGCGAAACGATTTCAGCAGCCGTCTTTACTAATGGATTGAAAAAAAATGGGTTAACCGCTGTCGGATTAACGGGACAAGATGCAGGCATCGTTACTAATGAAGAGTTTGGTAATGCTAAAGTACAACGGATTGAAACAGAGCACATTTTTGCTCATTTTAAAATGAATGATGTGGTAGTGGTGACAGGTTTTCAGGGAATCAGTGAAAGTGGACATATTACGACAATTGGACGCGGCGGCAGTGATACAACCGCTGCCTTTTTAGGAGCTGCTTTTAAAGCGGAGAGTATCGATATTTTTACAGATGTTTCGGGAATGATGACTGCTGATCCTCGATTGGTTGACAATGCCAAGTTTTTAGAAGTGGTCAGTTACCGAGAAGTAAGCAATATGGCACACGAAGGAGCAAAAGTGATCGATCCACGAGCTGTAGAAATCGCTATGCAATCTGGAATCCCATTGAGAATCCGCTCGACTCATCAACCGGTCAATAATACAGGCACATTAGTGACCCATATTGAAAGCCAAATCGAACATTATCGTTTGGTGACAGGCATTGCTCATGTGCCTAACTTAGTTCAATTCAACGTTCAAGCTTCTCGGAAAATACAAGAAGCGGTTTTTGCTTCACTAGCTGAATTGAATATTAGTGTAGACTTTATCAATATTTTTCCTGATCATATTGTGTTTACATTGCCGCAAACGGCATTGGAACAGGCTCAAACGATCCTGAATGAACAAGATGCTGCTTACTCCCTGATTGAAAACTGCGCAAAAGTAGCAATAGTGGGAGCTGGAATAACAGGAGTACCAGGGATTATTTCTAACATGATCACGACTTTGGACAAACACAACATACCAATCTATCAATCTGCAGATAGTTATACGACTGTTTGGATTTTGGTAGCAGAAAAAGATTTGAAAGTAGCAGTAAATGCCTTGCATACTGCCTTTTTACAAAATTAGAAATAAGCTAAAAACGACTGAGTTTGATTGCTATTTTGTGGTTTTGGCGTATAATTAAAATAATAGTAAACTTGAGGAGTACTGTGCATAGTGCTCCTATTTTAATGGATAGGGAGAAAAAATGTTAAATATATTTAAACCAACGTGGATGATAGAAGCTATTTACCACCTCACACCTGAACAATTAAAAGAACAAAATATTAAAGCTGTTTTAACTGATTTAGATAATACTTTGATCGCATGGAACAATCCAGACGGAACAGAAGAACTGATCCAATGGATCAAAGTAATGGAAGAAGCGGGCATCCCTGTTGTGATTCTCTCAAATAATAGTGACGAGCGCGTTAAAAGGGTTGCCAGTGCTTTAAATTTGGACTATGTAGCCAGAGCTATAAAACCCACTGTAATCGGATTTAAAAAAGCAGAAACGAAGTTAGGCCTACCAAAAGAAGAGATTTTAATGGTTGGAGACCAGATCATGACTGATGTTTGGGGTGCCAATTTAGCAGGAATACGAACCGTACTGGTAAAGCCTATTATCAATAGTGATGCATGGAATACGAAACTAAATCGCTTTATGG
>NZ_DAMDAK010000032.1:2733-4938 GCF_032094055.1 Carnobacterium sp.
TATTATGAACTATTTAATCAAAAAGAACCCAGATATGAGATGGAGGAAGTCATTACATGGCGAAAGAGTTAATGAATGAAGAAGAAATACGGTGTATCGGTTGTGGAGCACTTATCCAAACAACAGATAAAGAAGCTCCAGGATATACTCCAGAATCAGCGTTGAAAAAAGGACTTGAGAACGGTGAAGTTTATTGCCAACGGTGTTTCAGGTTGCGTCACTATAATGAAATTCAAGATGTTCATTTAACAGATGATGATTTTTTAAAATTATTAAATGAAATCGGCACGGAAGATGCCTTAATTGTTAATGTAATCGACATTTTTGATTTTAATGGCAGTTTGATTCCTGGGATGCACCGTTTTGTTGGCAATAATCCTGTTCTTTTAGTTGGAAATAAAGTAGATTTATTGCCTAAATCATTAAAAAGAGGAAAAATGACCCAATGGTTGCGCGAACGAGCTTTTGAAGAAGGTCTGCGTCCAGAAGAAGTTATTTTGACAAGTGCCGTGAAGCCTAAAGAAATGGAAGCTTTATTAGAAACGATTGAAAAACACCGTAAAGGACGAGATGTTTTTGTGGTCGGAGTAACCAATGTTGGGAAATCAACTCTTATCAATCAAATTATAAAAATGACAGCTGGTGTGCAAAACTTAATCACGACCTCACAATTCCCAGGAACGACTTTAGATAAAATCGAAATTCCTTTAGAGGACGGAAAATTTTTAATTGATACTCCAGGCATTATTCACCGCCATCAGATGGCACATGTTTTAGGAGATAAAGATTTAAAATTGATTGCCCCTAAAAAAGAAATAAAGCCGATGGTCTATCAACTAAACGAAGGCCAGACATTATTTTTTGGAGGTGTCGCAAGGTTTGACTACTTGAAAGGTGGAAGACGCTCCTTTACTGCTTATACCTCTAATGACTTAAAAATTCACCGAACAAAGTTAGAAAACGCATCTAATTTGTATCAAAAGCAAGTCGGAGAATTATTGCAGCCGCCAAGAAAGAATGAAGTAGCCGATTTTCCTGAGTTGGTTCGTTTTGAATTCACGATTAAAGAAAAATCGGATATTGTTTTTGCCGGCTTAGGCTGGGTAACGGTGAATGAGCCGGGAGCGATCGTTGCAGGATGGGCGCCTAAAGGCATTAACGTGGTCATTCGTAAATCATTGATTTAACAAATAAAAGAATTGCTGATAGTGTGATTCAATAGGAGCAGAAAATGAAATTAACTGGAAAACAAAAACGCTTTTTAAGAAGCAAAGCACACCACTTAGATCCGATTTTTCAAATCGGAAAAAACGGCTTAAATCCGGAAGTGATTGTCCAGATTGGTGAAGCACTTGAAAAACGCGAATTGATAAAAATCAATTTATTACAAAATACAGATGAAACAGCTGATGAAGTAGCTGAAGAAATTGAAGCAAAATTAGGCTGCCATGCAGTTCAAGTCATTGGTCGTGTGATTGTTTTATTTCAGCCTTCGTCACAAGAAAAGTACCAACGTATTTCAACAGAATTGCCATTAAAAAAATAAGAATAAAAAGTAAAGAAAGGTGATTATTTTGAAAAGGCAGACGGTTTCTTTTAATCAGACAGAAGTTCTTACAAACAGTATACCTGAAAGAACAGAACGAAAAAAAGTAGGTATCCTTGGAGGGACCTTTAATCCGCCGCATATCGGGCATTTGATTATTGCAGACCAAGTAGGTCAACAACTGGGTCTAGATAAAGTATGCTTTATGCCAAGTGCCAATCCGCCGCATCAAGACAAGAAGACAGCTATTGAAGCTGCTCATCGTATGAAAATGGTGGAAGCTGCTATACAAAATAATCCTTTTTTTGATATTGAAAAAAGCGAAGTCGAAAGAGGCGGAAAAAGTTATACCTACGATACTATGTTACAATTGACGAGAGCTAACCCAGATACAGACTACTATTTTATTATCGGAGGCGATATGGTAGAATATTTGCCTAAATGGTATAAAATCGAAGAGTTGCTGCAGTTAGTACAATTTGTAGGCGTAAATCGACCTGGCTACGCATTGACTACTACTTACCCCATTATTTGGGTAGATGTTCCATCAGTGAATATTAGTTCAACGTTAGTACGTAAAAAATTGGAAACGAAGTGTTCTGTTCGTTACTTAATTCCTGATGAGACATTAGCGTATATTTCTGAAAAGGGGTTATATC
>NZ_DAMDAK010000032.1:4948-9952 GCF_032094055.1 Carnobacterium sp.
TGGTGAGTATGTCCCGTTAGACAGAAATGAATTACTTGAAAAAGTACAAGCACAAATGAGCTCGAAACGGTTCAAGCATGTATTAGGCGTCGAAAAAGCCGCTGTTGAGTTAGCTCAGCGTTACGGTGTTTCTATAGAAGCAGCAAGTATAGCAGCATTGACGCATGATTATGCAAAAGAACGCAATCCTCGCGAGATGCATGACTTGATTATCAGTGCAAATTTAGATTTAGAATTGTTGCAATACGGCAGTGAGATTTGGCATGGACCTGTTGGAGCCATCTTAGTAAAAAAAGAATTGCATGTTCAAAATATAGAAATTTTAAATGCCATACGTTGCCATACAGTAGGTGCTGCTGAGATGTCTTTATTAGAACAAGTCATTTACGTTGCTGATTATATTGAAGCAGGACGTGATTTTCCAGGAGTTGAGGAAGCTAGGAAATTGGCTGCAATGGATTTGGAACAAGCTGTAGCATTTGAAACGGAACATACACTGCAACATTTAATTACGACCAAAAGAAAAATTTACCCAAAAGCGATCGAAACGTATAATGCATGGGTAGCAAAACCATAGGAGGAATATGATGTCAGAAGAAACAAGTGAAAAATTGTTAGATTTAGTAGTAAAAGCTGGGGATGACAAACGCGCAGAAGATATTTTAGCAATGGATGTTAGACAAATCTCGATATTAGCAGACTATTTTGTTGTGATGCACGGGAATAATGAAAAACAAGTTCAAGCGATTGCAGATGAAATCATCGATCAAGTACAAAAAGCAGGACTTGAAGTAAAAAGGGTTGAAGGCCGTGAATCTGCAAAATGGTTGTTGATCGATTTAGGGGATGTAGTCGTTCATGTTTTCCATTATTCTGAACGAGCATTTTACAATCTTGAAAAATTATGGAGTGATGCCCCATTAGTTGACATCACTAAAATGGTTTAATCAGTGATGAGTTATCAAACATTTGCTCAAGTTTATGATGCGATCATGGATGAAACACTTTACGAACGCTGGGGAAACTTTGTAGACCAAGAACTTCAAAATAAGAAGCAAACCGTACTAGAATTAGCTTGTGGAACTGGAGCATTAGCTATAATGTTAAAGAAACGCGGTTATGCTGTGACGGGACTGGACTTATCCGCTAACATGTTGAGTCTAGCTAATGAACGAGCATGGGCTGAAGGCCTACAATTGCCGCTTATTGAAGGGGATATGTTAGATTTATCAGAAGTGGGAAAATACGATGCAGTAACTTGTTTTTCTGATTCTATTTGTTATATGCCGCATAAAGAAGCTGTTTTATCAGTTTTTAAAGAAGTGTATCAAACGTTGAATGATTCTGGAATGTTTCTGTTTGATGTGCATTCTCTTTATCAGATAGATGAAGTTTTTCCAGGGTACATGTACAATGATCAATCAGAAGACATCAGTTTTTTGTGGAAAAGCTATAGCGGAGACAGCGAGCATTCTATCGAACATGATTTAACCTTTTTTGTGTATGAGGAAGAATCGGACAAGTATGAGCGTTTTGATGAAACGCACAAAGAGCGTACTTATCCCTTAGTAGTTTACTATGATATGCTGCAACAGGCAGGTTTTACTTCAATAAAAACAAGTGCTGAATTTGGTGAGACAGAAGTAAAAGATGACTCTCCCCGTTGGTTTTTTGTGTGTAAAAAATAATAACGTGTAAATCAGACGGATGAATGAACACAATAAAAACAGGAGAATCGAAATGGATTTTTCTGTTTTTTTCTCCTGAAAAGGGAATGGATTTATAAAAAGGAGGTGCGGTATGTTAACAAGAGCTTATCAATTACTTCATGAAATCTATGGCTTTAATGAATTCCGTCATGGTCAATCAGAAGTGATTGAGAAGATTTTGAATGGGCAAGATGCGTTAGCTATCATGCCTACAGGCGGCGGCAAGTCGCTTTGTTATCAAATTCCAGCATTGGTTTTTGATGGAATAACCATTGTAATTTCTCCTTTAATCTCTTTGATGAAAGACCAGGTAGATGCTTTAACGGAATTAGGTATTTCAGCGACTTACCTAAACAGTACGCTTTCTTCAGTAGAAATGAATGAACGACTGAAGGATGCCAGTAATGGAAAATATAAACTAGTTTATGTCGCACCGGAACGTTTTCAAACTGAAGAAATTTATTATTTGATGAAGTCAGTAAAAATCTCAATGATTGCGATTGATGAAGCGCACTGTATTTCACAATGGGGGCATGATTTCAGGCCCAGTTATCTGTCTTTATGCGAGACCATCCAACGATCAGTTTATCGACCGACTATTCTTGCTTTAACTGCCACTGCTACGCCTCTTGTTTCAGATGATATTTTGGAATTATTAGGAATAGAAGAGAAAAATCGGGTAAATACGGGCTTTGTTCGTGATAATTTAGCTTTTCAAGTCGTTAAGGGACAAGAGCGGAATCGCTACTTATTAGATTATTTAACAATCAATAAAGGACAATCAGGAATTATTTATGCCAGCACCCGTAAAGAGGTTGAACGAATTTACGAATTGTTAACCTCTCATCATATTCTTGCAGGAAAATATCATGGCGGCATGAAAGAAGAAGAAAGAAGCGATTGGCAAGAGAAATTTCTTTATGATGAAGTTGCAGTTATGGTAGCTACAAATGCTTTCGGAATGGGGATCGATAAAAGCAATGTGCGTTTTGTGATCCATTACCAAATCCCAAAAAACATTGAAGCGTATTATCAAGAAGCCGGTCGTGCCGGTCGTGATGGGCTCCCTAGCGATGCAATATTACTGTTTTCACCACAAGATATGCAGATTCAACATTACTTTATTGAACAATCTGCAATGGATGAGGAACATAAAAAAATGGAGTATGCCAAGCTAAGAGAAATGGCACAGTATGGATCAACGCAAATGTGTCTACAGTGCTATATTGTGCATTATTTTGGAGACCAATGTGAAGAATGCGGACAGTGTAGTAATTGCTTAGATGAACGAGAAGCGATTGATATTACAATAGAGACGCAAAAGGTTTTGTCGTGTGTTAAAAGAATGGGAGAAACGTTTGGAAAGTCAATGGTTATGAAAGTTTTGACGGGTTCAAAAGATCAAAAAATCAAGCAATGGAATTTTGATCAACTTTCGACGTATGGTTTAATGAAAGGAACGGCCCAAAAAGAGGTCACTCAATTGATCGACTATTTGACTGCTGAAAAGTATTTAGCTCCGACTGATGGACAATATCCTCTGTTGAAATTAACTGAAAAAGGCGTAGCTATCTTGAAAGGGGAAAACAGTGTTACCCGAAAACAAGCACAACAAGCGCACAAATTAGCCATTGATGATGTCTTATTCGATCGATTAAGAGAGATTCGCAAGGAGTTAGCCAGTGTTCAAAAAGTTCCGCCTTATGTTATTTTTTCAGATGAAACGCTAAAACAGATGTGCCAGTTCTTACCACAAACAGAAAATGAACTATTGAAAATCAAAGGTGTGGGGGAAAATAAGCTGGAAAAATATGGTGCTGTATTTCTCGAAGAATTAAAAAATAGTAAAGTAACTAGTTAAATAAAGTGAGGGTAAAAATGAAAAGTTGCGGTGTAATCGTAGAGTATAATCCATTTCATAATGGACATCTTTATCATTTACAGCAGGCAAAGAAGATAACAGGAGCAGATGTGATCATTGCTGTTATGAGTGGTAATTTTTTGCAACGCGGAGAACCGGCAATTGTAGATAAGTGGACAAGAGCCCAAATGGCTTTATCTGGGGGAGCAGATCTGATCATTGAATTGCCAACTGCTTTTTGTATTCAACCTGCTGATTATTTTGCAAAAGGCGGAATTTCATTATTGCAAGCCATAGGATGTGACCAGTTATGCTTCGGAGTTGAAAGCGGCGAAGCTGAAGACTTTCAAAAATTAGCTGAATGTTTAGCTGATGAAATAGCAGAGATTGAAAAGCGATTTAAAGAGGTAAGAAACAACGGTATGACTTATGCAGCCCAAATGCAACAGATAATTGCTGACTTATTTCCCTCAAAAAATCTTGATTTAAGTATGCCGAACTCCATCCTGGGTTTAGCTTATGCTAAAGAAAACGCAAAATATGCTAATCCAATGGTTTTGCATACTGTCAAAAGGTCAGGATCCGGCTATCATGTACAAAAGATCATGCCTCAAGAAAAAATGGCTAGTGCAACAGCTATTCGGAAAACATTAAGAGAAGATACGGATCTTTTGCATGCATTGAATAAATTAAAAGAGGTTATACCTGAGACAACTGCCAAAGCATTAGACAACGCGGAGTTGGTGAGTTGGGAAACGTTTTGGCCTTATCTAAAATATCAGCTAACCTTACAATCGGTCGCGGAGTTAAGGACGATCTATCAAATGAACGAAGGAATCGAATACCGGTTAAAAGAAAAAAGCAAGGAAGCAAAAAATTTCGATCATTTTATTTCATTAGTTAAAAATAAACGGTATACTTGGGTTAGATTGCAACGCTTGTGCCTTTATATTTTATTGAATGTAAAGACAGAAGAAATGATGGAAGAATTGCAATCTCCTAAAGCTGTTCACATCTTAGGCTTTAATGAAAAAGGACAAGCTTTTTTAAACCAAATGAAAAAAGAGAGTAATCTGCCCTTGCTTAATAACATACAGCAAAAAAATTCATCCTTATGGCAATTTGATATTAAAGCTGGCGAAGTTTATAATTTAGGTTTTTCTGCTTTAGCAAAGCCGCAAGATTTTCGTAGACAGCCTCTCAGACAAAAATAAAATTCGTTGGTTTTTTTGTGAAAATACTAATGAAAACTAGAGGATTAAGATTTTAGGTGTAAGGTAAAATACGTTGACAAAGGTACAGGAGACTAGTATAATTACCTTTGTTGCTTTAGGAGTGATGTAAAATGAAATGGTCATTAGACGAATTGCAAAAGTACCGCTTTGAACCGCTTATTTTTTCTGAAACAGTTGATTTAAAAGAATCGTTGATGAA
>NZ_DAMDAK010000032.1:9962-15457 GCF_032094055.1 Carnobacterium sp.
AGAGAAAAAGAAATATTAGACGTTTCCACCATTCATTTGGAAGGAAAGCTGAGTGTTCAAGAATTTGACATCTTGCTTCATATGGTTGTTTCATTAGATGTGACACTACCTTCTGCAAGATCATTAGAACCAGTATCAGTACCTCTATCAATAGTGGTAGATGAGATTTATGTTCCAAAACATGTAGCAGATTATACGATTGAAGAAGAGAATGGAACAGTGATTTATCTAGATAAAGATCTGATTGATTTATCTGAAGCAATTGAAGATGCTATCTTGTTGAATCTTCCAATGCAAGTATTTACTGAAGAAGAAGAAAAAGAACATAAGATGCCGAGTGGAAATGACTGGGTTGTGGTATCTGAAGAAGATTATCTTTCAGAAAAAACAGCACAAGAATCAAACAAGGTGGACCCTCGTTTTGCTGGTTTAAAAGATTTGTTTAAAGACGAATCAAATGATGGGGAGTAAGATTAGAAAACATAGCTTCTTTTCTAAGTAAGCAAATTAGAAATAGAAGGAATCTTTAAGGAGGTGTAGAGAATGGCAGTACCAAAAAGAAGAACATCAAAAAGCAAGAAAAACAGACGTCGTACGCATTTTAAATTAGAAGTACCTGGTATGAACGCATGTCCAAACTGTGGCGAATTGAAAAAAAGCCATCACGTTTGTGCAGCATGTGGACATTATGACGGTAAAGAAGTAGTTAGCAAAGAAGCTTAATACAGCTGATTTTCTTCATCCTGAGATAATAGTCTAAAACTTCTTTGAGACCATGGCTCAAAGAAGTTTTTTTATTTTGCTAGGGCTCTTGCCGTTTTAATGGCTTAGAGATATGTGGACACTTGAGCATTCCTCATAGTGTCGCTTTCCTAAATTTCTTTCGAGTCAGGGCGGGCTTGTCCCGCTTTTCTTATAGCAAAGATAAAATTATTAATTAGCTAAAGAGGATGAGACATAAGTCTCATCCTCTTACCTTTTTCTTAACTATTTTTCTTAAATATGCTCCAAAAGGCAGGCTCGACGTCCACTTCACGAATAATGCTCGATGGTCGGTGACCATACTGCGCTTATTCGCTCCAGTTGCCTTAGCCCTTGCAGCTTTAGCTGCTTAGGGATATGGTATGCGAGGTAGAAGTTTCGAGTCTAAACGCCTTTTGTCCCACTCTCTTTTTGAAGAAATTTAATCAAAAACAGGAAGTTTGAAATTAAAGATGAAAGGCTTTATGCTTAATTTAGGCCATAAATAGTTTCATAAATTTTAAGACAGAGGAGCTGAAGGAAAATGAAAGAAAATAGATCTAAGGGCTTCAGAAGGTATCTAGTGGAGGGTGAAGAAGCTGGTTTTAATATCTCTTGGCCTGCTGTTTTTGCAGGTGTTGTGACATTTTTAGCGGTTTTGTTTACGCTTTCTTTAATTGGATCAGCTATTGGTTTTGGAACAGTCGAGCCTACATCTAATAACCCATTAGACGGTGTTGGAACAGGCTTAATCATTTGGACGGTTATCGCGTTTTTACTTTCCTTGATAGCTGCTGGATTTATAGCAGGAGTAACTTCACGTCGCGTCGGAGTAGTCCATGGTTTTCTAACTTGGGCAACAAGTGTACTGGTATTATTGATCATGCTTTCATATTTGACTGCCGGTGTATTTTCAGCTGTAGGCTCAGCTTTAGGTAGCGTATTTTCAGTAACTGGAAAGGGAGTAGCTACTGTTGCTTCCAGCGCAAGTGATGTCGTTTCAAGTAGTTTTGACAAAATCGTTGATAATGTAGGCGAAGTTGATACTAACGAAATGGAAAGTCAAGTTAATGATGTATTGAAAGATACAGATATCCCAGAATTACAACCAGATTACCTCAATGATCAGTTGAGCGCAGCAACAGAGGAAATTGTTCAAGCTGGAAAAGAGTTAGCAGTAAATCCTGAAAACTCAGATGAAATTATTTCTTCTACAACGGAATCTTTAAAAAATAGATCACAAAAAATTACAGATTCTGTTGACAAAGATGCTATCGCTAACGCTGTAGAGTCGAATACGGATTTAAACGAAGAAGAAGCTAAAAAAGCGACGGATAATATCTATAATGCTGCACAGTCTGCTTCCAAAGAAGCGGAAACAAAATTAAACCAAGCTTCTCAAAGCATTGAAGAAGCGCAGCAGAAAATCGATCAAACCATCGAAGAAGCTAGAGTAAAAGCAGAAGAAGCCTCAAAAGCTACTGCAAAAGCTTCTATTTGGGGATTTGTTGCTTTGTTATTAGGCATGATCGTAACTTCTTTAGCTGGTTTATGGGGATCGAATTTTGTGAGAAAGCGTAATGAAGAAAAAATGTAAATGAATTGAATGCAATGTATGGTTAAAGTTCGATATAAGTAAATATATAGAAAAACTACTTGTTATCCTATATAAAAAATAATGAAATTAAGGAAAGAGCCCCTCTTGAAATAGGGGCTCTTTTTACTTTCTTTTAAAAATCGGAAGGTGGCTCTTCATTTTTTTCTTTATAAATATTGTAAATCTGTGTCAGAATCATAGGGTTTTTAACGGTAGTATCTAGAAAATGGAGAATAGCATCAATTACTTTTGTGTCATGGTTTGCTTCTATTAAGTCTTGTATTTTGTAATTATACTCGTATAAATTATCCAGCATATGATGATAGTCATCAATAAAGTCTCTAAATTTTTCCCAATCTTTTAAGGATGTTTTAGTAATGCTATTCTTTTGATGAAGATTTAAAAGATACTCTTCTTTAGTCAGCGACAAATGTTGAGCTGTTTCTTCAATATCTTGACGGTCTTTTTCTGTAAAATTGATGTCCATAACTAAATACCTACCTATTCTTTAAGATTTGTTAATTACTTCACATTAACCTATAAACCCTATTACTCATTTTCTTGATGAGAAACAACTGGAGTTAGATTAAAAACTGGTTTAAGTTACCTCTTATACCAATTTTTTTGTAATTGTAGTGTCACTAGTTAACATAATAAAACTCTTCTAAAAAAATACAAGCAGGAACTACAAAAAATTATTTTTTTTTAATGATTGGTCTTCATAAGACATTAATTGAAATTGTTAGGTTGTCGAAGAAAAAAGAAAAGAGCTTTTCTCTATTCTCTCTCTTACTTTTTTTGCTGTTTTTATCGACTTAATGGTATACAAAACGATAAAATTAAGTTAAATTGAATAAGGAATTAGCTGAAAAAAGTGTGAAAATATATTAAAATGTTACTTATGATAAAAATATCATTCATGCAGAGCTGCATGTGGAAAGGAAGGGCTGTCTTGGCTGCGTCTACTTTTACCTTTGCTACTAGTGTCCTTTATTTATTGCCAATTGTGACATTATTGTTATTTAACAAAAGCATCAATCGGCACTTTAGAAAACAACAATTAGAAATCAAATTACCGGATTTAATGGTACCTTATTTAATGCTTGGGATTCAAATCTTGAGCAAACAGACATTTAACTTCTCGATCTTTCCTTATTTTTTGATTTTTATTTTTAGTTTAGGCATGATTATCTTGGTGATAATGGCTTATAAAAAAGGCGAAATTATTTACAAGCGTTTTTTTAAAACATATTGGCGATTTATTTTTTTATCTTCCATACTGACCTATTATTTTTTAGTAAGTGCGAATATTTTTAGTTTGGTTGTAGCTTAATTTTTTAGCAGCAAGATGACATTTTCTCTGACATCTTGTTGTTTTTTTGTGTCTTTTTTTGGGAGCAGTCCCCACTCTGCTTTCTTCTTTTAATAGGCATAAAACGTACTGGTATTCAGCAAGTATTTAATAATCTATTTTTTTTGTGGAATCTTTCGATTAATTGTGGTGGAAAGTGGGGCATTGTGGTAGACTGAAAATGTCTACTAAAAGTGGGGGGGAGTATAGCTATGCTGATGGGCGAATACAAGCACAATATTGATGCAAAAGGTCGTCTAATTATGCCGGCTAAATTTCGCAGCGACTTAGGTGCGAAGTTTATCTTGACCCGTGGTTTAGATGGCTGCTTATTCGGATACCCTGAAGAAGAATGGGCTATACTCGAAGAAAAGTTGAAAAAACTTCCTCTGGCGAAAAAAGAAGCGCGTGCTTTTACTAGATTCTTTTATTCAGCAGCAACAGAATGTGAACTAGATAAGCAGGGAAGAATCAATATCCCGCAAACATTGAGAGAACATGCCAAATTAGAAAAAACATGTCGCATTGTTGGAGTATCTGATCGAATTGAAATATGGAGCGAATCGAAATGGAATGAATTTTCAGCAGAAGCAGAAGAGTCCTTTGATGAAATAGCTGAAAATATGATTGATTTTGGTTTTTAATTAAAAAGTAACACACGGAATTTGAATAAAGGTGGGATGAGAATGACGGAATTTAATCACAAAACAGTCTTGCTTCATGAAACGGTCGATAATCTGTCTATCCTTCCAGATGGCATCTATGTTGATTGTACATTAGGAGGGGCAGGGCATAGCGAATACTTACTTTCGCAATTAAATGAAAAAGGACATCTTTATGCATTTGATCAAGACGAAAGAGCAATTGAAAATGCTAAAGTACGTTTAGCTGCTTACGTGGAAAAGGGAATGGTCACATTTATTAAATCAAACTTTCGCTTTATTAAAGAGGCGTTAAATGAACAAGGTGTTTTTGAAGTAGATGGCATTTTGTATGACTTAGGAGTGTCCTCACCACAGTTGGATGAAGCGGAACGGGGATTTAGTTATCACCAAGATGCTCCACTTGACATGCGTATGGATACAGATGCACCTTTAACAGCTAAAGAGGTAATCAATTTTTGGTCGTATCAAGATTTAGTCCGGATATTTTATCGTTATGGAGAAGAAAAATTCTCAAAAAGTATTGCCCGTAAAATAGAAGCTGCACGCGAATTAAAGACAATTGAAACGACGAATGAATTAGTTGATATCATTAAAGAAGGAATTCCTGCTCCAGCCAGGAGAAAAGGTGGACATCCGGCAAAACGTGTGTTTCAAGCTGTTCGGATTGCTGTGAACGACGAACTGTCTGCTGTAGAAGATTCTTTAGAAGCAGCTATCAGTTTATTGAAAGTCGGCGGAAGAATAAGTGCCATAACTTTCCATTCATTGGAAGATCGTATTGTAAAGTCGATTTTCCGAGAACATGCACAAGGCCCAGAATTGCCACCAGGATTGCCGGTTATCCCTGACGACTATTTACCCGAATTGAAACTGATCACGCGCAAACCCATTTTGCCTAATGAAGAAGAATTGGATATCAATAATCGTGCTCGAAGCGCGAAGCTGAGAGTTGCAGAAAAACAAAGAAAATAAAAACTTGCAAAGTAAGGTTAGAAAGGAAGTTATCTAAATGCCGTTGAATAACAACTTAGCTAGAAATCTAGAAGTGGAACTGCCGCTACAATCGCCAGTTGCTGTGCCGAAAGAAACACCTATACATAAACCTCTTCCCAGAAAGTCTGGAATAACTAAAGTTGAAAAA
>NZ_DAMDAK010000032.1:15467-16193 GCF_032094055.1 Carnobacterium sp.
AAAACTACTTTGTGGTGCATTGTTGTCTATTGTATTTGCGTTAGTTGCAATAAGTATCTCGTTGGAAATAAGTATTGCTAGCACAAACCGTGCATTACAAGACACTAACTCTTCTATTGCAACGATTACTACTATAAATGACAATTTGGAACAAGAAGTTCAAGAATTATCTCGTTATGATCGTGTTTATAAAATTGCCAATAGTCAAGGGTTAAAAATGAATGAAGCGAATGTAAGGAATGTTACTAAATGACAAATAAAAACCCTTTAAAAAACAGAAAAAAAATAGCAATCTTGCTTTTTTTTGGTACCTTGTTTTTATTTTTGGTATTTGTAGGACGTTTTACTTATATCATGGTAAGAGGAGAAATTAACGGGGAAAACTTGTCTCAAAATGTTAATAACCTTTATACAAGAAGTAGCGTACTAGAAGCAAACAGAGGAGCCATTTATGATGTAGGCGGAAATCCGATTGCTGTGGATGCTACTTCTTATTCATTAATCGCAGTTTTCACAGATAAATGGTCAAATAACCCTAAAGATCCTCAATATGTGGTAGATAAACAAAAAACAGCTGCTGCTTTAGCAAAGCATATTGCTATGAGTGAGGCGGACATCTTAAAAAGACTGAATCAAAAAGATCTAGCGCAAGTAGAGTTTGGTTCGGCTGGGAAAAAATTATCTTACGATATAAAAACAGCTATTGAAGAAGAAAAATTACCGGGT